>JBELMF010000008.1:0-37989 GCA_042096015.1 Sphingomonas sp.
TCTCGCGGATACGGTCGTCGATCACGATCTTGTCGTTGATCGAATAGCCGATGATGGTCAGCACGGCGGCGACGATGTTCAGGTCGAACTCGAACTGCGTCAGCGCGAAGAAGCCGAGCGTCATCAGAAGATCGTGGACGATCGCGGCGATGGTGGACACGCCGAACTGCCATTCGAAGCGTACGATCGCGAACAGGCCGATGCCCAGGATCGACAGGACGACGGCGAGTACGCCGTTGCGGATCAGCTCGCCCGAAACCTTGCCCGATACCGTCGAATAGCGGCTGAACGTCGCGCCCGGGAACGCCTGTCCCAGCGCCGTCTCCACCTTCTTCACCGCCGCGTTGGTGGCGCCCTCGTCGGCGCCCTCCTGGATCGGCAGGCGCACGGTGATGGTGCGCGGGTCGCCGAATTGCTGCAGCGAGGCGTCGCCCAGGCCCTGGGCATCAACGACCGCGCGCACCCGATCGAGATCGGGCGGGGAGGCGAACTTCTCCTCGATCATCAGCCCGCCCTCGAAATCGACGCCGAAGTTGAGGCCGCGGCTGACCGTGAGGCCGATCGCCAGCACCGACAGCAGCAGCGTCAGTCCGAACGCGAGCCCGCGCAGGCGGACGAAATCGATGTTGGTGTTGTCGGGGACGAGTTTCAGCAGGCGCATAGGATTCTTCCGTTCCCCGTCATGCCATCGGCCGGGGCGATATAAGTCCCCCTCCCGCTTGCGGGAGGGGCTAGGGGAGGGGCTGTCCTCCCACGCAGCGACAATGACAGGCCCTCCTCCAGCCCCTCCCGCAAGCGGGAGAGAAGCAAGAAGAGCACGCCCATCATATGTTGATCGTCTTCGGCTTCGCCCGCCGCAGCCACTGCGCGGTCAGCATGCGGGTGAACAGCACGGCGGTGAACACGCTGGTCGCGATGCCGATCAGCAGCACCACCGCGAAGCCCTTCACCGGGCCGGAGCCCAGCAGGAACATGATGATGCCGGAAATGGCGTGGGTCATGTTCGCCTCGAAGATCGTGCGGCTGGCCTCGGTATAGCCGAGTTCGACCGCCTGGACGACGGATCGGCCGCGCCGCCGCTCCTCGCGGATGCGCTCGTTGATCAGCACGTTGGCGTCCACCGCGGTGCCGATCGTCAGCACGAAGCCGGCGATGCCCGGCAGCGTCAGCGTGCCGTTGATCAGCGCCAGCACGCCGACGATGACGAACACGTTGATGACCACGGCCAGGTTCGCATAGACGCCGAACCGGCCGTAGGTGACGAGCATGAACGCCACCACCAGCGCCACCGCGACGGCGGAGGCGAGGATGCCGGCGCGGATCGAATCGGCGCCCAGGTCAGGCCCGACGGTCGATTCCTCCACCACCTTCAACGCCACCGGCAGCTTGCCCGATCGCAGGGCGATGGCCAGCTGGTTGGCGCTTTCCACCGTGAAGCTGCCCGACACCTGCGCGCGGCCGCCGATGATCGGCTCGTTGATATTGGGCGCCGAGATCACCTGATTGTCGAGGATGATCGCGAACGGCTTGTTCACATTCTCCGTCGTCACCCGCGCGAACTTGCGCCCGCCCTGGCTGTCGAAGGTGATCGCGACCTGCGGCTCGTTGGTCTGCGGGCTGAATTCCTGGCGCGCATCCGACAGCTCGTCGCCGGTGATGATCGCCGATCGCTTGACGGCGATGAACGGGATGCCCGACGGATTGTTCGGATAGGGCAGCACCTGGCTTCCCGCCGGCGCCTGACCGCTGGCCAGCTGCTGCGGCGTGGCGGAAACGTCGACCAGCTTGAACTCGAGCCGTGCGGTCTTGCCCAGCAGATCCTTCAGCGCCTGCGGGTTCTGCAGCCCCGGCACCTGCACGACGATGCGGTTCGAACCCTGGCGGATGATCGTCGGCTCGCGCGTGCCGAGCTCGTCGATGCGGCGGCGCACCACTTCGGTGGCGTCGCCCATCGCGGTATCGACCGCCTGGGTGAGGCCGGCCTGCGTGGGCGTCAGCACGATGCGGCTGGTGTCGACGACCTGCAGGTCCCATTCGCGCTGGCCGGTCATGCCCACGCCGCCGCCGGTGATCGCCAGCAGCCGCTCGCGCGCCGCATCGACCTGCGTCGGATCACGCAGCAGGAACGACAGGCGCCCGCCGCGCGTCGAGATGTCGCCGATCTCGATCCGCGGATCCTGGCGGCGCATCTCGGTCTGCACCTGCTCGCGCATCGCCTCGATGCGGGTCGCGGCGACTTCGTTCACGTCCGCCTCGAGCAGCAGATAGCTGCCCCCGGCAAGGTCGAGGCCGAGGTTGATGCGCGGCGGGTTGAAGCCCCACTGATCGGTGATCCGCTGCGGGATCAGGCTGGGGATCGCCAGGCCGACGAGAACGATGATCGTCAGCCAGATCGAGACGACCTTCCAGCGCGGGAAATCGAGCATCTTAGCGCGTCGCCTCAGTCATTCGCCGGCTTGGCGCCCAGCGGGGTCACCTCGGCGAGCGTCGCCTTGACCACGCGCACGCGGGTGTTGGGGGCGATCTCCACCTCGACGATCGCGTCCTCCACCTTGGTCACCTTGCCGACGAGCCCGCCGGCGGTGACGACGCTGTCGCCCTTCTTCACAGCGGCGACGGCATTCTGCAGCGCCTTCATGCGGCGCTGCTGCGGGCGGATCATCAGGAAATAGAAGACGATGAACACCAGGACGAGCGGTGCGAGGCTGATGAAGCCCGCTAAGCCGCCCTGCGCCTGCGCGCCATTCGCCGCCTGGGCATAAGCTGGAGAGATGAACATGCCGTCCTTGCGTGCATAGGAGTCGCGGGGCCCGCGCACGGACCCCGTTTGAAGCGTGCGCCGCTACCATTGCCGCAGGCTTGGCGCAACTCGCCGGCGTGATAAGGGAGTGCGGACGACAACGATACGCAAAGGAGGGGTGATGACGATCCTGGTAATGGGCACGATCAAGCTGGGCGCCGGCGAAGGTGCCAAGGCCGCCAAGCTGTTTGCCGACCACGCCGCGGTGGTGAAGACCGAGGAAGGGTGCGAGGAATATAGTTTCGCCTTCGACGCCGCCGATCCCGATCTGGTGCGCGTCGCCGAGCGCTGGGCCAGCCCCGAGGCGCTGGGCGCGCACGGCCAGGCCGAGCATCAGAAGGCGTTCGGCCGTGCGCTGCGCGCGCATGCGCCGTCCGCCATGTCGATCGACGCCTGGGACGGGCAGCATTGGCGCAAGCTGATCTGATTGGCGCTTGCATGACGCGCGGACCCCGCGTAGGGCCGCGCGTCTCGGTCGGGGCGTAGCGCAGCCTGGTAGCGCATCACACTGGGGGTGTGGGGGTCGCAGGTTCGAATCCTGTCGCCCCGACCAGAGATTTCACGCAATTTCAACCGCACGCCCGGCTCAGCCGGCGGCGGCGACTCGCGCCCGCAGCGCGTCCTCCGACACGATCTCGATTTGCGATCCGGCGGCCTGCAGTTCCTGCGCGCGCTTGTGCGCCGGGCTGGCATGGACGAAGCGGCCATAGGGCTGGTCGTTGCTGATCACCAGCAAGGTCGAACTGGTGCCCACCGATGCGACGACGCGCGCCCCCGCGTCCGCCAGCCACTGGCCGAGCGTGCTCGATCGCGTGGCGCCCAGGATCGCGACCCGCTCGCCCTTCAGCGGCCCGTCGGGCGCGGGCTTGGGCGCGGCGGCGGTGCGGAAGGTCGCGGGATTGAGCCAGCCGGCAAGGTCGATGCCGGTGTGATCGATCGCGCGCACGATCACCAGGCCGGCGGCGCGCGCATCGCTCAGCGCGTCGTGATGCCGGTGCCGCAACCCCAGGAACTTGGCGAGCGCGTTCAACCGGTGGCTCGGCAGGTCGGGCCAGGCGCGCTTCGCCACGCGCACGCTGTCGAGCCACGTCGCGTCGATCGGCGCGCGCTCATGGACGAGGCACGCCGCCGCGAGCGCCCCCTTGTCGAACATCGAATGCGCCACCGTCACGCGCCCGCCGAGATGCGCGTCCACCGCCGCATGCACCTCGGCAAAGGTCGGCTGGTTCATGACGTGGTCTTCGCACAGCCCGTGGATGCGCGTGTTGAACGGCGAGAATTCATCGCACGGGTCGACCAATGTCTCATAGGCGAAGACTTCCACGCCGCCACGAAAGCCGACGATTCCGATCTGGCAGATGCTGCTCACCCGCGAACAGGCGGTCTCCACGTCGACGACGACGAAGTCGGGTTGGTCGGTAGAAGGCAGAACGGCATCGGTCATCGCGCGGACCAATCAGGTCGTGCGATCAGAACAGCATGGAAGACAAAGGAAATACGGTGGTGCCTCAGATCGTCCGTCACCCCGGACTTGATCCGGGGTCCCGCTGCCTGTTCCGACGCGGGTCGGAGAAGAAGAAGCGGGATCCCGGATCAAGTCCGGGATGACGAAGGGGAGGTCGCGAACTCCGCTCACCGCTCCATCAGCCGGGGCATCAGCTCGACGAAGTTGCAGGGCCTGTGGCGGCTGTCGAGCTGGTCCCTGAGGATCCCGTCCCACCCGTCCTTCACCGCGCCGGTCGAGCCGGGCAGCGCGAAGATATAGGTGCCCCGCGCGACGCAGGCGCAGGCGCGCGACTGCACCGTCGAGGTGCCGATCGTCTTGAACGACAGCCAGCGGAACAGCTCGCCGAAGCCGGGGATCATCTTGTCAGCGACCCGCTCGACAGCCTCGGGCGTCACGTCGCGCCCCGTCACGCCGGTGCCGCCGGTGGTGATCACGCAGTCGACGCTCTCGTCGTCGATCCAGCGATGGAGCAGCGCGACGATCGCATCGGCATCGTCGCGCAGGATCGCGCGCTCGGCCAGCACGTGCCCCGCCTCGGCGAGCCGCGCGACCAGCGTGTCACCGGAGCGGTCCTCGGCCAGGCTGCGCGTGTCGGACACGGTCAGCACCGCAATTCGGACGGGGGTGAACGGGCGGCTCTCGTCGATCGGCATAGCGCTGCTATCGCGCGTGCCGCCGACGCGATCAACCGACCGCGATCAACGATAGCGTTTGGTGGCGGCGCCGAGGCGCGCGCTGGCGAAGCTGTCCTCGAACGTGCGGGCATGCGTGCGATCGGCAGGATCGCGCAGCATCGCCTTGAGCGCGACCAGCGCGGCTGGATCGTTGGCGGCGATCAGCCGTGCCACCTCTGCTCCGTCGCCGATCGTGTCGACCAGCCCGATCCGCTGCGCCTCCGCCGCGTCGATCGTCTCGGCGGTGAACAGCAGCCGCGCCGCCTGTCCCGAGCCGACCAGCGTCGCCAGCCGCGCGATATCCTCGGCCGGATAAGCGATGCCCAGCCGTGCGGGCGGCAGCGCGAAGTGGGCGTCGGTACTGGCGACCCGGACATCCGCGGCAAGCGCCAGCGCCACCGCGGCGCCGTGGCATCCGCCTTCGATGGCCGCAACCACCGGCATCGGCAGCGCCGCCACCGCATCCACCCCGGCGCGCAAAGCCCGGCGGAAGGGCGCGCGCAACGCCGGCTCCGCATGCAGCAGGGCGACCTCGGCAAGGTCCGCGCCGGCCGAGAAGATGCCCGGCGCGGCCGAGCGCAGCAGCACCACCGGCGCATCGGACGGAATGCGCGCCACGGCATCGGCCAGGGCCAGCCAATGTTCGGTCGCCATGGCGTTACGCCGGGCGGGCCGGTCGAGCGTCAGCCGGGTGACGCCACCCTGCTGGTCGAGCGCGATCACGCCAGCGTCGTGGCGAGCCGCCACCAGTCGGGCGCCGCTGCGGCGATCGCGGCATCGGCGGCATCGCGGCCGGCCAGCGTGTCGAACAGTGCGAAGCATGTCGCTCCCGATCCCGACATTCGCGCCAGCGTCGCGCCGGGCTGCGCGGCGAGCAGCGACACCACGCGATCGATCGCCGGTGCCAGCGCGCGGGCAGGGGGTTCAAGGTCGTTGCGCCCGCCACATGGGTCGGCCGGATCGAGCGCGCCGCGATCGACGCCGTCCCAGGTCTTGAACACCGCCGCGGTGGAAACGCCGATGCCGGGGTTCACCAGCAGCACCGGCGTGTCGCTCCATCCTTCCAGCGGGGCGAGCGCATCGCCCTTGCCGGTGCCGAAGGCGGTGCGACCCGCAAGGCAGGCGGGCACGTCGGCCCCGAGGTCGGCGGCGATCGTGGCGAGTTGCGGGTCGTCGGCGGCAATGCCGTGGCGCCGCGCCAGCGCCCGCAGCGTCGCCGCGGCATCAGCCGAACCGCCGCCGATCCCCGAGGCGACCGGCAGGTTCTTCTCGAGCACGATCGCATGCCGCTGCGCGATGCCGAACGCATCGCGGAAGGCATCCGCGGCGCGCGTGACGAGATTATCATGGACCCATCCCTTACCCGTCACCCCGGACTTGATCCGGGGTCCCGCTTCTTCTTCTGACGACGGGGCCAGGCAGCGGGATCCCGGATCAAGTCCGGGGTGACGATGGGGCGGGATTCTGGTCTCCTGGTCAGGCGAATCACCGCCCAGTGCCCCCGCAAACGGCCCCGTGATCGCGAAACTGTCCGCCGCCGCGTCCGCCACCGTCGCCACGTCGCCGTCGCGGCAGAAGGCGAACAGGGTCTCAATGTCATGATAGCCGTCCGCGCGCCGCCGTCGCACGTGCAGCGCAAGGTTCAGCTTGGCGGGCGCCCGCTCGACGATCACGTCCGGCGAGATCACGGCCGCGGCGCTGGCCCGTTGGCGATCTTCGCCGCCAGCCGCGCTGTGCTATCCTCTTCCGCCACCACCTGCGCCGCCCGCCAGGCGTAGCGCGCGTCGACCCGCCGGCCGACCGCCCAGTAAACGTCGCCGAGATGCTCGTTCACCTCGACATCGGTGGGTGAGGCGGCCGCCGCGCGCTCGATCAGCGGCAGCGCGCGGCGCGGCTCGCCGGCGAGATAATAGGCCCAGCCGAGCGAATCGGTGATCGCGGCATCCTCGGGCTTCAGCTTGCTCGCCTTCTCCAGCAACGCCTGTGCGGGGCCGACCGGTTCGCCATGCACGATCTGCGCATAGCCCAGATAGTTTAGTGCCAGCGGCTCTTCCGGCGCCAGCTTCACCGCTTGCGCAAGCGCCACGTGGGCGCGCGGCCAGTCGCCCGCCTCGTCCAGTGCCGCGCCATATTGCATCCATGCCGCCCAGTCGGCCCGGCCCTCGCCATCGATGATCCGCCGATAGACCGGGGCCGCCTCGGCGGGCCGATCGGCGGTCATCAGCAGGTCGGCATAACGTTGCAGCGCCGCCGCCTCGCCGCTCCCGGCGAGCGCCTCGGCCTGCGCCAGTGCCTCATCGGTGCGGTCGGCGGCGGCCAGGATCTGGATTCGTCCGCCGGCCGCCGCCTCGGCATAGGGACTGTCCGTGCCGATCCGGGCCAGCGTGGCGAGTGCGCGCGCGCTCTGCTCGTTGCGGGCCAGCGCATAGGCCAGCAGCAGCGTCGCGCGATCGTTGCCCGGATCGGCCATCACGGCCGCCTGTGCCAGCACCAGCGGCAGAGGGCCCGGTGGTCCGGTGATCAGATCGGTCGCGATGCGGGTGAACAGGGCCGAGACGCCGAAGGCCAGCGACGGCTTCGCCCCGTCACCGGGGTGCGCGCGCATCGCGGCGACCGGCGCCGCGTCGCCCGCGAGCAGTGTCTTCGCGTCCGCCGCCCGCCCCATGCCGATCAGCAGCCGGGCGGCGATGATGCGCAGGTCCTCGCTCGCCTGGCCGGTGCCCAGCAACGCCCGCAGCGTCGCCAGACCTTCGGCCGTATGGCCTTGCGCGATCAGGATCAGCGCCCGTGCCTCGCCCGCGAAGCGCCGTGCGACCGTGTCCTCGCGCGCTGCGGCAAGCAGCGGCAACGGGTTTTCGCCCCGCTCGAACGCCGCCCATGCCGCCAGCGGCGCCGCCATGACCCCGAATTGCCCCCTGCCGATCCGGCCGATCGCCGCATCCGCCGCGGCGAGATCGTGATGGGCGGCGGCGCTTGCCAGGATCAGCAGGTCCGCATCGGGCGGCGCGGCGCTGCCCAGTGCGCCCGCAGACTCCAGCGCGAGCGTCAGGTCTCCCGCCGCGATCGCCTCACGATAGGCATAAGCGGCAACGGTCGTGTCGCCCGGCGTGGCTGCGAGCGCATCGGCGTAGCGCCGGGCGGCGAGCTGCGAGGCGCCGTCACCCTCCGCCGCCCGCGCCTGCATGTACGCGAGCAGATCCGGCGTGCGGGCGTGAGCGGGCAGGGCGGCAAGGGAGGCAAGTGCCGCCACCAGAACGCCCGTCACCCCGGCCCTGAGCCGGGATCCCGCTTCTTCTGCCACCGTCGGGAAAAAGCGGGACCCCGGCTCAAGGCCGGGGTGACGGCGATTGAAGAACCGGGGATCGAAGGTCACGCACCCATTCTACATGTTCGGATAGTTCGGGCCACCCCCACCTTCCGGCACCACCCAGTTGATGTTCTGTGTCGGGTCCTTGATGTCGCACGTCTTGCAGTGGACGCAATTCTGCGCGTTGATCACGAACTTGGGATCGCCCGTCTCCTCGCCGACGATCTCGTACACGCCCGCCGGACAGTAGCGCTGCGCCGGCTCGTCATACAGCGGCAGGTCGTATTCGACCGGCACGTCCGGGTCCTTCAGCGTCAGGTGGACCGGCTGGTCCTCCTCGTGATTGGTGTTCGACAGGAACACCGAGGAAAGCCGATCGAACGTCAGCACGCCGTCGGGCTTGGGATAGTCGATCTTCTTGACCATGTCCTTGCGCCACAAGGTCTCATGGTCTGCGTGCTGCTTCATGGTGAACGGCCACTTGAGGCCGAAATGCTCCATCCACATCGCGATGCCGGCAATGCCCGATCCCATGAAGTCGCCGAATTTCTTCACCAGCGGCGCGACGTTGCGGACGATCGACAGCTCCTTCTTCACCCACGATGCCTCGAAAGCGGCGGGATAGGCGGAAAGCTCGTCGCCCTGGCGCTGCGACAGGATCGCGTCGGCCGCGGCCTCTGCGGCCATCATGCCGCTCTTCATCGACGTGTGCGTACCCTTGATCCGCGGCACGTTGAGGAAGCCCGCGCTGTCACCGATTAACGCCCCGCCCGGGAAGACGAGCTTGGGGATCGACTGCAGCCCGCCGTCCGAGATCGCGCGCGCGCCATAGCTCACGCGCTTGCCGCCCTTCAGCAGCGCGGCGATCTCCGGATGCGTCTTCCACCGCTGCATTTCCGCGAACGGGAAGACATAGGGGTTGGAGTAATTGAGCCACGTCACCAGCCCGAGGCTTACCTGCCCGTTCGCCTGGTGATAGATCCAGCCGCCGCCGTTGGTGTCGCTCTCGCTCAGCGGCCAGCCCTGCGTGTGGATCACCTTGCCTGGCTGGTGCAGCGCAGGGTCGATGTCCCACAATTCCTTGATGCCCAGGCCATAGGATTGCGGGTCGCAATCGGCGCGCAGGTCGAAGATGCGCATCAGCTCCTTGGACAGGTGCCCGCGGCAGCCCTCGGAGAAGAAGGTGTATTTGGCGTGCAGCTCCAGCCCCGGCTGATAATCGGGCTTGTGCGTGCCGTCGCGCGCCACGCCCATGTCGCCGGTCGCGACGCCCTTCACGCTCCCGTCCTCATGGAACAGGATCTCCGCCGCGGCAAAGCCGGGGAAGATCTCGACGCCCAGCTCCTCGGCCTTGCCGGCCAGCCAACGGCACAGGTTCCCCAGGCTGCCGGTATAGGTGCCCTTGTTGTGCAGGAACGGCGGCGTCCACAGATGCGGCAGGTTGAACTTGCCGCCCTTCGTCAGCACCCAGTGGATGTTCTCCGTCACCGGCACTTCGGCCAGCGGGCAGCCATCCTCGCGCCAGTTCGGCAGCAACTCGTCCAGGCTGCGCGGATCGATCACCGCGCCCGACAGGATGTGCGCGCCGACCTCGCTGCCCTTTTCCAGCACGCAGACCGAAATGTCGGCCTCTTTCTCCGCCGCGAGCTGTTTCAGCCGGATCGCCGCGCTGAGGCCGGCCGGCCCCGCACCGACGATCACCACGTCATAAGGCATGGACTCGCGTTCGCTCATTACTCTCTCCATCTGCCGGCTGGCTCGTCGCCCCCGCGTTCGGGCGCATGCCGGCAACGTTCCGTCCTTCACGGCTGTCGAGCGAATTGACCGCTACGTCAACCATAACGCTAATAAGAGCGACATGGGGGCAGATCAGAACATCGATTGGCGGCAGGCCGCGGCGAGCACGCTGGAATGGTGGCGTGACGCCGGTGTGGACGTGCTGGTCGGCGATGAGCCGTTCGACTGGCTCGTGGCGGAAGCCCCGGATGCCGTAACGTCGTCGGCCGTCGTTGCCGCGACGCCGGGCGCCATGCCCCAGGCGGCGCTCCCCGCGACGATCGAGGCGTTGCTCGCCTGGCGGATCGGCTCCGATGCGCCGGAAGCGGCGTGGAGCGTTCCGCTGGTTAGTGCCAGCGGGCCTGCCGACGCCGATCTGATGATCCTGGTCGATTGCCCGGAGCGCGACGCGGCCGATTCGCTGCTGGGCGGTGCGGCCGGACGCCTGTTCGATCGGATGCTGGCGGCGATCGGCCGCAGCCGGGCGGACGTCCACCTCGCCAGCGTCTGTGCGGCCCGCCCGATCGCCGGTCGCATGCCGCGCGACATGGAGGCGCGGCTGGGCGAGATCGCCCGTCGTCATGCCGGGCTGGTGGCGCCGCGCCGGCTCCTGGTGCTCGGTGATGCGGCCAGCCGTGCCATCCTGGCGGCGAACGTCATGGAACGACGTGGGCGTTTACATCCACTTAACCATAATGGCGGGAGAATGACCGAGGCCGTCGCGAGCTTCCATCCGCGCATGCTGTTGGAACGCCCTGCGCTCAAGGCCGAGGCATGGAGGGACCTGCAAATGCTGATGGGGGGACTGACGTGATCCGGGTGTTGCTTGCTGCCGTGTCGATGGCTGCCGTTGCTGGTGCGGCGGCGCCGGCACTTGCCGCTGCCGAGCCGGCACGGCCCGATCTGGCGGCCAAGCCGGCCATCCCCGCGCAACTGACGTCGGAGCAGCGCACCCAGTATCGCGCCGTCTTCGCTGCGATCCGCGATGGGCGCTGGCAGGATGCGCAGATCGGTCTTGATGCCATGGCGCCCGGCCCGCTGCACAGCTATGCCCGGGCCGAGCTTTATACGGCGAAGGGCTCTCCCCGCGTGGAGATGGAGCCGCTGGTCCGCCTGCTGACCGAGGCGCCCGAACTGCCGCAGGCCGAAACGCTGGCGCGGCTCGCAAAGCTGCGCGGCGCGGAGGATCTGCCCCAGCTGCCGGTGGCGCAGCGCCTGATTTGGCAGGATGGCGCGCCGATCCGCGTTCGCGCGAAGGCCACGCGCAGCGACGCCATCGCCGCTGATCTCGCCACCCGGATGGAGCCGTATGTCAAGGGCGACATGGGGCGCGAGGCCGAGGCGCTGCTTGACGATACCGACGGTCTGACGCCCGAAGCGGAAACCGAATGGCAGTCGCGGGTTGCCTGGATCTACTTCCTGCAAGGCCTCGATTCCGATGCGCGCCGGATGGGGGAAAAGGCCGCGCGCGGGCAGGGCGACTGGGCGACCCACGCGCGCTGGACGACCGCGCTGGCGGCATGGCGGCAGAATGACTGTGCTGCCGCGACCGAAGGGTTCGAGGCGGTATCGGCGCGGGCAGGGGATACCGACATGCGCGCCGCGGGGCTCTACTGGGCCAGCCGCGCCGACATGGTGTGCGGGCGACCGGATCGCATCGAGGCGCGGTTGAAGAACGCGGCGCAGTTCGGCGAGACCTTTTATGGCCAACTCGCGCGCCAGGCGCTCGGCATGCAGACCACCGCTGCCAAGCCGCAGAAAGTGACCAGCGACTGGGCCAGCCTGGAGCGCCGCCCCAACGTCCGCGTCGCCGCAGCGCTGATCGAGATCGGTGAGGAGGGCGCCGCCGATGACGTGATCCGTCAGCAGGCGAAGATCGGCCCGGCGGCGGAGTTCGCCTCGCTGGTGCGCGTGACGGAGCAGATGAACCTGCCCGCCAGCGTCGTGTGGCTCGCGCACAATTGCCCGCAGGGCTTCGTCGCCACTGCGGACACGCGTTATCCCACGCCGAACTGGACGCCCGACACTGGCTGGCGCGTCGACAAGGCGCTGGTCTACGCCCACACGCTGCAGGAATCGGGTTTTCGCAACAAGGTCGTGTCGCCTGCCGGCGCTTATGGCCTGATGCAGATCATGCCCGCCGCGGCGACCGATTACATGCGCGAGCGCGGCGTCTCGGTCGACAAGAGTGCGCTGACCCGCCCGTCGACCAACATCGATATCGGCCAGCGCCATCTGGAACGACTGCGCGACATGGGGCTGACGCAGGGCCTGCTGCCCAAGGTGATCGCCGCCTACAACGCCGGTCCCAAGCCGGTCGGCGAATGGAATGCGATCGTTCGCGATAACGGCGATCCGCTGCTGTACATCGAGAGCATTCCCTATTGGGAAACCCGCGGCTACGTCGTCACCGTCCTGCGCAACTATTGGATGTACGAAGGGCAGACCGGCCGCGAAAAGTCCGCCAGCCGCTCGGCCCTGGCGCAGGGCATGTGGCCGCGCTTTCCCGGCATGAAGGGCGATCCCGCCGTCCGCATCGCCGCCCGCGCGCCGGCCAACACGGTCGCTTCTAATGCGGTGGTCTCGCCAACCTCGACTACGGTCGCCAGCGCGCAGTAACGGCTACCGCCGACCCGCCCCATGTCATCCCGGGCTCGACCCGGGATCCCGCTTCTTCTCGGACGCCAGCGCAAAGCGGGACCCCGGATCAAGTCCGGGGTGAGGAAAGGCGTGCGAAAAATCACCGTTCCCCACTTGTTCCCCAGGAACAAACGCGATACATCACCAACACGCGTTGAACGGTTCGCGCGCTTGCTCTAGCGAAAGGGCTTACCCAATGGCCGCCAATCTCAAGGTGATCCCCAGCAACATGGCAAGCGCGAACACAGATCGTCAGCGGGCGCTCGACGCCGCCCTCGCGCAGATCGACCGTGCCTTCGGCAAGGGCTCGGCGATGAAGCTGGGCCAGAAGGAGGCGATGAAGGTCGAGGTGGTATCGACCGGCAGCCTCGGGCTCGACATCGCGCTCGGCGTCGGCGGCCTGCCCAAGGGCCGTATCGTCGAGATCTTCGGCCCCGAATCGTCGGGCAAGACGACGCTCGCGCTCCACGCCATTGCCGAGGCGCAGAAGCGCGGCGGCATGGCGGCGTTCGTCGATGCCGAGCACGCGCTCGACCCGGCCTATGCCAAGAAGCTTGGCGTCGACATCGACGAACTGATCGTCTCGCAGCCCGACACGGGCGAGCAGGCGCTGGAGATCGTCGACACGCTGGTTCGCTCCAATGCGATCGACGTGCTGGTGGTCGATTCGGTCGCCGCACTCGTGCCGCGCGCGGAGATCGAGGGCGAGATGGGCGACAGCCACGTCGGTCTCCAGGCGCGCCTGATGAGCCAGGCGCTGCGCAAGCTCACCGGCACGATCAGCCGCTCGAACTGCCTCGTCATCTTCATCAATCAGATCCGCATGAAGATCGGCGTGATGTACGGCTCGCCGGAGACGACCACGGGCGGTAATGCGCTCAAGTTCTACGCCTCGGTCCGCCTCGACGTGCGCCGCACCGGCTCGATCAAGGAGCGTGACGAGGCGACCGGCAATCAGACCCGCGTCAAGGTGGTCAAGAACAAGGTCGCACCGCCGTTCAAGCAGGTCGAATTCGACATCATGTTCGGGGAGGGCATCTCCAAGCTCGGCGAGATGATCGATCTCGGCGTCAAGGCCGGGCTGGTCGAGAAGTCGGGCTCGTGGTTCAGCTACGATTCGATCCGCATCGGTCAGGGGCGCGAGAACGCCAAAGGCTATCTGCGCGACAATCCCGAGCTTGCCGAGCGCCTGGAGCGCGCCATCCGCGCCCGCCAGGAGGGCTTGGGCGAAGAGCTGATGGCCGGCCCTTCGGACGACGACGACGTCTGATCGCCTCCCCGGAACGGGGAGGGGGACTGCCGGCCGCTGGCTGGTGGTGGAGGGGCGTCGCCACGAGCGCCCACCTCGCTAAAGCTCGACAAGCAACAAGGGCCGGTGCCGAAAGGCATCGGCCCTTCGCACATCCGATTTCCGTCAGCGCGATCGTGCCAGTGTCTCAACTTCCTCAACATTCGCGGCGCGGTGCGCTACACCTCGCCGGGTTCAGCAAAGGACCAGGCATGACGACCGCACCCGATTGGCAGACCCGCGTTGGTGACGTCTGGGCGGCCGAATGGCGCCGCACCGACCGCAGCTTCGCCGATCTCGGCCGCCAGCTCGACGCCGCCATTCTCGCCGCCGCGCCGGTGAGCGGCGTCGCCGTGGATCTCGGCTGCGGTGCCGGCGCGACCAGCCTTGCGCTCGCGGCGGCGCGCCCCGGCCTTCAGGTTCACGGCATCGATCTGTCCGACGCGCTCGTCGCCGTCGCCCGCCGTCGCGCGGCCGAGCACGGCATCGGCAACGCCAGCTTCGCGACCGGCGCCGTCCCCGAGTCGCTGGGCAGCGACTATGATCTCGCCGTGTCACGCCACGGCGTCATGTTCTACGACGATCCCGCCGCCGCCTACCGCGGTATCGCCGCGTCGCTGCGCCCGGCCGCGGCTCTGGTCTTCTCCTGCTTCCGTTCGCCGGGCGAGAATCCCTGGGCGTCGCGGACCATCGCGTCACTCGGCGGCCGGCTCGATCCGCCGGCGGACTATACGCCCGGTCCTTTCGCCTTTGCCGATCCCGATCGGGTCGCCGATCTGCTCGCCGCCGCCGGCTTTGCCGACGTCGCGATCCGGCCTGCCGATTTCACCTACCGCGCCGGCGAGGGGGCGGACCCGGCGGCTGATGCCGCCGACTTCTTCCGCCGCATCGGCCCCGTGTCGCGCATGATCGCCGAGACGCCCGACGCGGATCGGGCGGCGCTTCTCGATCGCTTGCGCATCATCCTGGCCGAGCAGGTCAGCGGGGACGTGCTTGATTTCCCCGCCGCCGCATGGATCGTGACGGCGCGCGCCGCGTAGGGCAGAACAGGCGCGCAAGCGCGGTGCAGGGGAGAGACAAATGATCATCGTCCACCATCTCGAAAATTCCCGCTCGCAGCGCGTGCTGTGGATGCTCGAGGAACTCGGCCTGCCCCATGAGATCAGGCGCTACGAGCGGAACAAGAAGACGATGCTCGCCCCGCCCGAGCTGAAGCGCGTCCACCCGCTCGGCAAATCACCGGTGATCGAGGACACGGACGATGACCGCCGCGTCATCGCGGAAACGGGCGCGATCGTGGAATATCTCGTCGACAAGGCGGATGGCCGGCTCGGGGCGCCCGCCAACCGGACCGGCGCGCTCGATTACCGCTTCTGGCTCCATTATGCGGAAGGCTCGTTGATGCCGCCCTTGCTGGTGAAGCTGGTGCTCACCCGCGTGCCGCTGTTCGGCAAGGCGGCGCAGAGGCGCATCCAGCCGATGATCGACGTCCACCTAGATTTCGTTGAGGCGCATCTGGCGACCCGCTCTTGGTTTGCCGGCGACACGCTCACCGCCGCGGACGTGATGATGAGCTTCCCGCTGGAGGCGGCGCGCAGCCGCGGGGGTCTTGATGCCGGCCGCCCCGCGACGATCGCCTGGCTGGACAAGGTGCACGCCCGCCCCGCCTATCAGGCTGCGCTCGCCAAGGGCGGCCTCTACGCCTACGCCTGACGGCCCGCTCCCCGCTGGAAGAGGGAGAGCGGAGGCCCCGGCTTACCGGCGCCGATCGCCTTCGAGCGACGGGGTGTCGGCAAAGCTGTCGGTGGGATGCGCCGGGCCATGGCCGGCCGGCGCCACCGGGCCATCGATCACATCGCCTTCCAGCGGGTCGAGCTTGCCTTCCCACTTCGCGATGACGGCGCTCGCCACGGCGTTGCCCACTACGTTGGTCGCGCTGCGCCCCATGTCGAGAAAATGGTCGATGCCCAGGATCAGCAGCAGCCCTGCCTCGGGGATGTCGAAGAAGCCCAGCGTCGCTGCAATGACGACCAGGCTCGCGCGCGGCACGCCGGCGATGCCCTTGCTGGTGATCATCAGCACCAGCAGCATGGTGATCTCCTGCCCCAGGCTGAGATCGATGCCATAGGCCTGCGCGATGAAGATCGTCGCGAAGGTCATGTAGATCATCGATCCGTCGAGGTTGAAGCTATACCCCAGCGGCAGCACGAAGCTGGCGATGCGCGGCGGCACGCCGAACTTGTCGAGCGCCTCCAGCGTGCGGGGATAGGCGGCCTCCGACGAGGCGGTGGAGAAGGCGAGCAGGAGCGGCTCGCGGATGTAGCGGACCAGCAGGGTCGTGCGGCGGCCCACCACCACATAGCAGACGCCGATCAGCACCAGCCACAGCAGCACCATGCCCAGGTAGAAGGTGCCCATGAAATAGGCCAGGTTGCCGATGATCGACGGCCCACGCTCGGCCAGCGTGCCGGTCACGGCGGCGAACACCGCCAGCGGCGCAAGGCGCATCACGTAATTGGTGACGACCAGCATCACCTGCACCAGCGCCTCGATCCCGCGCACCAGCGGCGCGGCCTTTTCGCCCACTGCCGTGATCGCGACGCCGATGAAGATCGAGAAGATCACGATCTGCAAGATCTCGTTCTTCGCCATCGCCTCGATGCCGGACGCGGGGAAGACGTGGGTGAAGAAGTCCTTCAGGTTGAACGCGGCCTGTTCCACCCCGCTCGCCTCGGTCGCGGGCGGGATCGGGAAGTCCAGCCCCACGCCCGGTTGAAACAGGTTCACCAGGATAAGGCCCAACGTCAGGCTGATCAGGCTCGCGCCGATGAACCAGCCGATCGCGCGCACGCCGATGCGGCCCAGCGCTGCCGTGTCCCCCATGTGCGCGATGCCCGCGACCAGCGTCGCGAAGACCAGCGGGGCGATGATCATCTTGATCAGGCGCAGGAACACCGCCGTGACGATCGAGAAGTATCCCGCGATCTCGCTCAGCCGTTCGGCCGAAGCTGGCGTCCCATCGTCGACCAGGCCGTTGATCGACAGCCCGAGGACGATGCCCGCGACCAGGCCGATCATGATGTACAACGTAAGGCGCTTGGCCATGGGTGCTCCCGGAATTTTCTTACCCCATCGGTTCGCCCCGAGCTTGTCGAAGGGCCGTCCCTATTCTTGCGGAAGAAAGGTGCAGGGCGTCGACAGGCTCAGCCCGAACGGAACGAGGTTCGCCATAAGGAACGGGATTGAGCGCCCAAGGTCAAGCCCGCATGCCGTCGCGGCGCGCCGGGCTTGTCCCGGCATCCGTCCATCCGCATACCACCGGCCATGGTTTGCCGCACGCTGGATGCCCGGATGGGTTCGGCATGACGAAAGAGATGACGATGCCCTTCACGCCGACCCGCCGCTCGCTTCTCACCGCCGCCGCCGGGCTCCCGCTCGTCGCGGCTGCCGGCGTCTTGCGCGCGGCTGAGCCCGATCTCGCCGGCCTCTCCGACATGACGGCCGGGGTGCAGCCGATCAGCGCCGCGGAGCGTAACGCGCGGCTGGCCCGGGCGCAGGCGCTGATGAAGGCGGCCAACATCGGGGCCGTGCTGATCGAACCCGGATCGAGCCAGATCTATTTCACCGGCGTGCGCTGGAGCCGCAGCGAGCGGCTGACCGCGGCGGTGATACCCGTCGAGGGAGAGGTGCTCATCGTCACGCCGTTTTTCGAGGAACCGTCAGTGCGCGAGACACTTGCCGTTCCCGCGGAGGTGCGGGTCTGGCAGGAGGATGAGGATCCGCTCCGACTGATCGCCGATTATCTGAAGGAACGTGGCTTCGCCGCCCGTCCGATCGGGATCGAGGAAACCGTGCGCTATTTCGCGGTGGACGGCTTGCGGCGCGCGCTGCCCGATGCACGGCTCGTCTCGGCAAACCCGGTGGTGCGGGGCTGCCGCATGATCAAGACGCCGGCCGAAATCGCCTTGATGCAGGCCGCCACGGACGTGACGATTGCCGCCTATCGCTGGCTCCACCCGCGGGTCGAAAAGGGCATGACCGGGCCGCAGGTGGGCGCGCTGATGACGGCGGCGACACGCGCGCTGGGCGGGGACGCCGAATTCTCGATGGCATTGATCGGGGAGGCGTCCGCTTATCCGCACGGCAGCCGCGAGGTGCATCGCGTTGCGGACGGCCAGGTGGTGCTGATGGATTGCGGCTGCACGGTGCAGGGCTACCAGTCCGACGTGTCGCGTACCTGGGTGCATGGCACGGTGAGCGTCGAGCAGCGCCGGGTGTGGGATCAGGTCGCACAGGGGCAGAAGATCGCATTCGCCGCCGCGCGCATCGGCACCCCCGCAGGCGCGGTCGATGATACGGTGCGTGCGCAATATGAACGCTGGGGCTATGGTCCGCGCTACAAGCTGCCGGGCACCTCGCATCGCACCGGGCACGGCATCGGCATGGACGGGCATGAACCCGTGAACCTCGTCCATGGCGAGGCGACGCCGCTCGCGGCGGGAATGTGCTTTTCCAACGAGCCCGGCATCTACCTGCCGGGACGGTTCGGCGTCCGGTTGGAGGATTGCTTTCACATGACACCGGCCGGTCCGCGCTGGTTCAGCGAGCCCCCGGCCAGCCTTGATCACCCGGTCTGACCGGGCCTCATTCCGCCTCGGTCCGTAGTGGGAGGCCTCCACGGCGATACAAATGCTAGTCACCGCGCGCGTCGCCCATTAAGTCGCGATGCCATGACCTCGACGAACGACATCCGCCGCAGCTTTCTCGATTATTTCGGCTCGACCGGGCACAGCATCGTGCCCTCGGCGCCGCTGGTGCCGCAGAACGATCCCACGCTGATGTTCGTCAACGCCGGCATGGTCCCGTTCAAGAACGTGTTCACCGGGCTGGAAACCCGGCCTTATTCCACCGCCACGTCCTCGCAGAAGTGCGTCCGTGCCGGCGGCAAGCACAACGATCTCGACAATGTCGGCTATACCGCCCGGCATCACACCTTCTTCGAGATGCTGGGCAACTTCTCGTTCGGCGATTACTTCAAGGAACAGGCGATCACTCACGCCTGGACGCTGCTGACGCGCGAATGGGGGCTGCCGGCGGACAAGCTGACCGCCACCGTCTATCACACCGATGATCAGGCGTTCGATCTGTGGAAGAAGATCGCCGGCCTGCCCGATCACCGCATCATCCGCATCGCGACCAAGGACAATTTCTGGGCGATGGGATCGGACGGTCCGTGCGGCCCGTGCAGCGAGATCTTCTACGATCACGGCGAGCACATCCCGGGTGGCCCTCCCGGCTCGCCGGATGAGGACGGCGATCGCTTCGTCGAGATCTGGAACCTCGTCTTCATGCAGTTCTTGCAGGAAGCCGACACGATCGTCGGCGATCTGCCGCGGCCGTCGATCGATACCGGCATGGGCCTCGAACGGGTCGCCGCGGTGCTGCAGGGCAAGCACGACAATTACGATACCGATACGTTCCGCGCGCTGATCGAGGCGTCGGCGGCGCTCACCCATGGCGCGCCGGATGGCGAGATGAAGGCCAGCCACCGCGTCATCGCCGATCACCTGCGCTGCTCCGGCTTCCTGGTCGCGGATGGCGTGCTGCCCGCCAATGAGGGCCGCGGCTATGTCCTGCGCCGGATCATGCGCCGCGCGATGCGCCACGCCCATCTGCTGGGTGCCAAGGAGCCGCTGATGCACCGGCTGGTACCCGAGCTGGTGGCTGAAATGGGCGCGGCCTTCCCCGAACTGGTGCGTGCCCAGCCGTTGATCGAAGCGACGCTTCAGCAGGAGGAAACCCGCTTCCGCCAGACGCTCGACAAGGGGCTGAAGCTGCTCGACGAGGCCACCGCGGGCATGAAGCCGGGCGACGTGCTGCCGGGCGAAACCGCGTTCCGCCTCTACGACACCTATGGCTTCCCCTACGATCTGACCGAGGACGCGCTGCGGGCGCAGGCGTTCGGCGTCGATCGCGCCGGCTTCGACGCCGCCATGGCCGAGCAGAAGCGCGCCGCCCGCGCCGCCTGGAAGGGATCGGGTGCGAAGGCCTCCGACGAACTGTGGTTCGATCTTGCCGAGGAAGTCGGCGCCACCGAGTTCACCGGCTATGCCAGCGACACCGGCGAGGGCGTCGTCCTTGCGCTGGTGAAGGACGGCAAGCGGGTGGAACAGGCATCGTCAGGCGATCAGGTGGACGTGATCGTGAACCAGACGCCGTTCTACGGCGAAAGCGGCGGTCAGGTCGGCGATGCCGGGACGCTCGCCAATGAGGCGGGCCTTTCCGCGATCGTCGCCGATACGTCGAAGCAGCTCGGCAAGCTGTGGGTCCACCATGCGACGATCAATGCGGGCGAGATCAAGGTCGGCGATCCCGTCCGGCTCTCGATCGATGTGGCGCGCCGGTCGGCGATCCGCGCCAATCACTCCGCCACCCACTTGTTGCATGAGGCGCTGCGCCAGCGGCTGGGCACGCATGTCACGCAGAAGGGCTCGCTCGTGGCGCCGGATCGCCTGCGCTTCGACGTCAGCCATCCCACGGCGATGAGCGCGGACGAGCTCGCCGACGCGGAGGCGGCGGTGAACGCCAAGATTCGCCAGAACGGTGCCGTCACCACCCGCTTGATGACGCCCGACGATGCAATCGCGATGGGCGCGATGGCGCTGTTCGGCGAGAAATATGGCGACGAGGTCCGCGTCGTCTCCATGGGCAGCGACGATGGCGGCAAGACCTATTCGATCGAGCTGTGTGGCGGCACGCACGTCGCGGCACTCGGTGACATCGGTCTGTTCAAAGTGGTCGGCGAAGGCGCGGTGTCGTCGGGCGTCCGGCGGGTCGAGGCGCTGACCGGCGAGGCCGCACGCGCCTATCTGTCCGCGCGCGACGACAAGCTGCGGGAGGCGGCATCCGCGCTGCGCACCACGCCGGATGAGGTGCCGGGCCGGGTCGTTTCGTTGCTCGAGGAAAAGCGCCGGCTGGAGCGTGAACTGGCCGAGGCGAAGAAGGCGCTCGCGATGGGCGGCGGCAGCGGCGGGGCACCTGCCGGCCCGGAGACGGTCGGCGGCGTGGCGTTCGTCGGCCAGGTGCTCGACGGCTTCGAGGCCAAGGGGCTGCGCGGCGCGGTCGACGAGGCGAAGAAGCGGATCGGATCGGGTGTCGTCGCGCTCGTTGCCGTCAACGATGGGCGTGCGACGGTGGCGGTCGGCGTCAGCGACGATCTCGTCGCGACGTGGAATGCGGTCGATCTGGTGAAGCGGGCCGTAGCGGCGGTGGGCGGCCAGGGCGGCGGTGGCCGGCCGGATATGGCGCAGGGCGGCGGTCCGGAGGGCGAGAAGGCTGCCGATGCTCTAGCTGCGGTTCGAACCGCGCTGGAAGAGGCGCGGGCCGCGGCCTGAGCGGCTCAGGGCGGCGGAATAGC
This sequence comes from Sphingomonas sp., assembly GCA_042096015.1. Classification (GTDB taxonomy): domain Bacteria; phylum Pseudomonadota; class Alphaproteobacteria; order Sphingomonadales; family Sphingomonadaceae; genus Sphingomonas. The sequence goes on from JBELMF010000008.1 coordinate 21,410, forward strand.
TGCGGAGGGTCGATCCCCCCGCAGCCGTTCCAGGCTTACTGACCGGCCATCGCCGCCTTCAGCTGCTCGGCGCTCATGCCGATCGTCACGCCCTTCGGGCCGGGACCGAAGGAACCCACCGGCAGGCGCGCTTCGCCGTCAGGGGTGGTGAGCGTCACGAATTGCGGATCGACTGCCTTGATCGTGCCGACCGAGGTGCCGGCGACGCCATAAACCGTGGCACCGGCGCTCAGCTGCGATTGGAAGCTCGCGGCTGCCTGTGCCGCCCCCTGGCCGGCTGCGGCTTCCAGCTGTGCCTTTGTCATTGCAAGCACCGGGCCCTTGGGGCTGGTGCCGAACGAGCTGAGCGGCACGGCGGCCTTGACCGTGCCGGTGTCGACGACGGCATTGGTGCCGTCCGTGGAGGCGACGGTACCCACCGTGGCGCCCTCAGTGTCATAGATGGTCGTGCCGACGCTCACGGCGCCGCCGGTCGGGGCGGGCGCTGCCGCCGCTGGGGCCGTGCCGGGCGGGGCAGGGGCAGGGGCGCTCTGTGCATTCGCCGCAAGAGGTGCGGCGGCAGCAAGCAGGAAGAATGCGGTACGGAACATGATCACTCCTCGTTGTTGCATGAAGAAGCAACGAGGTCGCAGCGTACCGGTTCCACGCAAGTCAGCCGCGACGGTCGGAGCCGCCTAAGGGATGAAGCGTGCTTGCTTGGTGGAAAGCTCGCGCCATCCTATCTCTGCCGAACCGTTTCAGGAGCGCCTCATGACTGATCTCTCCGCCTTTCCGGTCACGCGTCGCTGGCCGGCACAGCATCCGGATCGCCTGCAATATTACGGCCTGCCCACCCCGAATGGCGTGAAGGTATCGATCATGTTGGAGGAAACGGGCCTGCCGTATGAGGCTCACCTCGTTGACTTCGCACAGAATGATCAGAAGACGCCCGAATTCCTGTCGCTCAATCCCAACGGCAAGATTCCGGCGATCCTTGATCCGTCGGGCCCGGGCGGCGTCCCGCTGGGGCTGTTCGAAAGCGGCGCGATCCTGCTCTATCTCGCCGAGAAGACCGGGAGGTTCCTGCCCGGCCATCCCGCCGGCCGTTGGCATGCGATCCAGTGGCTGATGTTCCAGATGGGCGGGCTGGGGCCGATGTTCGGGCAGCTCGGATTCTTCTACAAGTTCGCCGGCAAGGATTGGGAGGACAAGCGCCCGCTTCAGCGTTACGTCGATGAGGCGAAGCGGCTGCTCGCCGTCATGGATGACGCGCTCGACGGCAAGCAGTGGTTCCTCGGCGATGATTATACGATCGCTGACATTTCGATGATCGGTTGGGTGCGCGGCCTCGTCACCTTCTACGAGGCGGGCGAGCTCACCGGCTTCGGCGATTTCAGGAACGTCGCTGCCTGGCTGGACCGTGCGCTGGCGCGACCCGCCGTGCAGCGCGGCCTGAACATTCCCGGGCGCGCGTAAGTAGGCTCGCTCCTATCCCGCGCAGGGAGCACTCGCTTCGGTGCTCCCGCTCTTCGGAGGGGGAGCAGCAACCGCCCGTCATCCTTCTCGCAGATACCGCGCGATCACGTCCCACGCCGGCTGCTTGGCGGCGAGGCCAACCGTGTGCAGCGGGCTCGACGAGGGCAGGGCGATCACCGTCAGCTCACGCCCGGCGATCAGCGGCCGTCCCATCGTCAGCGCCTTCCCGCCGTTGAACGCCACGGCGCGGAGCCGCGGCAGCCGATCGAGCAAGGCCGCCAGGTCATTGGCCGATGCATCGCGGATCGTCGCGTCGGTGCTCCCTGTGCGCCGCGCCCGCGCCACCACGTCCCATAGTGCGACCCCGGCCGCCTGCAGCGCCGTCAGCCGTTCCTGATAGTCGAGTGCCGGAAGATCGCACCCGATGATCGGCGACAGCAGGTGCCAGAACTGGTTCTGCGGATGCGCATAATAGCGTTGCTCGGCGAGGCTACGCTCCCCCGGCAGGCTGCCCAGGATCAACACCCGCGCATCGGGCGCGGCGACCGGCGGGAAGGACGTCTTGAGCGTCAAGCCGCGGCGGTAATGTCGGTGTGGAGGAAATCTTCGCCTCTGAACAGCAGCGGCCTGCCAGTGTCCTTGGCCAGCGCATAGGCGAAGCAATCGCCGAAGTTGAGCCCGGCACGATGGCACCCCTTGCCGTAACGGCGATAAGCCGCACGGGCGAGCTGCGCCTGGGTGGTGCTCACGGGCACCAGTTCGATGCGCCAGAGGTCAATCGCGGCGTCCAGCCGTGAACTCAGGAGATCACTGTTGTTGCTGTCGATTACGATGGACGTTTCGAGGTAATTGGCGGTCGACATCAGGATGCCGTCTCTCGCGCCCACCAGCGCGTTGAGCAGCCGGTCTCGGTCGGGTTCTTCCCGCAACAGGCTTATCAGTGCCGAACTATCGATGATCAAGCCGGCATGCCCTTGTCGTCGTATAGTTGCTCGCCGTGGTCGCGCCCGATCAACTCATCCTTCCACAATGCACGGGAGCCGGCAATCATCTGCTCGAAGTCGGCGCGGCGTTGTTCCGCTTGTCGCTCATGCAGGCCCGCCTCGTTGCGCACGTCCGCCAGCCGTGTGCGAAGCGCATCGAGGATCACTTCGGTCATGCTCTTGCCGGTGAGACGCGCAAGCTCTTCGGCCAACCTGCGCGCTTCCTCGCTTTTGATGTTAAGCTGCGTTGCCATTTCTACCAAGCTCGGCGTTGCTTTCTACCATAGCGGCGGCTTGATCGCGTTCAAGCCATGCTCGCTTGTCGCATCGTCAACGTCACGCCATTTAGGAGGCCATGCAGACCGCCAACGACACGCTTTCGCTCATCGGCAACACTCCGCTCGTCCGGCTCAAGGGGCCGAGCGAGGCCACGGGGTGCGATATTTTTGGCAAGTGTGAATTCGCCAATCCCGGCGCCAGCGTGAAGGATCGCGCGGCGCTGTTCATCGTCGACGATGCCGAGGCGCGCGGTGCGCTGCAGCCGGGCGGAACGATCGTCGAAGGAACGGCGGGCAACACCGGAATCGGCCTCGCGCTGGTCGCCAACGCGAAGGGCTATCGCACCATCATCGTGATGCCGGACACGCAGTCCAAGGAGAAGATGGACACGCTGCGCGCGCTCGGGGCCGAGCTGGTGACGGTGCCCGCCGCGCCTTATTCCAGCCCCTGCCACTTCGTGCACCAGTCGCGCCGCATCGCCGAGGAGACGCCCGGGGCGGTCTGGGCCAATCAGTTCGACAATATCGCCAATCGCCGCGCGCACATCGTCGGTACCGCCGAGGAGATCTGGGCGCAGATGGACGGGCGGATCGACGGCTTCACCTGCGCCGCGGGCACCGGCGGCACGATCGCCGGCGTTGGCCTCGGCCTCAAGGAGAAGGACGAGGGCATTACCATCGCGCTCAGCGATCCGCATGGCGCCGCGCTTTACGAATATTATGCGCATGGCGAGTTGAAGGCGGAGGGATCGTCGGTTGCCGAGGGGATTGGTCAGGGCCGCATCACCGCCAATCTCGAAGGCGCGCCGATCGACACGCAATTCCGCATCTCGGACGCGGAAGGGCTGGAGTGGGTCGATCGCCTGCTGGCGGAGGAGGGGCTTTGCCTTGGCCTGTCCTCGGGTATCAACGTCGCCGGCGCGGTGCGGCTCGCCCGCCATCTGGGCCCCGGCAAGCGGGTCGCCACGATCCTGTGCGACACCGGCTTCCGCTACCTTTCCAGCCTCTACAATCCGGCATGGCGCGAAACGAAGGGGCTGGCGCCGGCCCGCACGTGACCGCCGCATTCGACAAGCCGGCGACATGCCGTTAGAGTCGCGCGACGAGATGAAGCCTGCCGCGTCCTCCACTCAGATTATGCAGCGCGTACGGGTCGGCATGGTCGGCCTCGCGGCTGTGATCCTGCTCATCGGCCTCGCCAGCGCGCTGTTCAGTGCCGCCAATCGTGAAGCGCCGATTGAAGCCGCAGGCGCGCCCAATGCGGCGGAAGTCGCCAACATGGTCGCGGCGAATGCCACCGCGGGCGCCGAGGCCGAGAACGAGCCGCTCGCCCAGCTCGGCGTCGCGCCGAGCACCAGCGAGGCAAGCCCCGCGCCGGAAGAGTCGCCGAAATGATACCGGGCTTGCCGGGGATTTCCGGGGAAAGCACCCGCAAACCGTCCATGATCATTGTTGACGAGCCGGTCGCCTGCGGAACGGATCGGGAACATCGCGTCGTCTTGCCTGCGGGAGGCCTGCGCTTCCCCTCGGATTGACCTGCTTTCCCCGATCCTCCCCGATTTTCCCTTCACATCCCCAACAGTCACTGATACTCATCAGGTGACAGAGGGGCAGGACCGCTGTTGCTTGACGGTAAGCGACAACCGGGTGCGGCGAGGGCCGTTTTCCGGAGCGGGAACTCCTGCGCGCCTTGTGCGAGGTGGGCGTGTCGGAACGGGTGGATTATCTTGGGAAGGGGGTCGGCCTTGTCGATGACAAGGGCCGGGTAGCCATTCCCAACACCCTGCGCGCTGCGCTGGCACAGAATGCGCCGCGACCGGACGGCAAGGATGGCGGCACCGTGCTGGTCGGCGTTCACCCCGATTTCCCCTGCCTGATCGCGCACGACCGCGGCTATATCGAACATGCCAAGAACCAGCTGATCCAGCGCCAGGCCGAATCCGGCATCCGCACCGGCTCGGCGGAATTCTACGCGCCCCGCATGCGCGGCGCCTCGGTAGAACCGGTGCCGTTCGACGGCAGCGGCCGCTTCATCCTGCCCGCGGCCGAGCGCGAACTCGCCGGGATCACTGATATCGCCTTCTTTCTCGGCGATTACGAAAGCTTCATGATCTGGGATCCCCGCACGCTGGTCGCGCACGACGGCGTCGACGAGATGGCGAAGCGCCACGCCCGGATCATGTGCCGTGACAAGGGAGTCGAGTTGTGACGGCCGCACCGCATGTCCCGGTGCTGCTGGACGAAGTGCTCGCCGCGCTTGCCCCCGAGCGCGGCGAGACCATGGTGGACGCCACCTTCGGCGCCGGCGGCTATACCCGGGCGCTGCTCGCGGCGGGTGCCATGGTCTTCGCCTTCGATCGCGATCCTGACGCGATCGCCAACGGGCGGGCGCTCGAAGAGGCGGAGCCCGGCCTCACGCTGGTCCCGGCCGAATTCTCGCGCCTCGACCGCGAGCTTGCGGCGCGCGGTGCAGCGCCGGTCCAGGGTGTGACGATGGATATCGGTGTTTCGTCCATGCACCTCGACCAGGCGGCGCGCGGCTTCTCCTTCCAGCAGGACGGGCCCCTCGACATGCGCATGAGCCAGGAAGGCGAGAGCGCGGCCGATTTCCTCAACACGGCCGGCGAGGAGGACATTGCCAATGTCCTCTGGCGCTATGGCGAGGAGCCCAAGTCGCGCCGCGTCGCGCGCGCGATCGTCGCCGCGCGTCCGCTCGCCACCACCGGTCAGTTCGCGCAGGTGGTGCGCAAGGCGTTGGGCCATCGTCCGCAGGACAAGAAGGATCCGGCGACCCGCGCGTTTCAGGCGGTGCGCATCCACGTGAACCGCGAGCTCGACGAACTGGCCGAAGGCCTCGCCGCGGCGGAGCGCGTGCTCGCGCCGGGCGGTCGGCTCGCCGTGGTCAGCTTCCACTCGCTGGAGGATCGCATGATCAAGCGGTTCCTGCGCGAGCGCAGCGGTGGAACGCCGGCAGGATCGCGGCACCGCCCGGCGGTCGAGGCGACGCGGGCGCCGACATTCGAGATCGTCGGGCGTGCGGTGCGCCCGAGTGCGGCGGAGGTGGCGCGCAATCCGCGCGCGCGCTCCGCGACATTGCGGACGGCGCGGCGGACGACCGCACCGGCGTGGGGTGAGCAGGGACAGGAAGTGGCGGGCGGGCTGCGAGTGGAGGCGTTTGAATGACGGCGGCGTATCGATTGAAGGGGCTTGGATGGTTCGGCGGCGTGGTCGTCGTGTCGCTGAGCTTTTACCTGGTCAGCCTGCAGGTGGCGGCCGAGCGCAAGCGGCTGGCGCAGGTGGACGCAAAGATCAGCGCCGCCGAGCGGGAGATCCGTTCGCTCGAAACGGAGTTCGACGTGCGGTCGAATCTCGCGCAGCTGGAACGCTGGAACGGCAATACGCTGGCGCTGGTCGCGCCGACGGCGGCGCAGTTCGTGCGTGACGAGGCGCAGCTGGCCTCGATCAGCTTCCGTCCTGGGATGCACGTCGGCGATGCAGCGATCCAGACGGCGCAGCTGATCGTCCCGCAGAGCCCCGCCGACGTCGCCCCGGCTGTGCTGGATCAGGCGCCCGCTGCCGCCGCTCCGACGCTGGTGCAGGTGGCCGCCAAGCCTGCGGCTCCGCGTCCGGCCACCGTGAAGGTCGCCGCGGCCGTGACCGAGCCGGTCCGGCCGTCGATCATCAAGGCGGCAGTGGTCACCGCCGGTGCGCCCGTCGCCACGATCCGCAAGGCCAATGCGGTGGCGATGCTCGACAAGTCGCTGCTGAGCGATGCGACGCTTGGCGATCTGATGAGCGGCGCGCGATCTGAAAGGAGCCGCCTGCGTTGACCGTGATGGTCGCCCGCGCGACGCGCCCCACGCGCGTCAGCGAGCAGCGCCAGGCGTTGCTCGCCACACAGCACATGCGCCTGATGGTGCTGTTGCTGCTGTTTGCGGCTGCCATCCTCCTCATTATCGCCCGCCTGGCGATGCTCGCCTTTGACGGCGGGCCCAGTCGCGTCGCGGCGATCAGCACTTCCCCGCGCGGCGACATCGTCGATCGTAACGGCCAGCAGCTGGCGCGCACGATCGATGCCTGGACGATCGGCGTGCATCCGCGCCGCCTGCTCGGCGACAAGGGCGAGATCGCCCGGCGCCTCGCCGATCTCATGCCCGATCAGGGCGACGAGCAGCATTTCTACCGTCTCATCTCCAAGGACGTGAACTTCACCTATCTCAACCGCCGCGCCTCGCCCGCGCTGGTGGAGGCAGTAAACGCGATCGGTGAGCCCGGCATCGTCTTCGACCGTGAGACGCAGCGCCTGTATCCGCAGTCGACGCTGGCGGCGCACGTGCTTGGCTATATCGGCACCACCCGCAAGGATCCCACCGTCCACGGCCGCCTCGGCATGGAGCGCGCGCTCGACGAGCGCCTGCTCAACCCGGCGCTGTCCGGCACACCCGTCACCTTGTCGATCGACAGCCGTGTTCAGGCGGCGATGGAAAGCGAGCTCGGCCAGGCGATGGCCAGCATGCAGGCGCGTGCCGCGGCCGGCGTGGTCCTTGATGTCGACACCGGAGAGGTGATCGCGATGGTCTCGCTGCCGCTGTTCAATCCGAACCGCGTCGGCATGGCCGGCATCGAACAGTTGCGCAACACGGTGACGCAGAGCGTCTATGAGCTCGGCTCGGCGTTCAAGCCGATCGCGATGGCGACGGCGATCGATAATGGCGTGGTCACCGATATGTCGCGACGGTTTGACGCCACCGCGCCGCTTCAGGTCGGCCGCTTCCGCATTCGTGATGATCATGCGCAGAACCGCTGGCTCAACATTCCCGAAACGCTGATCCATTCGTCCAACATCGCCACCGCGCGCATCGCCGACGAGATCGGCGCCGAGCGGATGCAGGCGATGTTCCGCAAGATGGGCTTCGATACGAAGCCCGATATCGAGCTGATCGAGAAGGGCCGTCCGCTCTGGCCGCATTACTGGGCGCGCACCACCGTGATGACCACCGCTTATGGCCATGGCATCGCGGTCACCCCGCTGCATCTCGCCAATGCCTATGCCACCCTGGTCAACGGCGGCGTCTGGCGGCCCACGACGCTGCTCAAGGTCGCGCCCGGCAAGGCGCCCAAGGGCCGTCGCGTGATCAGCGAGACGACCAGCGCGCGCATGCGCCAGCTCCTTCGCCTGATCGTTACCGACGGCACCGGCCGCAAGGCCGAGGCGCCGGGCTATCGCGTCGGCGGCAAGACCGGCACGGCGGAGGCGGCGGAGGGGGGCGGCTACGCTCATAACCGCAACGTCTCCACCTTTGCCGCCGCTTTCCCGATGGATGCGCCGCGCTATGTCGTGCTGACCATGATGGACAGCCCAAAGCGGGTTGAAGCGAACCTGTTCCAGACCACCGCCGCCTATACCGCCGCGCCAGTGGTCAGCCGGGTGATCAGCCGGACCGGCGCAATGCTCGGCGTCATCCCCGACAACCAGCGCGATATCGATATCCGCGAGCTTCAGGGGCTGCTCTGGCATGCGCCAGGCGACAAGAAGGTGGAAGCGGAATGAGGCTCGGCACGCTGACCGGCGGCGACGAGGCGGCGACCGTCACCGGTTTCGCGATCGATCATCGCAAGGTGGCGCCCGGCACGATCTTCGGCGCGTTCGAAGGCGCGCGGGTGAATGGGGAGGATTTCCTTCCTGCCGCGATTGCTTCAGGCGCCGTCGCGGTGGTGGCGCGGCGCGCGGCGACGGTTGAAGGCGCGGTGCATATCGCCGCCGACAATCCCCGCGCGTGCTTCGCTGAACTCGCGTCGCGCTTCTTCGCGCCCTTTCCGGAAACCAATGTCGCGGTCACCGGTACCAACGGAAAGACCTCGACGGTCGAGCTCACCCGCCAGCTGTGGCGCATGGCCGGCCACCATGCCGCTTCGATCGGCACGCTTGGCGTCACCACGTCCGGGGAACAGGTGAGCACAGGTCTCACCACGCCGGACGTCGTTACCTTTCTATCGAACGTCGCGGGCCTTGCACGTGAGGGGGTGACGCACCTCGCCTTCGAGGCCTCCAGCCATGGCCTGACGCAATATCGCACCGAGGGGCTGGGCGTCTCGGCGGCGGCCTTCACCAACTTGAGCCGCGACCACCTCGATTACCACGGCGACATGGCGGCCTATTTCACCGCCAAGCTGCGTCTGTTCTCCGAAGTGCTCGCGCCGGACGGCACGGCGGTCGTCTGGGCCGACGATCCCCATTCGGAACGCGTGATCGATCTCGCCCGCGCCCGCCGCAATCGCCTGCTCACCGTCGGCGAACATGGCGACGACCTGCGCCTCGTCTCGCGCGACCCGACGCTGATGGGGCAGGGGCTGGTGATCGCCGCGGGTGGCGTCGAACATCGCGTCAATTTGCCGCTGATCGGCGCCTATCAGGCCGCCAATGCGCTGATCGCAGCCGGGCTGGTGATCGCTACCGGCGGCGACGTGGCGACAACGATCGCCAACATCGCGCGCCTCCAGCCGGTGCGCGGCCGCCTGGAGCGCGCGGTGATCGCCCCCAGCGGTGCCCCGGTCTATGTCGATTACGCGCACACCCCCGACGCGCTGGAGGCTGCGATCGCCGCGCTCCGCCCGCACGTCTCCGGCCGCCTGATCCTCGTCTTCGGCGCTGGCGGCGACCGCGACCAGGGCAAGCGCGAACCGATGGGGCAGGTCGCCGCCGCGCACGCCGACGTGGCGATCGTCACCGACGACAATCCTCGCGGTGAACAGCCCGCCGCGATCCGCGCCGACATCCTGAAGGGCGCCCCCAGTGCGATCGAGCATGGCGACCGCCGTGGCGCGATCCGCCTCGCGATTCAGCAGGCGCAGGCCGACGACATCGTCCTGATCGCCGGCAAGGGACACGAGCAGGGCCAGATCGTCCGCGATCTCGTCCTGCCCTTTGACGACGTGAGTGTAGCCAGGGAGGTTGCCTGTGAAGCGTAAGTTCGTGATGCCGTCCAAGCCCAGTGTCACCGAGGGGGAGAAAGCCCCGCGCGAACGCCGCAAGCTCGGCCTGCGCTACGAACTGGTGACGGGCGACGCGGTGAGCGGGCTGCGTTGAGCGGGGCTCGCTTTCTCCCTTCTACCCCGGCGAAGGCCGGGGCACAGTTACGGGCGGGTCGAGACTGGACCCCGGCCTCCGCCGGGGTGGTATAGGGCAGCGATGACTCTCTGGACCTCTTCTGAAATCACCACGGCCACCGGGGGCGCCGCCAGTGCCACCTTCACCGCCACCGGCGTCGCCTTCGATTCGCGTGAAGTCGGCCCCGGCGACCTGTTCGTCGCGCTGAGCGGCGAGGCCACCGACGGCCATCGCTTCCTCGACCAGGCGTTCGCGCAGGGCGCCGCCGGCGCGCTCGTCTCCTCCGACACCACGCATCCCCACGTCCGGGTCACCGACACCTTCGCCGCGCTCGAAAACCTCGCCCGCACCGCCCGCGCGCGCACCGACGCGAAGATCATCGGTGTCACCGGTTCGGTCGGCAAGACCTCGACCAAGGAAGCACTTTTCGCCGCGCTCGACCGCGGCGCCCCCGACGCGGCCCACCGCTCGGTCAAGAGCTACAACAATCACACCGGCGTGCCCTTGAGCCTCGCCCGCATGCCCGCAGCCACCCGCTATGGCGTGTTCGAGATGGGCATGAATCATCCCGGCGAGCTCGCGCACCTGACGACGCTGGTGCGCCCGCACGTCGCGATCGTCACCGCCATCGCGCCTGCGCATACCGAATTCTTCCCCGACGAAAGCGCCATCGCCGACGCCAAGGGCGAGATCTTCCGCGGCCTCGAACCGGGCGGCATCGCCATCATTCCCTATGACAGCCCGCACCGCGATCGCCTGATCGCTGCCGCCCGGCCGCATGCAGCCAGGATCGTCACCTTTGGCACCGACAAGCAGGCCGACGTCCACCCGATCGAAAGCATGGCGGTGAAGACCGGCGGCACCTTCGTCACCGCAAAGATCGGCGAGCGCGAACTGAGCTTCACCATCGCCCAGCCCGGCGCGCATTGGGTATCCAACGCGCTCGCGGTGCTCGCCGCGGTCGATGCGGTGGGCAGCGACCTCGGCCTCGCCGGCCTCGCGCTCGCCGAACTCGGCGGCCTGCCGGGCAGGGGGGCGCGCCTCATCGCCAAGGTTGGCGACGGCGAGGTGCTGGTGATCGACGAAAGCTACAACGCCAACCCTGCCTCGATGGCCGCGACGCTCGCGGTGCTCGGCACCGAGCCCGGCCGCCACGTCGCGGTGCTCGGCGAAATGCGCGAATTGGGGGAGGGCGCACCCGCCTATCACGCGGCCCTGGCCGAGCCGCTGATCGCCGCGCGCGTCGAAACGGCGCTGCTCGTCGGCGAACAGATGGCGCCGCTGGCACAGGCGCTTGAGGGCAAAGTGAAATTCGTCCATGTGCCCACCGCCGCGGCGGCGCTGGAGGTCCTTCCGGATATGCTCGCGCCGGGCGATGCGGTACTCGTCAAGGGATCGAACGGGGTCGGGCTGTCGCGGATCGTCGCGGCACTCGCCGGGGGCAAACTATAGTGCTGTACTGGATCGCCGAGCAGCTCGGATTCCCGGGCGTTCTCAATCTCATCCGTTACCTGTCGTTCCGCACCGGCGGGGCGATCGCAACCGCCTTGTTCATCGGCCTCGTCATCGGGCCGAAGTTCATCGGCTGGCTGCGCATCCGTCAGGGCAAGGGCCAGCCGATCCGCGCCGACGGCCCGCAGACGCACCTCGCCAAGCGCGGGACGCCGACGATGGGCGGGCTGATGATCCTCACCAGCCTTGCCCTTTCGATCCTGATCTGGATGGATCTGCGCAATCCTTTTGTCTGGGCCTGCCTGTTCGTCACGCTCGGCTTCGGCGCGATCGGTTTCCTCGACGATTACGACAAGGTACGAAAGGCCAGCACCGCCGGAGTGCCCGGCCGCGTTCGCCTGCTGCTCGAATTCATCATCGCCGGCGTCGCGGCGTGGATCATCAGCTACGAGAACGGCACCGGGCTGTATCTGCCCTTCACCAACCGCATGTACCTCGAGCTGGGCTATTTCTTCCCGATCTTCGCGGCCTTCACCATCGTTGCCTTCGGCAATGCGGTGAACCTCACCGACGGTCTGGACGGCCTCGCCACCATGCCGGTGATCATCGCCTCGGTTGCGTTCATGCTGATCGTCTATCTCGCCGGCAACGTGCGCTTCGCCGACTATCTCGGCATTCCGCATGTCGCGCGCGCGGGTGACCTCGCGATCTTCTGCGGCGCGATGATCGGGGCAGGGCTCGCTTTCCTGTGGTACAATGCCCCGCCCGCTGCGGTCTTCATGGGCGACACCGGCAGCCTCGCGCTGGGCGGCGCGCTCGGCACGATCGCCGTCGTCGCGCACCACGAGATCGTGCTCGGCATCATCGGCGGCCTGTTCGTGGTCGAGGCGATGAGCGTCATCATCCAGGTGTTCTGGTACAAGCGCACCGGCAAGCGCGTCTTCCGCATGGCGCCGATCCACCATCATTTCGAACAGCTCGGCTGGAGCGAGCCGACCGTCGTGATCCGCTTCTGGATCATCAGCCTCGTGCTGGCGCTCGCCGGCCTCTCCACGTTGAAGCTGCGGTGATCACCGCGCCCGCCTGGAGCGGCCAGCGCTACGCCGTCCTCGGTCTCGCGCGCTCGGGCCTCGCCACCGTGCGCGCGCTCGCGGCGGCGGGCGCGCACGTCGTGGCGTGGGACAGCAACCCCGAGGCGCGCGAGGCTGCCCAGGATATCGACGGCGTCATCGTCCACGACATCGCCGAATTGACGCTCACCGGCGCCGCCGGCCTCGTCGTCTCTCCCGGCGTCCCGCTCAACACCCACCCGCTCGCCGCCAAGGCTCGCGCGGAAGGCGTGCCGATCATCGGCGACATCGAGCTGTTCGCGCAGGCACGCGCCACCCTCCCGCCGCACAAGGTAGTCGGCATCACCGGGACCAACGGCAAGTCGACAACGACGGCGCTCGTACACCACATCCTCGAGACGGCCGGCACCGCGACCCGCATGGGCGGCAACATCGGCCTGCCCATCCTCGGCGCCGACCCGCTCCCCGAAAGCGGCGTCTACGTCCTCGAACTTTCGAGCTACCAGATCGACCTCACGCAGACGCTCGACTGCGACGTAGCGGTGCTGCTCAACATCACCCCCGACCATCTCGATCGCTACGACGGCTTCGAGGCCTATGCCGCCTCCAAGGCGCGCCTGTTCGCGATGCAATCCGCCGACCACGAAGCCGTGATCGGCATCGGCGACGCCCCCTCTGCGCAGATCGCACGTACCCTCTCCGCCCGGGGCGAGCACCTCACCAAGATCGCGCCCGGCGTGTGCATGGACCAGTCCCGCTGGCCCGCGCTGCAAGGCCCGCACAACGCCCAGAACGCGCTTGCCGCGATCGCCGTCGGGCAGGCGCTCGGCGTCAACGAAGCCGACATCGACCGCGCGCTCGAAACCTTCACCGGCCTGCCGCACCGCATGGAAAAGGTCGCCGAGATCAACGGCGTCGTCTTCGTCAACGACAGCAAGGCGACCAACCCCGAAAGCACGGCCCCCGCGCTCGCCGCTTTCGCCCGCGTCCACTGGATCCTGGGCGGCAAGGGCAAGGGTGAGGATCTCGACGCCTGCGCCCCCCACTTCGCCCACGTCGTGCGCGCCTACACGATCGGCGCGTCCGGCCCCGTCTTCGCCCGCGCGCTCGACGGCAAGGTGCCGGTGGAACAGGCCGAAACCCTTGAGGCCGCCGTCGCCAGCGCCGCGCGCCAGGCGCAGCCCGGCGACACCGTGCTGCTCTCGCCGGCCGCGGCATCCTTCGATCAGTTCCGCGATTACGAACATCGCGGCGAGGCATTTCGCGACACAGTGGGGGGGCTGTCTTGACCGATCTGGCGACCACGCAGGGCCTGCGCGGCCGGCTCAAGGAACGCGGCGGCCGCGGCGATCGCTCGCCGCTCGGCACCTGGTTCTGGGATACCGACCGCGTCCTCCTGCTGCTCACCTTCGCGCTGATCGCGGTCGGCCTGCTGTCGGTCGCCGCCGCCTCGCCCGCCACGGCGATGCGCTATTCGGGCGAGCAACTGAAGTTCCCGCCGCTCTATTACTTCTGGCGTCAGGTCATGTGGGTCAGCGTCTCGCTCCCCGTGCTGATCGGCGTCTCGATGCTCCCGGTGAACCTCGCGCGTCGCGCCGCGGTGATGGGTACCGCCGCCTTCGGCTTCATGCTGCTGCTCGTCCTGATCCCCGGCGTCGGCGTCGAGGTGAACGGCGCCAAGCGCTGGCTCGGCGTCGGCTTCTCGCAATTCCAGCCGTCCGAATTCTTGAAGCCTTGCTTCATCGTCACGATCGCCTGGCTGCTGTCGCTGCGCACCAAGGAAGAGGGCCTGCCGCTCACCGCCATCACCTGCGCGATGACGGCGACGGTCGGCGCACTGCTGATGATGCAGCCGGACTTCGGCCAGACGATGGTCTTCGGCCTCGTCTGGATGACGCTCCTCATCATCGCCGGCACGCCGACCAAGACGCTCGCCGCCTTCATCGCCATGGCCCCGCTCGGCGTCGGCGCAGCCTATATGTTCTACGGTACGGCCCGCACCCGCATCGACAGCTTCCTGTTCCGCGATCCCAACGAGGCCGAAGGCGCGCACTTCCAGACAGACGCCGCGCACCGCACGCTCACCTCGGGCGGCTGGACCGGCACCGGCCCGGGCGCCGGCACGTCCAAGTTCGGCCTGCCCGAAGCGCACACGGATTATATCTTCTCCGTCATCGGCGAGGAATTCGGCCTGATCGCCTGCATGGTGATCGCGGTGCTGTTCCTCGCCATCGTCGTGCGCGTGTTCGTCAAGATGCTGGACGAGCAGGACAGCTTCAAGCTGCTCGCCGCCTCGGGCCTCGCCACGCAATTCGGCCTTCAGGCGTTGATTTCGATGGCGGTGAACACCGGCCTCGCGCCATCCAAGGGGATGACCTTGCCTTTCATCAGTTACGGCGGCTCGTCGATGATCGCTTTGTCGATCGGCATGGGGCTGCTGCTCACCTTCACGCGGCGCAACCCGTTCCTGCTGCGCAGTCCTTATGTCACCCGCTGGGGATCGTCCTCGTGAGCCGCCGGCGTCACTTCGTCCTCGCCGCCGGCGGCACCGGCGGCCACATGGTCCCGGCGGCCGCGCTCGCCGAGGAACTGATGCGACGCGGCCATCGTGTCGCGCTCGTCAGCGACGCGCGCGGCGTCCGCTTTCCCGGCCTGTTCGAGGGCGTCCAGACCCACGTCCTCCCCGCCGGACGCCTGTCGGGCGGCCCGCTCGGCTGGGTCAAGGCAGCGAGCGAGATGTGGCGCGGCCGCGCGATGGCGCGCGAACTCTACAAGACGTTCAAGCCAGCCGCGGTGATCGGCTTCGGCGGCTATCCAGCATTCCCCGCACTCGCCGCCGCCTTCGCCGAAAAGATCCCGACCGCCGTCCACGAGCAGAATGCCGTGCTCGGCCGCGTCAACCGCCTCGTCGCCGGCCGCGTCGACGCCATTGCCACCTCCTACGCGACCACCGAACGCCTCAAGCCCACGTATGCGGCCAAGGCGCACCACGTCGGCAACCCGGTCCGCGATGCCGTCATCGCACTGCGCGCCAAACCCTATCCGCTGCTGGAGGAAGACGGCATTTTCCGCGTCCTCGTCACCGGCGGCTCGCAGGGCGCCAGCGTCCTCTCCAAGATCGTGCCCGAGGGACTGTCGATGCTCCCGGTCGCCTTCCGCCGCCGCCTCCAGGTGACTCACCAGGCGCGTATCGAAGACATCGACGCCGCCCGCGCCAAATATGCCGAGCTCGACATCGCCGCCACGCTCGCCACCTATCTGCCCGACCTTCCCGAGGAACTCGGCTGGGCGCATCTGGTGATCGCCCGCGCCGGCGCCTCGACGATCAGCGAACTGACCGCCGCCGGCCGCCCCGCGATCCTCGTGCCGCTGCCCAGCGCGACCGACGACCACCAGACCGCCAACGCGCGCGAGATCACCACCGCTGGCGGCGCGCGGACCATCCCGCAAAGCGCCTTCACCCCAGGCGAACTCGCCAAGCAGATGCAGAAACTCGGCCTCGACCCCGCCGCGCTCGAAAACGCAGCCGGCCGCGCCCGCGCCTGCGGCAAGCCCGACGCCGCGCGCGACCTCGCCGATCTCGTCGAAAGCCTCGACGCGCCGCTGGCGAAGCTGCCGGTAGGCAAGACCAACCCCAAGGAAGCCTTCGCATGAGTGCCAACTTTATCCTCCCCGGAACGGGGAGGGGGACCAGCGAAGCTGGTGGAGGGGGCTCTCCACGCAGCGCAGCGCTCGCGGCGGCCCCCCGCCACCACCAGCCTGCGGCCGGCGGTCCCCCTCCCCTTGCAGGGGAGGATAGCCAGTGAAAGGCGTCGCGACGGACATCGGCACGATCCACTTCGTCGGCATCGGCGGGATCGGCATGTCGGGCATCGCCGAGGTGATGCACAATCTCGGCTATACCGTGCAGGGCAGCGACGTGGCCGAAGGCTATGTCGTCGAAGGCCTGCGCGCGCGCGGCATCAAGGTCACGATCGGCCATGACGCCGCCAATGTCGACGGCGTCGCGGTGGTGGTCATCTCCACCGCCGTGAAGCGCGGCAATCCCGAGGTCGAGGCCGCCCTGAACGAGCGCATCCCCGTCGTCCGCCGCGCCGAAATGCTTGCCGAGCTGATGCGCCTCAAGTCGACCGTCGCGGTCGCCGGCACCCATGGCAAGACGACCACCACTTCGATGGTCGCCGCGCTGCTCGACGCGGGCGGGGTAGACCCCACCGTCATCAACGGCGGCATC
>JBELMF010000009.1:0-37763 GCA_042096015.1 Sphingomonas sp.
GCAGATGCTGAATGCGACGGTTTCCGTACAGTCGCGCCTGCAGACACCGGAACAGTTCGGTGCCATTCGGCTGAAGACCGATGCGAACGGCGCGGTGGTGCGCCTGCGCGATGTCGCCCGGGTGGAGCTCGGTGCGGAGAATTACGGCTTCGACACGCTGTACAACGGCAAGCCGGCGTCGGGCTTCGGCGTGCGTCTTGCCGCGGGCGCCAATGCCTTGTCGACGGTCGATGCAGTGAAGGCCGAAGTCGAGACGATCGCGAAGGGCTTCCCGGCCGACGTGAAGGTGGTCTATCCGTTCGACACCACGCCGTTCGTGCGATTGTCGGTGGAGCAGGTGGTGCACACGCTGGTCGAAGCGGTGGTGCTCGTGTTCCTCGTCATGTTCCTGTTCCTGCAGAACTGGCGTGCGACGATCATTCCGACGATCGCGGTGCCCGTGGTGCTGCTTGGCACCTTTGCTGTGATGGCGGCGGCCGGCTACTCGATCAACACGCTCACCTTGTTCGGCATGGTGCTTGCGATCGGCCTATTGGTCGATGACGCGATCGTGGTGGTGGAGAACGTCGAGCGCCTCATCGTCGACGAAGGGCTGAGCCCCAAGGACGCCGCCCGAAAGTCCATGGACGAAATTTCAGGGGCGCTGATCGGCATCGGGCTGGTTCTGTCGGCGGTGTTCCTGCCGATGGCGTTCTTCGGCGGCTCGACCGGTGTGATCTATCGCCAGTTCTCGATCACTATCGTCTCGGCGATGGTGCTGTCGGTGATGGTGGCGTTGATCCTGACACCCGCCCTGTGCGCGACGATCCTGAAGCCGCACGATCCGAGCAAGCACGAGGGGAACGGGATTTTCGCCCGCTTCTTCCGCTGGTTCAATCGCACCTTCGAAAAGGGAACGGCGCGCTATGAGAAGGGGGTGAAGCGCACGTCGCGCAGCTGGAAACGCTCGCTGCTCGTCTATGCGCTGATCGTCGGGATCATGGCGTTTCTGTTCGTTCGCTTGCCGAGTGCATTCCTGCCCGATGAGGACCAGGGTACCGTCATCGCGCTGGTGCAGGGGCCCGCAGGTGCCACCACCGCCCGCACCGACAAGGGCCTGGATCTGGTCCGCAATCACTTCCTCAAGGAGCCGGGTGTTCAGTCGGTCTTCACGATCAACGGCTTCAGCTTCGCCGGACAGGGTCAGAATGCCGGCCTCGCCTTTGTCAGCCTCAAGCCATGGGAGGACCGGGAAGGGGCAGAAAACAAGGCGCAGACGATCGCCGGCCGGGCAATGGGCGCTTTCTCGCAGTATAAGGACGGCATGATCTTCGCGCTGGTGCCGCCTGCGGTGCAGGAGCTCGGCAATGCGACGGGCTTCGACGTGCAACTCGTCGACAGCGCGGGGATCGGGCACGAGAAACTGACCCAGGCGCGCAACATGCTGCTTGGCATGGCCATGCAGGACAAGCGGGTCGCGCAGGTTCGTCCGCTGAGCCTGGAGGATGCGCCGCAGCTCAAGATCGACATCGATCAGGACAAGGCACGTGCGCTCGGGCTCGATCTGGGCGCGATCAACTCCACGATCGCGACCGCTTGGGGTGGATCGTACGTCAACGACTTCATCGATCGTGGCCGCGTGAAGCGCGTCTATGTTCAGGCGGACCAGCCCTATCGGTTGAAGCCCGAGGACCTTGCCAGTTTCTACGTGCGCGGATCGGACGGACAGATGGTTCCCTTCACCGCCTTCTCCACGATCGAGTGGGCGAACGCGCCGGTGCAGCTCACCCGCTACAACGGCCAGCCCGCGATGCAATTGCAGGGCTCTCCGGGGCAGGGCGTCAGTACCGGTACGGCGATGGAGGCGCTGGAGGAGATGCATGAGAAGCTGCCACCGGGCACGTCGCTCGAATGGACGGGTCTGTCCTATGAGGAACGGCTGTCGGGCGGCCAGGCGCCGGCGCTCTATGCCCTGTCGCTGCTGATCGTGTTCCTCTGCCTCGCCGCGCTATACGAGAGCTGGTCAGTGCCGATTGCGGTAATGCTGGTGGTGCCGCTGGGCGTGATCGGCGCGCTGCTTGCGGCCACGCTGACCGGCCTCAGCAACGACATCTACCTGCAGGTCGGCCTGATCACGACGATCGGCGTGTCGGCGAAGAACGCGATCCTGATCGTCGAATTCGCCGAGGAGCGGATCGCGGAAGGGATGCGACCGTTCGAGGCGGCGGTGGAAGCGGCACGGCTGCGTCTGCGGCCGATCCTGATGACCAGTCTCGCCTTTGTCTTCGGCGTGCTGCCGCTGGCGATCTCGACCGGCGCGGGGGCCGGCGGCCAGAATGCGATCGGCCGTGCGGTGGTCGGCGGCATGTTGTCGGCGACGGTGCTGGCGATCTTCCTGGTGCCGATGTTCTTCGTCGTCGTCTCCCGGCTGTTCGGCCACGGGAGGAATGATGGGGCGGACCAGAATTTGAACAATTACGAGCCGCTGCGCGACGAGCGCGACGACGGCGAGGGCGATCGGGACCGTGGTCCCGCGCCGCAGGGAGCATGAGTAAGATGAGTGGCCGTTCCCTTCTGGCGGCGCTGGCCGTCGCCACTGCGCTGTCGGGCTGCAACCTCGCGCCCAAATATGTCCGCCCGGTCGGCGCGGCGCCGGCGACCCTGCCGGAAGGCGGCGTCTATCCGCGGGCGGCGACCGATGCGCCCGACGTGACCCAGATCGGCTGGCGCGACTTCTTCCTCGATCCCCGGCTCCAGCAGGTGATCGAGACCGGGCTTGCCAATAATCGCGACCTTCGCATCGCGGCGGGCAACGTGCTCCAGGCGCGGGCGCAATATCGCGTGCAGCGCGCGGACCTGGTGCCGACCACGACCATTTCCGGATCGGGCACCTACACCAACAACGCCTTTGGCGCCGCAGGTGCGGCCGGCGGCGGGACCGGGGCAGGGACGGGGACCGGCGTGGGCAGTGGCGGCACGGGCGCGGGCGGCGGCACCGGCGTGGGTGCCGGCGCCGGAGTCGGCACCAGTTCGTCGAACCTCGAATTCTATTCGGTGAACGCCGGCTTCTCCCAGTTCGAGCTCGACTTGTTCGGGCGCGTGCGCAACCTGACGCGCGCGGCGCAGGAGCAGTATTTCGCATCCGAAGAGGCGCAACGATCAACCCGGATCAGCCTGATCGCGGAGATCGCGACCGCGTGGCTGACGATGGCGTCGGATCAGGAGCAGTTGCGGATCAGCCGCGAGACGCTGAAGACCTTCCAGCAGTCGCTGGATCTGACCCGCGCGCAGTTCCGCATCGGCGTCGCGTCCGAACTCGAGGCGCGGCAGGCGGAGACCAATTACCAGGCGGCGCGCAACGACATTGCGACGCTTGAGACGCAGGTGGCGCGCGATCAGAACGCGCTGAACCTCCTGGTCGGCACGACCGTGCCCGCCGAACAGCTGCCGACCGCGCTTGGTGCCGCGCCGGTTACGCGCGATGCGCTGCCCGGCGATCTGTCCTCGGAGGTGCTGTTGCGCCGGCCGGACGTGTTGCAGGCCGAGCACCAGCTGATCGCACAGAACGCCAATATCGGCGCGGCGCGTGCAGCGTTCTTCCCGTCGATCTCACTGACCGCGACGATCGGGACGATCTCCACCGCTCTGTCCGGGCTCTTTGGCGGTGGTTCGTTCACTTATACGGGTACGCCGGCGGTCGGCCTGCCACTGTTCGACGGTGGTCGGAACGCCGGCAATCTCGATTATGCCAAGGCTTCTCAGCAAGTGGCGGTGGCGACTTATGAGCGCGCGATCCAGACGGCGTTCCGCGAGGTTTCCGATGCGCTGGCGCAACGTGGGACGATCGAGGAGCAAGTCGCGGCGCAGACGGCGCGCGCAGAGGCAGCGACCGTCGCTGCGCGCTTGTCGGATGCGCGGTATCGCGCCGGCGTGGACTCCTTTCTGGTCGCGCTCGATGCACAACGCACCGCTTATGCTGCGCAGCAGCAACTTGTGACGACGCGGCTGGCACGCAGCAGCAATCTAGTCGAACTGTATCGCGCGTTGGGCGGCGGGCTTAACTGAGGCTATTGCGCGTCGGATCGTTTCGGTTACTCTCCCGTTGTTAGGAAGAGGAGAGAGCCGATGGTGCCACAAGAGCGCGCGGGCGACGAATCACTGGTGATCTTGCAGAGCCTGCTTTGCCTGCTTCGCGAGAAGAACGTGTTGACCCGCGCCGATATCGAAACCCTTTGCGAACGCGTGTTGATGCGCGCCAGCCAGGCAGAGCGGGATCCCTTTCCTTGCTGTGCAGAGGCGGCCCGCAACGCGGCGGAGGAAATGGAGCGGATCGGTGGTTACATCGGATCGCATTACGGCGGGAAGCACCGGCGCTACTGAGCGGCAGACCGCGGAACGAGCTTGCCCGCGAACTTAATCGCGGGCAGCGCGTTGCGCATGGCGATGAAGCTTTTTCACGTAAGCGATGTGCATTTCGGCGCAGAAGACCCGAAGGCGCTTGATTGGTTTGCGGCCTGCGTCGCCAATGAACGTCCAGACGCCGTGATCATGACCGGCGACCTGACGATGAGAGCTAAGCCACGCGAATTTGACGCTGGCGGTAACTGGTTGCGATCGCTCGGCGTGCCGGTGACGATCGAGGTCGGCAACCACGACCTCCCTTATTACTGGGATCCGTTGCGCCGGCTGTTCAGCCCGTACAAACGATATGGCGCCGCAGAACGATTGATCGAGAAGACGCTCGACCTTCCTGGCGTTTCCATTGTTCCATTGAAGACGACGGCGCGTGCCCAGTGGCGCTGGAATTGGTCCAAGGGCTACATCAGCCGTGGAGCATTGCGCGACACGTTGGACCTGATCGCGGCAGCCCCCAAAGGCAATCTGATCTTTGTTGCCGGACACCATCCGCTAATCGAAGGCGGTACGCGCGGCACGGCGAAGACCAAGAACGGCGATGAGGCGCTTTCCGCGCTTGCCGATGCAGGTGTTCACGCCGTGCTCTCAGGGCATGTCCATGATCCGTTCGACAAGCCGGTGCGGTGTGGAGAATGGACGGTACGCATGATCGGCGCCGGAACCTTATCCAAGCGGTTGCGTGCGTCGCCGCCGGCTTTCAACGAGATCCGTATCGACGGGACAAAGTTCGAGACGCTCGCTCGTACGCTCTCGCCCGAGCCCAAGCACCACATCAGCAGCACTGTGCGTTCAGGCGCGCGGCGTTGAGCGAAGATTAAGCGTGCCTGGCTCGCGATAAATAGCGAGACCGGCACAAATCTGCGACAAGTTGCTTTTACACCTTACGCACGAGGAGAGCGAAGGTGAGTGAGCGTTCGATCGCGCTGAACCGGTTTGGCCTGGGCAGTCGCCCTACTGACGAGATTGCAGGCAGCGCAAAGTCTTGGCTGGAGGGGCAGCTCACCCGCTTCGAGGTGCGTCCTGAGCCCCTGCGCGGCGTGGCGGGTAGCGCCGCCATCCTGTCTGATATTGCCGAATATCAGGCGTCTGCCCGGGCGGTGAAGCGGAACAAGCCCGAGCCGCAACCGGGCAAGGCGGCGAGTTCGGCTGCAATGCTCGACAAGGACGATCCGGCGGTCGTGCTGCGACGCGATTCCCGCCGGACGCTACGCACCCATTATCTCGATGCCGTTGATGCCCGAATTGCCGCAGCGCTGGTCACGCCCGCACCCTTTATCGAACGACTGGTTCACTTCTGGTCCAATCACTTCGCGGTCTCTGCCGACAAGATCTCTGTGACGCCGCTGGCGGGATCGTTCGAGTTCGAGGCGATCCGACCGCACGTGTTGGGAAAGTTCGTCGACCTGTTGCGCGCTGCAGAGCGTCACCCGGCGATGTTGCTCTATCTCGATCAGGCTGAATCGATCGGGCCGAACAGTCGCTTCGGTCAGCGTCCGCGTGTTGCGGCGCGCAAGGGCGGGCTGAACGAGAATCTCGCGCGTGAGATCCTGGAGCTCCATACGCTGGGCGTTCGCACGGGATATAGCCAGACAGACGTCACGGAGTTCGCGCGCGCCCTTACGGGTTGGACGGTGCCGGGCATCGGCCGTCGAACCGGCGCGCGTGAGGTGACCGGTGGTTTCTCGTTCGTCGAGGAATTGCACGAGCCGGGTACCCGGACGGTTCTTGGCAAAAGCTACGGTCAGCCGGGCGAGGCACAGGCGATGGCCGTGCTTGACGATCTCGCACGGCACCCTGCCACGGCGAAGCACATTGCCACGAAGCTCTCGATCCATTTCGCGGGTGACAAGCCGCCCCCGCAGATGGTGGCGCGACTGGAGAAGGCATTCCTCGATTCAAACGGAGATTTGCCGACGATCTACCGGGCGATCATTGCCTCTCCAGAAGCCTGGCAGAACCAGGCACTCAAATTTCGGAGCCCCTGGGAGTGGTCGCTGGCTGCTCTGCGGGCAACGGGGCAGACGACACCGGCGCTAAACTCCGGCGTCGGACTGCAAACCCAGCTCGGTCAGGAGGTATGGAAGCCCGGCCAGCCGAACGGGTTTGACGACACGGCGTCAACCTGGGCGGGGCCAGATGGACTGATGCGCCGGGTGGAGGCGGCTGAACGGCTGGCCCAGCGCAGCCCGGAGATTGATGCTCGCGCGCTTAGCACCCGCCTTTTTCCCGACGCGCTCTCTCCGGCGACAAGCGAGGCGTTGCGCCGTGCCGAGAGCCCCGGTCAGGCGCTGGCGCTGCTGCTAGTCGCCCCAGAGATGATGCGGAGATAACCGATGTTTGACCGTCGTTCCTTTCTGGTTGGAGGCGCACTGACGGCGCTTGGCGCCGGGCTTGCTCCGCGCATGGCATTTGCCCGCGCGGCGACTGACCGGCGCTTCGTCTTCATCATCCAACGCGGCGCAGCGGACGGGCTCGGCATGGTAATGCCGGTGGGCGATCCGCAGTTCGGCAATGTGCGCGGCATGTTTGCCGACGATGCCGCAGCTGGTGCGAAACTGGATGCCATGTTCGCGCTCCACCCGCAGCTTGCGCATGCTGCCGGCCTATACAAGCAGCGCCAGGCCCTGTTCGTTCATGCCGTTGCGTCACCCTATCGGGACCGATCGCACTTCGACGGCCAGAACGTGCTCGAGACCGGCGGAGCGACTGCTTATCAGGCGAAAGACGGGTGGATGAACCGCCTGTTGGGCTTGCTGCCCCAGGACGGCGCGCGGGCGATCGCCGTTTCGGCCACGATTCCCGCTGCGCTTCGCGGCACGCATGAGGTTGCAAGCTATGCGCCCTCAGTCTTGCCTGATGCGTCGGATGATCTCCTGCAGCGGGTCACCATGCTGTACCAGGGTGACGAACAATTGCACGCGCTTTGGAGCGAGGCGATGGACACCCGCCAGCTTGCAGGCGATCTGGCGGAGGGGAATGGACGGCAGGCCGCGGCCACCGGCGCACTGGCGGCCAAGCTTCTTGTCCCGGAGGATGGCGCTCGCGTCGCCATGATCGAAACTGGCGGGTGGGATACGCATAGCGCGCAGAAGGCGCGGTTGAATACGCAGTTGAAGGGACTGGATGCCTTGCTCGCCGCGCTTCAGGCGGGATTGGGCCCGGTCTGGCAACAAACTTTGGTGCTGGTCGCGACCGAGTTCGGACGCACCGTTGCCGTAAACGGCACAGGGGGCACTGATCACGGCACCGGCACGGCCGCCATGCTGTTCGGAGGCGGGGTGCGCGGCGGACGCGTGCTCGCCGACTGGCCCGGACTTGCACCCGCCGACCTTTATGAGGGGCGTGATCTAAGGCCGACCATGCGGCTTGACGACGTGATCGCCGGCGCGGTTGCCGGGCATTACGGGCTGGACCCAGCGCGCGCTGGCGCTGCCTTGTTTCCCGCTGTCTCGCCCCGCTCACCGGTTGCCGGGCTCATCGCTTGATGCGTTTGGCCCAGACATAGAAAAAGCCGCCCGAGCCCTGTGAGACTCGAGCGGCTTGCACTTTCCGGGAGGGAACCCGAGAAATCAGTTGGCGGTGAGAACCGTCACCGAGCTGCCCTGCGGCGCGCGGAACGCAACCGGCGTGCCGCCGACGTTGCCGGTGACGCGCTCACCGTTGAGGACCAGACGGAAGCGATCCCCGCCTACGCGACGGCCGGTGATCACGGTCGCGCCGTCGCGACCTTCGCTGGTCTTGTAGACGTAGGTTTCGTTCTCGTGCTGGAACGTCTTGGCGTCTTCCGCCTGCGCAGCAAGCGGCGCCAGACCGGCAAAGAGGGCAGCAATGGTGAACAGCTTGCGCATCATCAATTCCTCGGTTCAGAAAACCATTTGTTCGCAGATGCAAAAATAAATGCTGCACCGCGGCATCGCGAGCGCAAACTTTGCTGACGCGATTGCACTGAACGCAATCGTTCGAGTTTGTCCGTGACGACATGTGCGTGTATCGGGCGCGCTTTACGAACACGATTGGTTGCCATGACGCTTTATTCGCGCTTCGCTGCTCACGTTGATGCGGCGCTTGATGCCCTGGAGTTGGCCGGCGCGCTGACGCCCGGTATCGAACGCCGCGCTGTCACTGTAGAGCCGCCTCGAGACCCCGCCCATGGCGACTTGGCGACGAACGCCGCGATGGTGCTGGCGAAGGCCGCGAAAATGAATCCGCGGGCGCTCGCGGAGAAGATCGCGGCGGAGTTGCAGCATCGCGAGGACGTCTCAGCGGTCGAAGTGGCGGGCCCTGGCTTTATCAACATACGCCTGACCGATGATGCATGGCGCGCGGAGCTGGCGGCGATCGCAGCCGCTGGGGCCGATTACGGTCGCTCGGCTCATGGGCAGGAAACTCGCGTGAACATCGAATATGTGTCGGCGAACCCGACCGGGCCGATGCACATGGGGCATTGCCGCGGAGCGGTGGTCGGCGACGCGCTTGCGTCGCTGCTCGAGTTCGCCGGATACCGCGTGATCCGCGAATATTATGTCAACGATGCGGGCGGGCAGGTGGATGTGCTCGCCCGATCCGCACACCTGCGCTATCGTGAGGCGCTCGGCCACAGCATCGGTGCCATTCCGGAAGGGCTTTATCCCGGCGAGTATTTGGTTCCCCTGGGGCAAGCGCTGGCCGATGAGTTTGGCGACCAGTACCTCGACTCCCCGGAAAGTGAATGGCTGGCAGTTTTCCGTGCCCGAGCGGTTGCGGCAATGCTGGTCTTGATCAAAGACGATCTGGCCTTGCTCGGCATTCATCACGACATCTTTTCGTCGGAAGCCGAGTTGCAGGCGGCAGGCAAGCCGCAGGCTGCGGAGGCTTGGCTGCGTGCACGCGATCTCGTGTACGATGGCACGTTGGAGGCGCCCAAGGGCGAAACGCCCGACGATTGGGAGCCGGTGGAACTGCCGTTGTTCCGCTCCACGCAGTTCGGCGACGATCAGGATCGCCCGATCAAGAAGTCCAATGGTCAGTGGACCTATTTCGGCGCGGATCTCGCCTATCACTTCCAAAAGGCCCAGGGCGCCGATGAGCTGATCGATATCTGGGGCGCGGATCACGCGGGGACGGTGAAACGGATCCAGGCGGCCGTTGCCGCGCTGACCGAAGGCAGAACCCGCTTTGACGTAAAGCTGGTTCAGATGGTCCGCCTGCTGCGGGCCGGTGAGCCGGTGAAGATGTCGAAGCGGGCGGGCAATTTCGTGACGCTGGCCGACGTGGTGCGTGAGGTGGGCAAGGATGTGGTGCGCTTTACCATGCTCACCCGCCGGTCCGATGCCCAGATGGACTTTGATTTTGCCAAGGTGGTTGAGGCGTCGAAGGACAATCCCGTCTTCTACGTGCAATATGCCCATGCCCGGGTCGCTTCGCTCCGCCGCCGTGCGGCGGAGGCGGGGGTGAATCCCGGTGTGTCGAACCTGTCCCGCCTTGATACGGAGGAACTGGCGCTGGTGCAGCTGATGGCGCAGTTCCCCCGCGTCGTCGAGACCGCGTCTGCGGCCCGCGAGCCGCATAGAATTGCTTTCTATCTCTATGACTTGGCTGCGGCGTTTCATGCCTTATGGAACGTTGGCAACGATCGACCGGAACGCCGCTTCCTTGCGCTTGAAGACCATGAACTGACCGCCTCTCGTCTGTTCTTGGCGGAGGGGCTCGGACAAATTATTCGCAATGGCCTCTCCATCATGGGCGTGGAGGCGGTTTCGGAGATGTGAGGGATGGCGGGCGACGAAATCGATCTCAGGGATGAGGATCGGCTCCCCTGGCTCGAGACGGTAGAGCCGGACGAGCCGGAGGGTCCGGGCGTCCTGCGCGTCCTGCTCCTGGTGCTGGTCGGCCTCGCCGTGCTTGCCGCCATCGTCTTTGCCATCTTCAGCTTCCAGCAGCGCGCGCCGGACGGGCAGGGCGAGCTCATCGCGGCGCCGCAAGGAGATTACAAGATCAAGCCCGACGATCCCGGCGGGCTTCAGGTGCAGGGCGAGGGTGACTCCGCCATCGCGGCAAGCGCCGGGGCGAATGCGCCGGCGGCAATCGATCTGAAAGCGGTGCCAGAGAAGCCGGTGGCGGGCCGCAAGACGGACACGCCTGCGCCCGTGTCGGGAGGAAGCGCGCGCACCGTGGCTGAAGTCCCCGACTCGGGTGGTCGCCTCACGGCTGCGGCGCCGATGGCCACGCCGAAGAAGCCGGTGCCCGGCGCCGGTTCGGGCGGCTCGCTGGTTCAGTTGGGCGCCTTTCCCAGCGAGGCTTCCGCCAATGCGGCGTGGAGTGCCATCGCCAAGCGGTTTGGTTACGTCGCGACGCTGGGCAAGAGCGTGGAACGGGCTGACGTGAACGGGCGCACGGTGTTCCGCCTGAAGGTGAACGCCGGCAGCGCCGATGCGGCGAGCGACCTGTGCGGTCGCCTCACGGTGGCCGGAGAACAGTGCTTCGTGACCAGCTGATAGCCGAGGTCTATATGGTCAGGCGCAGTGCGGGGTGAAAAGCGGTCGAGAACGGTCTAACGGCAAGCCATGAAACCCGTGATCTTCGGCCTATCCGGCCCGAGCCTTACAGCTGACGAGCGCGCTTTCTTTGCCGAAGCGCGTCCCGCCGGGTACATTCTGTTCAAGCGCAATTGCATTGACAGGGGGCAGCTGCGTGCCTTGACGGATTCGCTTCGGGATCTGGAAGGACGCAGCGATGTCGCCATCCTGATCGATCAGGAAGGCGGACGCGTGGCGCGCCTGGGGCCACCCGAATGGCCGGCCTTTCCCGGCGGTCCGGCGTTCGATCGGCTATACGATGTCGCGCCTATGTCCGCGATCGAGGCTGCCCGGGCGAATGCCATGGCGCTCGGGATGATGCTGTCAGATGCGGGCATCACCGTGGATTGTCATCCTCTTCTCGACGTCGTTCAGCCTGAGACGACGGAGGCGATCAGTATCCGCGCATTTGGCAGCGAACCGATGCGGGTCGGCGCGATCGGACGGGCGACGCTGGAAGGACTGGCCGCAGCCGGTGTTGTCGGTGTGGTGAAGCACATGCCCGGACACGGCCGAGCCCTGGTCGATTCCCACCATCTTCTGCCAACGGTTACGGCGAGCGAAGCCGAACTCGAGATTGATCTTGCACCATTCCGCGCGCTTGCTCACGCGCCGATGGGGATGACCAGTCACATTGTGTTCGATGCGTGGGATCCTCACCGGCCGGCGACGCTTTCTCCGATTGTGATCGAGGAAGTGATCCGGCGCCGGATCGGCTTCGACGGGCTGCTAATGACCGATGACATCGACATGAAGGCGCTGTCGGGAACGCCCGCCGACAAGGCCGCCGGGGCGATCGCTGCCGGCTGCGATCTGGTGCTCGATTGCTGGGCCCGCATGGACGAAATGGTCGCCGTGGCGGATCGTCTCGCCGACATCGCGCCTCGCTCCCGCGATCGGCTCGATCGCGCAATGAGCGGCGTTGTGCGTGAGGAGGGCGACTTCGCGGCGCTGATCGCCAAGCGCGATGCGCTGTTCGCTCAGGCTGCTTGACCGGGGAGCAGCTTACACTTGACCTAGACGGTTGGGAGGGGCCGCTCGATCTGCTGCTGAATCTGGCCCGCGCCCAAAAGGTGGATCTCAAGCAGATCTCAATCTTGGCGCTGGTGGAGCAGTATCTCTCCTACGTCGAGCGCGCGCGAACGTTGCAGTTGGAGTTGGCGGCAGATTATCTCGTAATGGCTGCGTGGCTCGCGTATCTGAAGTCCGCCTTGTTGCTGCCGCGGGATCCGGAGGTTGAACCCAGCCCTGAAGAGATGGCGCTGCGGCTTCAACTACGGCTCGAGCGGCTCGCCGCGATGCGCGAAGCCGGTGCCCGTCTGATGGCGCGTGATCGTCTGGGCCGGGATGTGTTCCGCAGGGGTGCGCCCGAGGGGCTGAGAACCCGGCGTCAGGCAAGCTGGTCAGCGGAAATCTACGATCTTATCCACGCTTATGGTCAGGTAACGGCGCGTACCCGTCCCGTCCTGCACGTCGTGCGCGATCGCGAGGTATTCACGCTGGAGGCGGCGATTGCCCGGATCGAAGCGCTTGTCGGCAGCGCCATCGAATGGCGAACGATCGACACGTTTCTTCCGGAGCGTGCCGAAGGAGCGTTCCGGCGGTCAGCGCTGGCATCCAGTTTCCTTGCGGCGCTCGAACTGGCGCGGCAGGGGAAGGTGGAACTGCGCCAGCATGCGGCCTTCGCACCGCTTTATCTTCGTGCACCCGCGTGAGCATTCCGGAAGAGTTTACGCGCGCTGTCGAGGCGGTGCTGTTTGCGGCCGAGGAGCCGTTGTCCGTCCAAGCGATCAGCGAGCATGTCGGCATGGGGGATATCCGTGCCGCTTTGGAGGCGCTCGCCCAGCACTATGAGGGGCGCGGCATCAATCTCGTTTGTCGCGGTGAGCGCTGGCACTTCCAGACGGCGCCTGACATGGCGCATTTCCTGCGGCGGAGTCGGGAGGAAGTCCGCCGACTGAGTCGCGCCGCCACCGAAACCCTGGCGATCATCGCGTATCATGAGCCGGTGACCCGCGCCGAGATCGAGGCGATCCGCGGTGTTCAGATATCGAAAGGGACGCTGGACGTGCTGATGGAGGCGGGCTGGGTACGGCCGGCTCGCCGCCGCGACGTGCCCGGCCGGCCGCTGACGTTCGTCACCACCGCGGAATTTCTCGTCCATTTCGGCCTGTCCTCGCGGCGCGACCTGCCTGGCATCGATGACCTTCGTGCCGCTGGCCTGCTGCAGTCGGTCGATCTCACGCTCGAACAACTCGCGGTGGAAAAGCCTGACGATCAGGACTAGATGGGCGCGACTTCAGGAGATTCCCCATGGGCAGCTTCAGCCTCCCGCATATTCTTATCCTCGCGATCGTCGCCATTTTGCTGCTGGGCGGCGGCCGATTTTCAAGCATGATGGGTGACGTCGCCAAGGGTGTGAAGAACTTCAAGAAGGGCATGGCGGACGAGGAAGAAGAGGCGTCTGCCAAGCCTGCCCAGCGCATCGAGGCGCAGCAGTCGGCAAAGCCGGCCACCGATACGGTCGTTCACGACGACAAGGTGGCGCGCTGATCTGAAGATCGCCGGCGGCGGGGCCACGCATGCTCGATTTCAATTTCTCCGAAATGGCGGTCGTGGCCGTGGTCGCTCTGCTGGTAATCGGCCCCAAGGACCTGCCGAAGGCGCTGCGCGTGGCGGGCTATTGGGTGGGCAAGGCGCGGGGTGTCGCGCGACAGTTCCGGGCCGGCTTTGACGAGATGGTGCGGGAAGCAGAGCTCGCCGAAATGGAAAAGAAGTGGCAGGCGGAAAACGAGCGGATCATGCGCGAGCATCCGGTGCTTGCGCCCGCCGAGCCTGTGATCGACCTTCCCGCCAACAGCACCGGCATGACGGCTGACCAGCCATTGTTGCCGTCGGCGCCCGAAGACGCCGGGCCTTCTGACCAGAGCGCAGCCGCGCCCCACATCCAAGACAAGGCCGGGTCGTGAGTGCACCAGACGAACTCGACGATTCGCGCGCGCCATTGCTCGATCACCTGATCGAACTGCGCCGGCGCCTGCTGTACTGTATGGCCGCAATGGTAGCAGCTTTCGTCGTGTGCTATTATTTTGCCGAGGCGATTTTCGCGTTTCTTGTTCAACCACTGCTCGCGGCCGGCCAAACGAAGTTGATCTATACCGAGATCTTCGAAGCCTTCTTTGTACAGGTGAAAGTCGCCTTTTTTGCCGCGATGATGGTGTCATTCCCGGTGCTGGCGAACCAACTGTGGCAGTTTGTAGCGCCCGGCCTCTATCGTAACGAGCGACGCGCGCTCCTGCCGTTTCTCCTGGCGACCCCGCTGCTGTTCCTATCGGGAGCGGCGATGGCCTATTATATCGCGGTGCCGATGGCGTTGCACTTCCTGCTCAGCTTCCAGGGCGAAGTAGGGGGGGTAAGCCAGGAAGCGTTGCCGGCGATTGGCAATTACCTGTCGTTTATCATGCAGTTCCTGTTCGGGTTTGGCATCGCCTTCCTGCTCCCGGTGTTGCTGATGTTGCTGGAACGCGGCGGCATCGTCACCCGCAAGCAGCTGATCTCGGCACGCCGTTATGCGATCGTCGGAGCATTCGCGATCGCGGCGGTTCTCACCCCGCCTGACGTCGGCTCCCAGCTGCTGCTCGCCATCCCGCTGTGCTTTCTCTATGAGCTCGCGCTGATCGGCATCTGGTTCACCGAGCGTCGTCGGGAGCGCGACGCAGCCCGTGCGATAGCCGGCGAATAAAAACAGCGAGGCAGCTTTTGCTGCCCCGCCGTCTCGTAAACCACTGAAGGATTACTTGGCGTCGTTCGCCGTATCCGCCACGGTGTCACCTGCCGAGGAAACGTCGCGGCCGACGCCTTCGACCGTGTTGCAGGCCGACACCAGCAGCGCACCGGCAACCACAAACATCCCAATCAGCTTCTTCATCTTGCCCTCCTGTTACGCGAAAGAACAGCAGGGTGCTAATGCACGATGATCAACTTCGTTCCGCAGGGGTAATGACGTCGGAGGAAATAATAAGGCCCGGAAGCGTCACCGGGGGGGGGAGGGTTGACGCTTCCGGGCCTATGTCGTGGATAGCGAGAGCGGGGGGGCATAAGGTCGCTATCCGAAGTACAAAACGCCGTGATCGAAGGTGGGTTCCGGTGTTCTTCGGCGGTTCTCGCAAAAAAAATCGGCTTTACGGTGGGAAGGGCGCTGCGTCAGTCGCGCCCGAGTACCGCAATCGTGATTTCATAGGCGCCGGCGAGTGGATCGTGATGCAAGGGCGCGCGCAATTGCCGTGAGAGGCCTTCGATCACGCGTCCGAAGCGCGTGGCCAAGCCGTCGCGCAGTGTGGCGCTCTCGATCAATGCACGGCTCGACACCCGGAGCGTCGCGCGATCGGGTTCGCTCGCCTCTTTGACGGAGACGCGCAATTGCGCCGCCGGGTCGCAGCTGATCGCAAGCTCGATCAGTTCCGTCACCAGAAAGGCGATGGCGACTGCGACGTCCTGTGAGACCAGATAGGGATCGATGTCGAGCTGGATGCGGAGCTGGGTACCCTCGGCGGCCGTCGCGCGGATGTTCGACGCGAGTTCACCAAGCATTGACCGCAGACCCAGGCCACGATTCTCCTCCATTTCCGCGAAGTGGTTGCGATGGACCACCGCTAGGGCGTCCACGCGACGCTGAATGGAGGCATAGGCCTGTGCCGCTTCGGGAGACTTGGCGCCGCGAGCATGGAAATTGATGAGGGAGGAAATCACCTGCAGGTTGTTTTTCACCCGGTGATGCACCTCCCGGGTCAGTCTCGTCTGGCGCACGAGTCCCTCGGCGAGCCCGGCCTCGTGAATCGCGACCGTGCGAGTCAGTGCCCGAAATGTGTCCCCCAACTCACGCAGCTCCTGGGCCGGGAGCGCCCGGATCGTTCCCGCATCGGGTTCTTCGCCCGGAGTAAACGCCGCGACATTGGCGCGTAGCTGTCGAAGCGGCCGGATGAGCAATCGATCGACGACGAACCAAGCGATACCTGCGGCCGCCGCCCACATGACGAGTGGAAGCAGCAGCGCGATCACGAGCGGCGAGGTGATCGGTGCGGTGCGCACCTCCATCGCCAGCTTCAACTCGCCGATGCCCAGATCCGTGATGTTCCCTTCGCGGCGCTCGAAGGCTGTCTCCCGCGGTAACGCCTGTAGAGTGAGGGACTGATCCCCGTGATTTAGCGTTGCTGCATAACCGGGAGTAAAGCCGCTCGGGCGGCTGAGCTCGGCGAGGAAATCGACGGGGAAATAGGCTGCCGCGGTGACGCGGCGCGACCCGCTGACCACGCCAAGCAGCAATCCCTGGGTCGGCGCGATGCGGGCAGCGACGGCGGCATCACGAGCCGTGCGGGCGGTTTCGAGCGCGCCTGAGAAGTTGGTGCCGCAAAGAAGGGTTCCGCGCCTGTCAAAGATGGCGAAGCGCGCCCCGTTGAACGCCTGTTGCGCAAACACGCCCTGAACGCGCGCACAGCTTGGCGTATCACGGGGGTCGGCTTCCAACGCGTCCACCGACGCACGAAGAGCCGTCATGTCGCCGATAAGCTCGATGGCGATGGCCCGGCCGCTTTCCGCCGCGGCGACCCGAAGCCCGGCGCGTGCCTCGGTGTCCGCGATCTGCGTTATCCGCAGCGTGGCGAACACGGCGATCACTGCCAGTGGCAGCAGCGCGATGGACAAGATGACAAGGAGCTTTGCGCCGGTCGGCCAGCGCATCATGAACGTCGACGCGGTCGCGCCAACGCGCGAATCATCCGCTGCCGTTGCCATGAAGCAGGTCTAGTCTAGCTTACCCAGAAGGGAAATCATCTCATCAGGAACGGACTCGTCGACCGTCTTCTGATAGATTGAGCGCAGCGCCGCTCCCATGTCCCGGTCCTTGGATTGAACGGACGTGCTGCCCTTCCTCTTGACCGGTGTTTTTGGCGCTTCCTTGTCCGAAACCAACGTTTACCCCCCGAAACACCCGTTCCGCATGATGATGTTTTCCTTGGCCGGATACGGGCCGATGCGCCAGCCCATCACAGATGCCTGGCGGAAACGGAAACAAAAAAGCGGTTCGATGGTTCCATGCCCGACGACGAAATGCGTCGTCGGGCGGTGATCGCCCGCCGGGGGGTCGTCATGACGTTGATCATTCGAAGGCGGGCGCGCAAAGCCGTGCCTTCACCTAAAGGGAGTCGTTCCACCTCATGTCGCTTGGACAACAGCTCGCCCCGCACTTGCCTTTCCTTCGTCGATACGGGCGGGCGCTAACCGGCAGTCAGACGCACGGCGACAAATATGTCCGCGCGACGCTGGAGGCGATCGTCGCCGCCCCGGAGGAGTTCCCGCGCGACGTCGATCCGCGTCTGGGGCTTTATCGCACGTTCCAGGCGATCTGGAACTCGACCAACGACGAGGGTCAGGCTGATCCGGGCGACGTGGATGATCAAGAGGCGGTCGCCCGCGCGCGCCTCGCGCGAATGACCCCGTTGTCGCGTCAGGCGTTGCTGCTCACCGCCATGGAAGGCTTTACCGTCGAAGACGCTGCCTACCTCATCGACGTTTCGCCGAGCGAGGTGGATTCGCTGGTCAGCGACGCGCTGGCCGAGATCGAGAAGCAGACGCGCGCGCGGGTGCTGATCATTGAGGACGAGCCGATCATCGCGATGGATATCGAGACGATCGTGCGGGATCTTGGCCATGAGGTGACGGGCGTCGCCGTCACGCGCGACGAGGCGGTGGCGCTGGCGATGGACGATCGCCCAGGCCTCGTACTGGCCGATATTCAGCTGGCCGACGATTCCTCCGGCATCGACGCCGTCAAGGATATTCTGTCCGAGTTCCAGGTGCCGGTGATCTTCATCACGGCCTTCCCGGAGCGGCTGCTGACCGGCGAGCGACCGGAGCCTACCTTCCTGATTACGAAGCCTTTCCAGCGATCGACGGTGAAGGCGGCGATCAGTCAGGCGCTTTTCTTCGATCAATCGACCACGCCCGTGGCGTAAAGATCGATACGGACCCAAAACGTTAGTGGATCGTTGAGCGGGACATGGCTGACCAAAATGACCAGGTTGAGGTGACGACGAACGAGGCTCGCGCCGGTTCAACTCCTCGCATGACCCGCTACATCCTCGCGATTTCGTTGGTGCTGATCATCGTGATTTTCGCCATCCTGTTGTTCGCGCGGCAGTAACGATCACGTGATGCTGACGGAGCGGCTGGCAAACCGGGCCAGCGATACCTATGTCTCGGGGACGACGCCGGCCGAGCCCGGTTTGGGGAACAATCAAGACGACATGACCGAAGCACAACCGCGAGACGCAGACGCGGCCGAGGGGTCGGTGGTCGAGCACGTCGCCCTGTCGGACCCTGAGTTCAAGGCTCAGCTGGCGCAAGTCATTCCGCATCTTCGTGCATTTGGCCGATCGCTCTCGGGCAATCGAGACTTGGCGGACGATCTGGTTCAGGAGACGCTGTTGAAGGCTTGGGCGGCGCGCAAGCGCTTCCAGGCCGGGACGAACATGCGGGCATGGACCTTCATTATTCTGCGGAACCTGTATCTGTCGCAGATGCGGCGTGCGCGGTTTAAGGGCGAGTGGGATGATCTGGTCGCCGATCGTTTGCTCGCCGCGCCCGCCAGCCAGGACAAGCATGTCGAGCTCGCCGACATGCAACGTGCATTGTTGCACCTGCCGCAGCCGCAGCGTGAGGCACTGATCCTGGTGGGGGCGGGCGGGTTCGCCTACGAGGAGGCGGCGGAAATTTGCGGCGTCGCGGTAGGTACGATCAAAAGTCGCGTGGCTCGCGGCCGGGTTGCCTTGGAGTCGTTGATGAGCGGCAGCGATATGACGTCACGAACGTCACACGGTGCCGTAGCGCTCAAGCCGACCCTTGATGAAATCATGGATGAGGTGGACGAACTCAGCCGGGATCGTTGAACAGGCGTTTATTGAGGCATGTTCCGGCTGGCGGCGCGATCGATGCGCGCCAGCATGCGGTTGAACTCATCCGGCAGCGCCGCGCTTCCGTCGAACGCACTGCGTAGCGATTCACCCACTGAATCGGTGATGCGTGGACGGCGCACAAAGTAAGCGCCTCCGGCGTGCTGTTCGTGGTGATGTTCATGTCCCATCATAGCGGCTAGAACGGCCGAACCGTGCTTTAGGTTTCCTAGTCGTTTCGATGATGTCGACTTTGTCAAGCGAAAAACTTGCTCCCGAGGCAGTTGCCGGGGCGGTTTCGCGTGCCCGCGCGAACTCTTCTTTTCTGGCCAATTTGCTTGATCGAGAAGCCGATTTCGCTGTCTCGGCACTCAATCACAGGGTGTCGTTCGACCCGGACGTACCCGTTGCCAAGGCGCTGCGGCTCGCGCGTCGGCAACTGGCATTGCGGGTGGCGATCGGCGATCTGGCCGGCCTTTTCGACCTGTCGGAAGTGACGAAGACGCTTACGACCTTCGCTGACGACGTGCTTGATCGTGCGATCCGTGCCGCGATGCTCGAACGTACACCAGAAGCCACGCCCGCCGGGTTCGCCGCGATCGCGCTCGGAAAGCAGGGCAGCGGCGAGCTCAATTATTCGTCGGACATCGATCCGATTTTTCTGTTCGACCCGCAAGTTCTGCCCAGACGTGCGAACGAGGAGGCCGCCGACGCGGCCGTCCGCATCGGGCGACGTGTGATCGAGCTTCTGCAGGCCCGCGATGCCGACGGCTATGTCGTCCGTGTCGATCTGAGGCTGCGCCCGACCCCGGAGGTGACGCCGATCGCGCTGTCGGTGGAGGCGGCGATCGCTTACTACGAATCGCAGGCGCTGCCGTGGGAGCGAGCGGCTTTCATCCGCGCACGGGCCGCGGCCGGGGATCTGGCGCTCGGCCAACGTTTTCTCGATGCGATCCGCCCCTTCATCTGGCGACGGAGCCTGGATTTCGGGGCGATCGGTGAGATCGTCGAAATCACCCGTCGCATTCGCGATCATCACTCGCAGGGCCAGGTGTTCGGCCCGGGCTATGATCTGAAGCGGGGACGCGGGGGGATCAGGGAGATCGAGTTCTTCACCCAGATCCACCAGCTGATCCATGGCGGGCGTGACCCCGCACTCCGGGTCGGCGATACGCGTCTGGCGCTCTCCGCCCTGGCTGAGGCTGGCCGGATAGGCCGCGCGGAGGCGAACGACTTGTCGGACGCTTATGTTGCGTTGCGGACTGCAGAGCATCGTGTGCAGATGATCGATGACCGGCAGACGCATACGCTGCCGACTGGAGAGGCATTGGACCGTGTGGCCCACCTGGACGGGCGCGCCGACGGTGCTGCACTGCTCGCTCACCTGGAGCCGCATGTCCGCCGTGTGGCGGCCGTTTTCGATCGCCTCGCCGCGCCTCCTGCGGCGGCTCTTTCGACCGATCGGGCTACCCTCGAGGCGCAACTGGCTGAGGCCGGGTTTGCTGACACGGATGCTGCGGTGGCGCGGATCGCCGCCTGGCGGAGCGCCCGCTATCCCGCCCTCCGCAGCGGCGCGGCGCAGATGGCGCTGGAGGCGGTGTTGCCGGGTCTAGTGGCGGCACTCGCGGAGGCGCCGGCGCCCGGTGAGGCGCTTATCCGGCTGGATCGCCTGCTTGAGCGGCTTCCGAGCGCCGTAAACATCTTTCGTTTGCTGGAAGCGCGCCCGGCGCTTGCGGCGCTGCTCAGCCAATTGCTGAGCCACGCGCCGACGCTCGCCGATGAGCTGGCGCGCCGACCGGACCTGCTCGACGGGCTGATCGATGCCTCCGCGTTTGATCCGGTGGCGGAGATCGCCGCGCTGGCGGAAGAGATGCGAACGCGCGAGCGGGGTGCCGATTTCCAGGCCCGGCTTGATCACGTTCGCCGTGTCGTCAACGATCATCGGTTCGCACTCGGCGCGCAGATCATCGCCGGGGCGTCCGATCCGCTTGCAGTCGGGGCGGGCTACTCGCGTGTGGCGGAGGCGGCGATCGACGTGCTGGCGGGTGCGACCGTCAATGAATTTGCCCGCGCGCACGGCACGGTGCCCGGGAGTGAGTTCGTGATCCTCGCGCTGGGAAGGCTTGGCGGCGGCGCGTTGACCCATGCTTCGGATCTCGACCTCGTCTACCTTTTCACGGGGGATTTCGCCGCGGAATCCGATGGCGAGAAGCCGCTCGGCGCCACGCTCTACTACAATCGGCTGGCGCAGCGCATCACCGGCGCGCTGTCGGTCGCGACGGCCGCTGGGCCGCTCTACCAGATCGACACCCGCCTGCGACCGTCGGGGGCACAGGGGCCGCTGGTCGTCAATTTCGATTCCTTCGCGCGCTATCAACGCGAGAGTGCGTGGACATGGGAACATATGGCCCTGACCCGCGCGCGGCCCGTTTACGGGTCCGCGGAAGCGCGTGCGCAGTTGCGCGCGATCATCACGGACGTGTTGGGCGGCCACCGGCCCGCGCGCGATATCGCCGGGGATGCGCTGGCGATGCGCACCGAGATGGCGGCGCACAAGCCGCCGCTGGGTCCTCTGGATGCCAAGCTGTTGCCAGGCGGGCTGGTCGATCTTGAATTCACCGTGCACGTCAAGCAGCTGGTCGAGCGACGCGGTTTCGATCCTAACCTGTCGCGTGCCATCGATGCGCTTGATCTGCCGGCAGAGCTGGCACGTGCCCATGACCTGCTTACGCGGCTGATCGTGACCTTGCGACTGGTTGCGCCGGATGCCGCAGAGCCGGAATCCCCCGCGACGCGCGCGCTTATCGCCCGCGCGCTTCAGGTTGCCGATTGGCCGGCAGTGCTGGTTGCGCTGGACTGCGCCCGGCATGCGGTTACGGCCGCGTGGAAAGGAGTGACACATGGACAAGCTGCCGCACGTGACGGTGACGGCACCTGACGGCACGCCGCTGCCTCTTTCGGAGCAGTCGCTGCCGCTGGTGATCTATTTCTACCCGAAGGATGACACCCCCGGGTGCACCCGGGAGGCACAAGACTTTTCCGCCCTGGCTTCGGAATTTGCCGACGCCGGGGTGGCGGTGCTCGGCATTTCAAAGGACTCGCCAAAGCGCCATGGCAGGTTCATCGCCAAATATGACCTCGCCGTTCCGATCGCCAGCGACGAGAGCGGAGAGGCTTGCGAAGCCTTTGGCACCTGGGTGGAAAAGTCGATGTACGGCCGAACCTACATGGGCATCGAGCGGGCCACCTTCCTGCTCGACAAGGAGGGGCGGCTCGCACGGGAATGGCGCAAGGTGAAGGTTCCGGGGCATGCCGCGGCGGTGCTGGATGCGGCACGCACCCTATGAAAAGCGTCGCCGCCGCGGCGCGGGAGGTGCTTGAGGCCGCCGATCCGCTGCAAAAGATCAAGGCAGCTCGGCAAGCAGCGCGAGCCTGGCGACGCGGCCTGCTGGACCATAAGTTCGATCTCGCAATGCCTGCCTGCCCCGCTCGTCCGGATCGGCCCGTATTGCTGCCACCCAATCGGATGCCGAAGCGGGGCAAGGGGGGATCGGAACGGGGGCGCGTCGCGCTGCTGCATGCCCTGGCGCACATCGAGTTCGTCGCCATTGATCTGGCCTTCGACATGGCGGCGCGGTTCGGTGCCGCGTTTCCGCGAGCCTTTGTTGATGATTGGATCTCGGTCGGAGCGGACGAGGCGATGCACTTCGCCATCCTGGATCGACGGCTGAGGGCGCTCGGCAGTTCCTACGGCGCCCTGCCGGCGCACGCCGGGCTGTGGGAGGCGGCAAGCGCCACCGCCGACGACGTGCTGGCGCGCCTGGCCGTGGTGCCGATGGCGCTGGAAGCCCGCGGGCTGGACGTGACCCCGGTCACCGTAGAGCGCTTCCGTGCTGCCGGTGACGAGGCCGGCGCGCGCATTCTCCATCGCATCTACACCGATGAAATCCGGCACGTCGGCTTCGGCACCAAATGGTTCAAATACGGCTGCCAGCGGGAAGGCCTGGTTCCGACCGCACATTGGCAGGAGCTGATCGGCGCCCGTTTTCGCGGCTTGATTAAAGCGCCATTCAACGACTCGGCGCGCGACTCTGCCGGTTTGACGCGGGATTATTACGCTGCTCTTGCGTAAGCGACGAACAACCGGTCAGTAATCCTTGTCCGGGTGCGGGGGGCCGCAATCCAGACCAGTGATTGAAAAATCAAGCGCGTCGGGTCGCCTCGACGGCTGTCGTCTCAACGATCTCGCTCGGGGTTCGATGTCCAATTCTCTTCTCGCGCCGGCCAACCGCTTTACCGCTGGCGCCCGCATGTTGTTTTCACCGCGCAATGTGATCTTCCACAACGGGCGCTCGGTGCGCCGACTGCGCCTCGGGGGGGTGTCGCAGGGTGCAGTCGCCAGTGTCGCTGCCATCGTGGTCGCGTTCGCCGGCTACGGCGTTGCGACTGCATCGAGCCAGGCTGCTGCCGCAGCCGGCTTCATCGCAGCGCCCCATGATGAACAGCGTATCACCGTCATGGAGCGCAAGCTGGCGCACATGCAGTCCCGCGTGTCGACCATCCGCAAGACGGCGGAGCAGCATGCCACGCGCCTTGAACAACGCCAGGCGTTGCTCGCCGCGGCGCTGACGGGGGTCGGTGACGAAAAGAAGCTGGCGCTCGCGACGCTGAAGATCGATCCCGCAGGCGATCGTCTCGCCGCCTTTGCCATCGCGCCGTTCAGCAAGGTCGAGCACCGCCAGGCGATG
This sequence comes from Sphingomonas sp., assembly GCA_042096015.1. Taxonomy (GTDB): domain Bacteria; phylum Pseudomonadota; class Alphaproteobacteria; order Sphingomonadales; family Sphingomonadaceae; genus Sphingomonas. Next base: position 23,644 of record JBELMF010000009.1, read on the forward strand.
CTGGCCAATGTCGCTCTTGATCAGTTGAACGATCGTTACCGTCTTGCGACGGCGGAGATCCGCGAGCGAGGGCTCCGTCCCGAGCGCATCGTGAAGGGCAAGAAACAGGCCGCGATGGGTGGGCCGCTGATCCCTGCCGCGAGCGCCGAAGCGACGGCGGATCTGAATGCGGACGCGCAGTTCCGTTCGCTGTTCATGACCTGGAAAAAGCTCGATACGCTTGAGCAAGGCGTGATTTCCATTCCGTCTGTTCAGCCCGTCCAGCACCTGAGCTTCACCAGCAATTTCGGTGTGCGCAGCGATCCGTTCCGGGGGACCGCCGCGATGCACGCCGGTGTGGACATCCCAGGCCCGACCGGCACGCCCATCTATGCCACGGCCGATGGTGTGGTGAACCATGCTGCGCGTCAGGGCGGTTATGGCAACATGATCGAGATCAATCACGGAAAGGGCATCAGCACGCGCTATGGCCATCTTTCCAAGATCATCGTCAGCGACAACAGCCGCGTGCGTCGCGGCCAGATCATCGGCCTGATGGGGTCGACCGGCCGCTCCACGGGTCCGCACCTGCATTATGAAGTCCGCATCGACGGCCATGCCGTCAATCCTGTGCCATTCCTCACCACGGCGGATTACCTGCTCGCGGCGCAGGATCGCTCGGTCGGCCAGATTCCCGTGTCGTCGACGGGCCCGGCGGCTCAGGACGCCTTGGATCATTGACCAACCGCTGTTGATCCGGTTGCGGGTAGGCCGGGGCGGCCTTATCTTCCGATCATGGCAACGCTCGCGTCCGATATCGTCCTGACTCCCTCCGCCGCAGCGCGCGTTGCGGCCATTGCGGCCAAGCAGAGCAAGCCACCTATCCTGCGCCTCTCGGTCGAGGGAGGCGGCTGTTCGGGGTTCCAGTATCGATTTGGGTTTGCCGACGCGCCGGAGCCCGGCGACGTGGTGGCGGAAACCGATGGGGTGCAACTGGTGGTCGATGATGTAAGCATCGATCTCGTGCGCGGCGCATCGGTCGATTATGTGGAATCGCTGGGAGGCGCCGCTTTCAAGGTCGATAATCCGATCGCGGCGTCCGGCTGCGGTTGCGGGACGAGCTTCTCGGTGTAATGCCGCTGGCGTGAAGATCGTCAGCTACAACGTCAACGGCATCAAGGCGCGCTTGCCGCGCCTGCTTGAGTATCTCGCCGACCAGCAGCCCGATGTCGTGTGCCTCCAGGAATTGAAGGCGAGTGACGAGACATTCCCGATCGCTGATATCCGGGAGGCCGGATATGGGGCGGTCTGGCACGGGCAAAAAGGCTTCAACGGCGTCGCCGTTCTGGCGAAGGGTGTCGAGCCGACCGAGCGTCAACGCGGGCTGGAAGGCGATCCGGAAGACCTTCACAGTCGCTACCTCGAGTGCGACGTGGGTGGCCTAGTCGTCGCGTCGATCTACCTCCCGAACGGCAATCCGCTGCCCGGGCCGAAGTTCGATTATAAGCTGCGCTGGATCGAGCGACTGTCACGACGCGCCAGTCAATTGCTTCGGGATGAGGCGCCGGCGGTACTCGCGGGCGATTATAACGTCATTCCGAACGATGACGACACATTCTCCGTCCGCGCGATGGCCAGCGATGCCCTCATGCAGCCGGAAAGCCGTGCAGGCTTTCGTGCGCTGGTGGCGCAGGGGTGGACGGATGCGCTGCGTGTCCGCCACCCGACCGGCGGCGTCTGGACCTTCTGGGATTATCAGGCCGGTGCCTGGCAGCGTGATGCGGGTTTCCGCATCGACCATCTGTTGCTTTCGCCTGCCGTTGCCGATCGCCTGATCGAGGCCGGCGTCGACAAGGAATATCGCGGACGCGAGAAAGCAAGCGACCACGCGCCGACCTGGGCCCGGCTGCGCTAAAGGCGTCGTCCGCGTTCGGACGGCGGGTCGCTGACCCGTCGTCGATGCGCCTTCCTTCTCGAACAACGTTACAAAAGCGCGACGTTCATCCGCGAACACCGCTTTCGTCAGCGTCCGCATGCGCACAGTTGCGCATCCGTAATATCCGCCGCGACTTGGTAGCAGGCGCCGACAATCAGCATCTGTCACTGAGGTGAGAGAGCGGCTTTTTAGAGGCTTGTCGCTAAGTCGTTGAAATCACGTGGTCGGTAAAGTTGGCACGGCGAATGCAATAGGTCAGGTGGCGGCGCAATCGGGCGCTGCCGGATCTGAAAGGCACAACCATGTCGATGTTCGTATTCGCCGCCGCTTTGGCTTTCGGTGCTGCGCCCGAGCCTGCTCCCGCCCCCACCGCCGCGCCTGCCGCGACGATCGCTGAAGTGTCGAGCCTGGCGCTCGCCAACGTCGATCCGATGGCAGACAGCCGCCGCGTGTGCGTCATCGACGACACGGGCGCGATGATGTCCCGCAAATATTGCCAGACCCGCGCTCAGTGGGTTGCCCAGGGCACCGATCCGCTGGCCGGCAAGCGCTAAATGTCGGCTTTCGGGGGCACGACGGGGCCTTCGAACGTAAGGAGACGAGAGGATGACAGCGCTGGGGTTCGCCATGGCAGCAGTCGCCACGGCTGGACAGGTGGTCCATGTCGATGGTCCGGAATCGCACCGGACGGCGAAAGCGGCTTGCGAACCCCGGTCCGCCGTCCCGGACCATGTCAAGCAGCCGCCCCGCGGCTTCTACGAGAGCGTCGCCGACTGGATGATGACGCACGATTGATCGCCGGCCGGCGTGAGGGCGCCGGCTAGAGCATCTTCTCGTAGACCTGATACACCTTGTTGACCCGGCTCTCGATCGTTTCGGCAATCGAGCGCATCCCTTGATTATCATCCAGGATCCAGCCGATCTCGCCACGGGTCGCGCCGTAGCGCTCCACCGATGCGCGGCGGATATATTCGATCATCATGAAAGCCAGCTGGCTCGCCATGCGCGACGACTGCAGCTCCTTCACCACGCCCATCAGCGGTACGCGCATCGTGCGTACCCTGGGCCGCCGGAGCCACAGCAGCAGCTTGGCCCATCCGAAGGGAAACAGGGAACCGTTCAGTCCCGCCAGCGGCTCGTTGAGATCGGGGAGGGTGATCATGAACGCCACCGGCTTGCCGTCCAGTTCGGCGATCCTGATCAGATCGTCGAACACGATCGGCTTCAGCTTCACCCCGACGTCCTTGATTTCCGGGGGCGTGAGCGGGACGAAGCCCCAATTGTCGCTCCAGGCATCGTTCAGGATCGCAAGGATGATCGCGGCCTCTTCGTCGAAGCGCGATTTGTCCACCGGGCGCACGTTGATCCGGGGGTTCTTCTCACCGGATTTGATGATCCGCTGGACGATCGGGGGGAATTGCTGCGTGATATCCAGCTCATAGGTCATCAGCTGCTTCGCGGGCTGATAGGCCGCCGCTTCGATCCAACCGCGATATTCCGGCTTGGCATGGCCCATCATCACCGTGGGCGGGTGGTCATAGCCGTCGATCAGCAAGCCGGGCTCCTCCCAGATCGATTGGGAGATGGGCCCGAGCGCACGGGTCATGCCCTGATCACGAAGCCACTGTTCCGCACGCTCCAGCAAGGCGCCAAAGACATGCTCGTCTTCCGCCTCCATCAGCCCCCATTGTCCGGTGCCGGGGCCGAAGCCCTGCGCTGCCGGCATCTCAAGCGCCAGCGTATCGATATGCGCGGAGATGCGGCCCACCGTTTTGCCGTCACGCTCGGCCAGAAACAGCTGTGCCTTGGCGTGGCTGTACCAGCCGTTCTTTTCGGGCGTGATGAGGCCGATCGCCTCGCCCTTGAGCGGTGGTACCCAGTTCGGGTCATCCCGATAAAGCCGGAAGGGCAGATCAACGAAGACGCGCCGGTCACGCGCGGTCTCGACGGGGCGAATGGTGATGGCTGCTGACATGCCGCGTCTGTAATCGGCCGGAGCGATCATGGCGAGCGACCTTTCCGCGCAGGCCGCGTCTGTTTGCGCCACCGTATCGCCACTATCTTCGGGCAATGGACATGCCCATGACGACGATGACTTTCCCGCGGACGATGACTGCCGACGCACCGCGTGCGGCGATTGCGGACGATCGCGCGATGTTGAAGGCTGCTGCCGAACTGACGCGTGATCTAAACGCGCCGAACCCGGCGATCTACTGGGGCGATTTCGTCGCCTCCGCGGTGATCGGCTATGCGGCGCTTGGCGTTGCGCTGGCGGCCGGCCCCTTGTGGCTGACGATCGTGGCGGGCGTGGTCGCAGTGTTTGCGCTCTATCGCGGGATGAGCTTCATCCACGAGCTGACCCATGTGAAGCATGCGTCGCTGCCCGGCTTCCGGCTCGGCTATAATGCGCTGATCGGGGTGCCCATGCTGGTGCCGTCCTTCATGTATGAGGGCGTTCACAACCTGCATCATGCCAAGACCCGCTACGGGACGTCCGACGATCCCGAATATCTGCCGCTTGCGCTCATGAAGCCTTGGTCGCTGCCGGTATTCGTGGTGGTCGCCGCGCTTGCGCCGGTCGCGCTCATCTTCCGCTATGGTGTGCTGGCGCCGCTGTCGCTGATCGTGCCGGGGCTGCGCCGCATCGTGGTGGAGCGTTACTCCGCGCTGGCGATCAATCCGCAGTTCCGGCGCCGGATGCCGGAAGGGGCGGCTGCACGGCAGTGGGCGCGCATCGAGACGGCATGTGCCGTCTGGGCGATGACGCTGATCGCGCTGTCGGTGACGGGCGTGATCTCGCCGCGCGCACTTGCGATCATCCTGCTGGTGGCATCGGGCGTGGCGGTGATCAATCAGCTGCGAACGCTGGTCGCGCACCTCTGGGAGAATGAGGGCGAAGCGATGACCGTGATGGCGCAATATCTGGATTCGGTCAATGTCCCGCCGCCGGCGACGCTTCCGGCACTGTGGGCGCCGGTGGGCTTGCGCTATCATGCGCTTCACCATCTGCTTCCGGGGCTGCCCTATCATGCGCTGGGTGAGGCGCACCGCCGTCTGACCGCCGTGCTGGATAAGGATTCGCCCTATTACAAGGCGAACTATGCCGGGATGCCCGGGCTGGTTGCCAAGATCGCCCGCAGCACGATGCTACCGCGATAGGCAGCCGATCGCGCGGCCGCTACTCTTCCGTTCGCAGAAGGACGGCTTCGCCGATCAGAAGGAACAGCAGGAAGGGCGCCCACGCAGCCAGAATGGGTGGGTACGCGCCCAGATTGCCCATCGCGAGCGCGAAATTGTCAGCGACGAAATAGGCGAAGCCCAGCGCCATGCCGATCACGGCGCGCACGAACAGCTTGCCGGAGCGCGCGATCCCGAATGCCGCGACGGCCCCGAGCAGGGGCATCAGGATGGACGACAAAGGTCCGGACAGCTTGTGCCACAGCGCGCCCTCGAGCGCTTTCGTCGGCCGTCCGGCCGCGGCCAGATCATCGATCGCCTCGTTCAATGCACGAAACGACAGGCCATCGGCGTTCACCGTGGACAAGGTGAACTGATCGGGGGTGACGCCGCGGGCGATCACCACCGTGCCGGGCGCGGTAATCCTTCCGCTGGCGACGTCGAAGCGGCGGGTGGGCCCGATCGCCCAGCCGTCACCACTGCGCTGGCCCTTCGGCGCCGTCACGACTGCGCGCAGGCTCCCGCCGTCGCGCTCGTAAAGAGTGATGTTTCCTAGCTGTGCGTCACGCCCGCGCCCCTTGATCTGATCCACCTGGATCAGATCATCGCCGGTACGTACCCATACGTTGGCCCGCTCGCCCCGGTCGATCGGCAACTCGCCGTAGTTCACCTTCTGCCACTGTGCGAGCGTGGCGGTGGCGCGGGCGACGATGCGATCGTTGAAGGCGAAGCTCAGGATGGCGACGCCGATGCTGGCCGTGATCAGCGGCGCGAGTACCTGGTGGGCCGACATGCCGGCAGCCTTCAGCGCCACGATCTCACTGTTCTGGTTCATCGTGATCAACGTCAAGATGGTGCCCAGCAGCACGGAGAACGGCAGGAAGCGCGCGATGATCTGCGGCACACGCAGCGACATATATTGCCAGACCTGCGCGTCGGTGTTGCCCGGAACGGCCAGGATCTTGCCCGACTCACCCAGCAGATCCAGCGCCTGCAGCACCAGCACCAGTCCGGCGAGAATGCCGAACGTCCGTACCAGGAACATCCTGCCCATGTAGAGCGCGACGGTTCGCGAGGGGAAAAAAGAGGTCATGCGCGCGCTTCCCGACGATGGCGACCGGGCATGCGCCGGGTGATAGCCTTGAGTGCCTTGCTGGCGCCGCGTTCCAGTGCGCCGATCGGTTGTCCGCCGGGAACATAGGCGAGGGTGTAATACATCCAGATGATGAGCGCCGCGAACAATGCGAACGGCACCCACAGCGCGATGAACGGATCGATCCGGCCAAGCTCGCCGATCGACGCGGCGTATTGATTGACCTTGTGATAGGCGACGACCATCACGATCGACAGGAACACCCCGAGCGCAGACGTCGAGCGCTTCGGCGGAACGCCCAAGGCCACCGCGAGCAGGGGCAGCAGGAACATCATCAGCACTTCCGCCAGACGGAAGTAGAGCTCCGCCTGGCTGGCATGGCGTGTCTCCGCATCGCCACTGGTGACGCCGATCCGCGCGAGTTCCGGAATGGTATATTCCAGATTGCGGCCACCGCGGGCGCGAAACTGCTCGAAGCGCGGCAGATCGATCGGTAGGTCATGTGCGCTGAACGAGAGCACGCGCGGCGTTGCGAAGTCAGCGCGGTTGTGGATCAACGTGCCGTTGGTCAGGCGGAAGATGATCGTGTTCGGATCGTCCGTCGCGAAGAACTGCCCCTGCTGGGCCGTCACCCCGATCCAGTCCCCCTTGGGCGTCTGCGCGTGAACGAAGATGCCCGAAAGCTCGCGCCCCTTGTCGCGGCTCCGTTCGATCCGCAGCGTCATCCGATCGCCCAGGTGCGTGAACTCGCCGACCTTGATCGAGGCGCCCAGCGCGCCGGTACGCAGCTCGAACCGCAAACCCTCATAGGCGTAGCGCGCGCGCGGCTGGATGAAGCCGACGATGGCAAGATTGATCAGCGCCAGCCCGACCGCATACATATAGGGCACGCGCAGCAGCCGCCCATAGCTCATCCCCACGCCACGCATCACGTCCAGTTCCGACGAGGTCGCCAGGCGCCGGAACGCGAGCAGCACGCCCAGCATCAGGCCGATCGGAATACCGAGACCAAGGTATTCCGGCAGCAGATTGGCGAGCAGCTGCCACACCACGCTGATAGGACCGCCCTCCGTCGCGACGAAATCGAACAGCCGGAGCATGCGATCCAGCACGAGCAACATTGCCGAGATCACCAGGGTGGCGAACAGCGGCAGCGCGATCAGCCGGGCCATGTAGCGGTCGATCGATTTCATGGGGGCGCGGCTGGGAGGCTCGTTCTTGCGGACGGGCGGCCGGTATAGGCGACCATGCGGCAAGCGCCAGCCCTTTTCCCTTCAGCGTGGCGGCCGGTGGGCGCTACTCGGCGGCGATGCTGTCGGCTGCACCGGGGTTCCCACGCCTCATTGCCTCCGCGATCGCCCGCTCCAGTGCGACGAGCGTGAACGGCTTGCGCAGCACGTGATGGCCGCCGAACATGGAACGGTCGTTCGTTTCACCAGCGAAGCCGGTGACGAACAGGACAGGGATGTGAGCGTAGCGGCGATCAAGTCCGGCGATCATCTCGGGCCCGGTTTGCTCCGGCATCAAGACGTCGCTGACGATCAGGTCCACGGGTGCGGCAGTGCTGAGAATGTCAGGGACGGCCAGGGGGTCTGCGCACGGTTGTGGGTGATGGCCCAGTTCCTCGATCGCGCCGATCGTTGCGGCCATGACCCGCGGATCGTCTTCGACGACGAGGATCCGGAGCTGGCTTACCGGCGCGGTCGGCAGAAGGTCGGCGCTCGGCGCGCAATCTTGTGCGGCGCCCGCCAGATCTCGCGGCAATCGAAGCGTCACCGTCGTTCCGTCGCCCGGCGCAGTGTCGATCGCGACCTCGCCGCCCAGCTGGCGAACGAACGAGAAGACCTGGCTGAGGCCGAGCCCGGTGCCCTTGCCGACCGGCTTGGTCGTGAAGAAGGGCTCGAACACCCGCTCCGCCAGCTCAGGCGACATGCCGCATCCGCTGTCGCGCACCGCGATCGTCACCTGATCCGCCTCTGCACCCCGCTGCAATCCGGCGGTGATGGTGAGCCTGCCACGCTCCGCCATCGCGTCGCGCGCATTCACCGCAAGGTTCAGCACCGCATTCTCAAGCTGCACGCGATCGGCACGGACGCATGCACCATCGGCCCGGTCGATGATCTCCACGCGGACGCCGTCGCCCAGCGTGCGATCCAGCAGATCGCGCATGCCGCCCAGCAAGGCGCCGACATCGATCCGTTCGGGATCGATCGAACCCTCGCGCGCGAATGCCAGAAGACGGCGCGTCAGCTCGGCCGCTCGGGTGGCACCATCGCGCGCGCTGTCGATATGGCGCACGGCTTCCTCGCTACGATTGACGACGGCGCGACGCGACAGTTCAAGTCCGCCGATCACAACGGCAAGCATATTGTTGAAATCATGGGCGATGCCCCCGGTCAGCTGGCCGATCGCATCCATCTTCTGCACTTGCCGCAGGCGGGCCTCCTGCGCACGCAATTCCTCGGTCGCCTGTTCCACCGCCAAACTGAGTTCGGCCGCGCGCGCGCGCTCGGCATCCGCCTCCGCCTGGGCTGTCGCCCGTTCGGTGAGCGCCCGGACGGTCAGCCAGCCAAGCGCAATGGCACCGATCAGCAACAGCACGCCGAAGGCGGAGAGGATGAAGGCTGCGCGCGTGGACTGTTCGACCAGCGTCATGGCGGCATCGGTGCGGCGGATCAGCAGCGTCCGTTCCCCGGCAATGATCGCGTCCAGAACGCGTTCGATCTCGTCGAGGGCCGCCGCCTTGCGCGCCTCGTAATAGCGCGACAACGCCTGCTCGTTCTTCCCGTAGTTGGTGGAAAGGGCGGTCAGCGAAAGCTGTTCGCCCCGCTCCCGATAGGCCGCGCGCAGCCGCTCGATCAGCGGCTGTTGGGCTCCATTGTCCCGGGTCAGGGAGGCCAGCCGGTCGATCTGCTCGCCCGCCCGGCGCCAATCCTCGAAATACAGCCGCCCCAACTGCTTGTCGCCCGAGATCACGTAGCGACCCAGCGACGCCTCCGAGCGCGCGATCGTGCCGGACAGCGTCCGCGCGAGCACCATCACATCATAGCTGTGGGATTGCAGCGAGACGGCGCGATCGCGCTGCCTGTTCGCCTCGCCGAGCGTCAGGATCAGCGCGACGAGCACACCAACGCCAAGCACGCCCATCACGATGAGCGTGATGACGCGCCAGGTAGAAGCCATCCTCTTCGGGGCCTTGGCGCCCTTGTCCGCGATCACGGGCATTGCCTCTAGCAGATGCGGCGAATCGGCGGAAGGCGGGGGCTCAGGCGATCACGCCGGTCGCGCGGCCGACGCCTTCGAACATGCCGACCACGCGGGCCATCTGCTCCGGTGTATGTTCCGCGCAGACGGAGCATCGCAGCAGGAACATGCCCGCCGGGGTCGCCGGGGGGCGGGCCACGTTGACGTATAGCCCGGTTTCCAGCAGCCCGTGCCACATGCGCACGGCCTGTTCCTGATCATCGAGCAGAACGGCGACGATGGCGGATTCCGGTTCCGGCGTCGGCAGGCGGAAGCCCAGATCGCGAAGCCCCGCATGCAATTGCCGTGTATTGTCCCACAGTCGCTGACGCTTGTCGCCGGCATGCATCAGCTTGCGGATCGAGGCTGCGGCAGATGCAACGACCGCCGGCGGCAGGCTGGCCGTGAAGATGTACGGACGGCAGACGAAGCGCAGGATCTCGAACTCGGGATGGTTGGACACGCAAAAGCCGCCGACCGTACCGACCGACTTGGAGAACGTGCCGATCACGAAGTCGACCTGATCCTCCAGGCCCTGCTCTTCATACACGCCGCGGCCATGCTGGCCGAAGAAGCCCATGGAATGGGCCTCGTCGACCAGCACCATTGCACCGTGCTGCTTGGCGACCGCGACCATCTCCTTGAGCGGCGCGACGTCCCCCAGCATCGAATAGACACCCTCGAGCACGACGAGCTTGCCGGGCTCCTTCGGCAACCGGCCCAGGCGCTTGTCGAGATCTTCGACCGAGTTGTGACGGAAGCGGACGACCTCCGCATTGCCCATCGCGCAACCATCGTAGATCGAGGCGTGGCTGTCCGCGTCCAGGATGATATATTCGCCCTTGCCGGCGATCGCCGAGATCACGCCGAGGTTCGCCTGATACCCCGTCGAAAACACGATAGCGCCCGACATGCCGTAAAAGTCACGCAGGGCGGCTTCCACTTCCATATGATCGTGGAAGGTCCCGTTCAGCGCGCGGCTGCCGTTGGTGCCCGTGCCGAACCGGTCGAAGGCGTTCTTGCCCGCGGCGATCACGTCCGGGTCGAAGGTCATGCCCATGTAATTGTACGTACCGAGCAGGATCGTCTCGCGGCCCTTGATGACGGCAACCGTCGGGCTCTTCACTTCCTCCATCACGATACCGAACGGATCGCGCACGCCGGACGCCAGCAGCGCCTCACGCTCCGCGATCAGCGGCGCGAACTTGGCGAAAAGGTCGTGTGCCGGTGCGGTGGCGGCGGGCTCGGCGGGCAATGCTTCCGCCTGAAGGCCAGTCTCGGTCATGTCGTCAGTCCTCAATCAACGTCCCGTCAGGCAACCGGGAGGCACGCGCGCGCAGGGGCGACGTTTGCCCGATCGTACCCGAATGGCCCGGGCGTCAGGCCTTCAGCTTGGCAACGGCGTCGGCAAGCTGGCCGACCGTTTCGATTTCGGCCTGCATGTTCATCGTGATGATGATGTCGAATTCGTCCTCGATGGCGGCGACGAAGTCCATCACCGTCAGCGAATCCCACTCGAGATCGCCCTGGAACGTCGTGGTATCCGTCACCGTCACGCCCTTCTTGTTGAAGGGTTCGATCTGGCTCTTCACGGTATCGAGAATGGTGTCGCGGTCGCTCATAGCGCTTCCTTAGCTAGTGGGTCGTGAGGTGCCAACCGAATGCGGCGGAAGAGTGGTCAAGATGCGATGCCATAGGACCGAGCGGTCTGCGCCAGGCCGCTGTCGAGCGACACCCTCGGCGACCACAGCGATTCCGGCGGCCGGCATTGCGGCCGCGCCGTCCAGTCGGGATGGCTTAGATATTCCACCCTGTCGGCGGTCAGCTTCGCCGCGTCGCCGCGCAGCGATCGATCAAGCCGGGCGGCGATCCGCAGCAGCGGTTTCGGCAGGTGCATCGGCATGACCCGGCGCCCGACCGCACTGCCGATCGCCGCCGCCAGTTCGGCGTGCGTGAGCGCGTGTCCGTCATCCACCTCGTAAGTCGCCCGATCGCCCGGCCGCTCCGCAAGGGACACCAGCAGGCGCGCCAGATCCGCCACGTGGATCAGGGCCACGCGCCCGGGGGGCGGCAGGAAGGCAAGGCCGTAGCGGGCGATACGGAACATGTCGCGCAGCTCCGTGTCGCCGGGGCCGTACACACCGGTCGGCCGGACGATCGTCCAGTCACAGGCGCTTTCCGCCACGACCGCTTCGGCCTGGTGCTTAGACCATCCGTAAACCGACAGCTGCGGCTCCCTGGCCGACAGCGAGGACACATGGACGAAGCGCCGCGTCCCGCTCGCGGTGACGATCGCGCGGGTGCCGTCGATGTTGCCCGCGACAAAGCCTGCGCGGTCTGCGGCATTCACCACCCCGGCGATATGGATCACGCTGTCCGCGCCATCCACCAAGGCCGCCAAGCTGTCCGGATTGTCCAGCGCGCCAGGAATCCAGGTCACGCCGCTGCGCGACGGTTGCGGCCGCCGCGCCAGGGCGCGAACCTGATGGCCGGCATCCAGCGCATGCTCCAGCGTCGCACTTCCGACAAAGCCGGTGGCGCCGGTCAGCGCCAGGATCACAGCAGCGCCATGTGATTGCGATGGACCAGGGCGGCGCGCGGCGCGTGGCCGAGCAGCGCCTCATGCTCCTCGCTGCGCCGGCCCAGCAGCACCAGCATCTCGCTGGCGTCATATTCGGCGAGGCCTTGTGCGATCGGGCCTTGGGGGCCCTCGATCGCCACGACATCGCCTCGATCGAAGCGGCCGATGATGGCGGTCGCACCGGCCGCAAGGAGGCTGCGTCCGCTGTGCAGCGCGTCGACCGCCCCGGCATCAATCTTGATCGTGCCCTTCACGGTCAAACGTCCGCTGAGCCAGGCCTTTCGCGCGGCCCTGCGCTTTTCGGGCAGGAAAAGAGTGTGGCGGCCGCCTGAGGATAACGGGCGGTTCACTCGGCCGGACGCGATCGCCAGCGCGACGCCGGCGCCGGTGGCAATGCGGGCGGCTTCGATCTTGGACACCATGCCGCCCGATCCCATGCCGGAAGCGGAGCCGGTGTCCGCCATCGCCGTGATCTTCGCATCGATCCGGTCGACGCGCGGGATGTGCACGGCACCGGGCTGGGCCGGATTGCGATCGTAAAGGCCGTCGATGTCGGACAGCAGCAGTACGCCCTGCGCGCCGGCCGCCTGCGCAACGCGCGCGGCCAACCGGTCATTGTCGCCGAAGCGTATCTCGGCGGTGGCGACGCTGTCGTTTTCGTTGATGATCGGGACGGTGCCAAGCTGAAGCAATCGCCTCAGGGTCGCCGAGGCGTTGAGATACCGGCGCCGGTCCTCAAGATCATCGAGAGTCACCAGCATCTGCGCTGCGGTCAGATCGCGTGCACCGAGCACCTCTGCCCAGGTCTGGCTCAAGGCAATCTGGCCCGTCGCAGCGGCGGCCTGGGCATCCTCAAGGCTCGCCCGTCCGCCGCGGGGCAATCCCAGCCGCCGTGCCCCCAGCGCGATCGCGCCGGACGAGACAATGGCGACCTGTTGGCCGTGTTGAACGCGCGCGGCGACATCGGCGGCGATACCCGCCAGCCACTCCCGACGCACGGCGCCTTCCCCATCGACCAAGAGCGCCGAACCGATCTTCACGATCAGGCGAGGGCAGGACGGGGGCGGGAACAGCATGGCTCTGCGATAGTAAGACTGGCACGAATGGGGAAGGGCGCCCGTCAATCCTGAAGGCGCAGCGCCACGTCGTTCATGAAACGGACGTCCTCACCCGCCGCCAGCGTCGCCGCCTCCGCAGCCATGGCACCGAGCAGGTCGCTCAGCGGGTCGATCTCGCTCTTGGCGTAATTGCCCAGCACATGGCCGGTCACGCGATCCTTGTGGCCGGGATGGCCGATGCCGATCCGCACCCGGCGGAAATCGGGGCCGAGGTGCTGGTCGATCGACCGCAGCCCATTGTGCCCGGCCAGCCCGCCGCCGTGGCGCACCTTCATCTTCATGGGCGCGAGGTCGAGCTCGTCATGAAACACGGTCAGTGCCTCGACGCCCAGTTTGTAGAAGCGCAACGCCTCCGCGACGCTGCGGCCGCTTTCGTTCATGAAGGTGGCGGGCTTCAGCAGCAGCACCTTTTGCGTGCCGAGCCGGCCTTCCTGCACCCAGCCCTGGAACTTCTTGGCCGAGGCACCGAAGCCGTGGACCTCGCCGATCGTATCGACCGCCATGAAGCCGACGTTGTGGCGGTGCATCGCATATTGCGCGCCCGGATTGCCCAGGCCGACCCATAGTTGCACAAGCCTTCTCCCTCACGATGCGGCGACCAGGAAACGAAAACGGGCGGGGGCGTTGCCGCCACCCGCCCGCAAAACCGCGCCGCCCGACGGCGGCGACTGGCGAAATTACTCGCCGGCCGGCTCTTCTGCCGCGTCGGTGGTCGTGTCACCCTCGGCCGACTTCAGCGCCGACGGGGCGACGACGGTGGCGATGGTAAAGTCGCGGTCGTCGATCGCCGACTGCGTGCCCTTGGGCAGCGTCACCGCCGAGATGTGAAGCGATTCGCCGACTTCCAGGCCCTTCAGCGAGATGGTGACTTCCGACGGGATCTCCGCCGCGTCGCACACCAGCTCCAGCTCGTGACGCACCACGTTCAGAACGCCGCCCTTCTTGATGCCGGGCGCTTCCGCTTCGTCGACGAACACCACCGGCACCGCGACG
>JBELMF010000010.1:0-37451 GCA_042096015.1 Sphingomonas sp.
ACGCTCTTCCGATCTCGGGGGGCATCTTGCGCAACCTTTCGGTCGACGGCGTGCTGCGCGTCACTGCGACGATGGTGACCGGCGACGACCTTCGCCTGCGCTCCGACAAGCTGAGCGGCCGGATCGGCCTGGTGCTGGATCTGCGCACCGGAGAATATCAGGTCGGTCTGAACGGCGCGCTTGGTCGCTACCTGATACCCGGCCTGGGGGTGGTTAATGTCACCTCCAAGCTGCGGGTGGTGCCGGGCCCCGGCCGCCGGGGTACGCGCGTGATCGGTTCCGGCACCGCGCAGATGGTGCGGCTCGACAACGGTTTCTTCCGCAGCCTGGCGGGCGGGCTGCCGCGCATCGTGACCGGGCTGGAGCGGACACCGGACGGCATTCTCCACTTCCGCAACCTTGTTTTGACCGGCCCGTCAATCCGGCTCGTCGGCAACGGCTACCGTCGCCGCGACGGTACGTTCGTGTTCGCGGGTGCGGGACGGCAGGCCACCTATGGCCCCGTGACCCTGAAGCTCGACGGCCGAATCGAGCGGCCGACGTTGGATCTGATATTCGAGCAGCCCAACAAGGCGCTCGGCCTGCGCGATGTGCGGCTGCACCTATCGCCGAGTGCCCAGGGGTTCACCTTCACCGCCGCGGGCGGATCACGGCTGGGCGCGTTCGACGGCGCGGGTGACATTCTGCTGCCGCGCGGCGCCGATGCGCAGATCGCCGTCGGCCGGCTTGACGTCAGCGGAACAAGCGCGACGGGGACGATCGGCATCGTCGACGATGGCTTCGACGGGCGCCTCGCGGTGGCGGGCGGCGGCATCGCCGGGGAGGTGGTGCTGCGGCCGATCAACGCGGTGCAGCGCATCGAGGCCCATTTGGCACTGCGATCGGCGCGCATCGCGGGCGCCGCTTCCGTGCGGCAGGGGAAGCTGGACCTCACCGCGATGCTGGACCCCGCAGGAACGACGCTGGACGCGACATTCAGCGGCAGCGGGCTGCGGCGCGGTGCATTGAGCCTTGCCCGGGTGGCCGGCAACGCCAGGTTGCGCGACGGCTTGGGGCAGATCCGCGCCGCCGTCGCCGGATCGCGCGGTCGCGCATTCGACTTGCAAAGCATCATCGATGTGGCGCCCGACCGCTATCGGATCGTCGCGCAGGGCACGGTCGATCGCCGGCCGCTGCGCCTGGACAGCCCGGCGGTGGTGACGCGGGACGGCGAGGGGTGGCGGCTTTCGCCCGCGACGCTGACCTTTGCCGGCGGGGAGGCAACCGTCTCCGGGCGCTTCACCGATGACAGCAACAGCATCAATGCCACATTGGCGAAGATGCCGCTGGCGGTGCTCGACATCGGATATCCGGGCCTGGAACTGGGCGGGACCGCCTCCGGCACGCTGAGCTATGCCAGCGTGGGCGATGCGGCGCCGACCGGCAGGATCGACATGACCGTACGCGGGCTGACGCGATCCGGGCTGCTGGCATCCTCCAGCCCGGTCGACATGGGCATTGCCGGGGTGCTGACCGCCGATCGCGCAGGCGTGCGCGCGGTGGTCGCCTCGGGCGGGCGGACGATCGGTCGCGGGCAGGCGCTGCTGCGGCTGGGCGAGGGGGACCTGGCAACGCGGCTGTCGCAGGCCGGCGTCTTCGCGCAGCTGCGATATGCAGGCCCGGCGGATACTTTATGGCGGCTGAGCCGCGTGGAGCTGTTCGACCTTTCCGGGCCGGTCAGCATCGCCGCCGACGTGAGCGGCAGAGTGGCCGACCCCATGATCCGCGGGTCGGTGGAGGCGAAGGGCGCGCGCATCGAGAGCGCCACCACCGGCACCGTGCTGAGCGACGTCGAGGCCGCCGGCCGCTTCGCCGGATCGCGCCTGGCGATCGACCGCTTCACCGCCAATGCCGGGCGCGACGGCAAGGTGACGGGCAGCGGACGGTTCGATTTCGCCGCGCGCGGCGGCGTCGGCCTGGACCTGACGCTGAACGCCGACCATGCGGTGATGATCAATCGCGACGATGTCGGCGCCACGGTGACTGGGCCGCTGCGCTTCCAGTCGGGTGGTCAGGGCGGGACAATCTCCGGCACCGTCGTTCTTGATCGCAGCCGGTACCGGTTCGGCCGCGCCTCGGTGGCGAGCGCGGTGCCGCGCCTGACGATCCGCGAGATCAACCAGCCGGACGGCGACGACGACGTAGCCACGCCCCCGGCGCCGTGGCGGCTGGACATCAAGGCCCGGGCCGCGGATCAATTGGTCGTGACCGGCCTTGGCCTCTCCAGCGAATGGTCCGCAGACCTGGAGATCGGCGGAGCGCCGGACAATCCGGCGATCGTCGGTCGCGCGGATCTGATCCGAGGCGATTATGAATTCGCCGGTCGCGAGTTCGAACTGGAGCGCGGCGTGATTCGCTTCGCCGGCGAGGTTCCCGCCAATCCGGCGCTCGATATCGAGGCGAACGCCGACAGCACGGGGCTCAACGCATCGATTCGGGTAACGGGCGTGGCACTGAAGCCCGAGGTCACCTTTTCCAGCACGCCGGCGCTGCCGCAGGATGAACTGCTGTCGCGGCTGCTGTTCGGCACCTCCATCACCAACCTGTCGGCGCCCGAGGCATTGCAGCTCGCCGCCGCGGTGGCGGCGCTGCGTGACGGCGACGGCGGGCTGAACCCGATCAACGTGGTGCGCCGCGCCGCCGGGCTGGATCGGCTGCGCATCCTTCCCGCCGATCCCCAGACCGGCCAGGGCACGTCGATCGCGGCCGGAAAATATGTGACCCGCCAGCTATATGCCGAGATCGTCACCGACGGGCAGGGCTATTCCGCGACCCGCGTCGAATTCCAGGTGACGCGCTGGCTGTCGCTGCTTTCCAGCATCTCGACGCTCGGCCGCCAGAGCGCGAACGTCCGTGTCTCGAGAGATTACTGACCCGGTACGCGGTTCGTCGCTGGTTCGTCTCATTTGTTGCGATGCAGCACCCGATGCGCCGGGACGCATTGCGTCCGCAAGCGCGCTATGCAAAGCACCGGGCGGCTGTCAGCAACTCATCGAGGCCTCATGCTCTTCCGGTCGGCGTTCTTCCTGGGCATTCTGATGCTCTTTTCGGCCTGTGCGGAGAAGGGGGACGGCCCCGTACTGTCATCCGGCGACCGCTATGTTTCCGCGAGCGAGGTGATCTCCGACTATCGCCTTGACGTCGGCGACAAGGTGAAGGTGACCGTCTATAATGAGCCGAGCCTGACCGGCGAGTTCTGGGTCAATCCGGACGGCACGATTTCGTTGCCGCTGATCGGCAACGTGTCGGCCAAGGGCAAACAGGTCGCGCAAATCGCCGCCGATGCGGAGCGCCTCTTCGGCGACGGTTATCTGCGCGAGCCCAAGGTCGCGATGGAAGTGGTGATCTTCCGCCCCTTCTACATATTGGGCGAGGTCACGGCGCCCGGCCAGTATCCTTATGCGACGGGCATGACCGCGATGAATGCGGTCGCCACGGCGAAGGGCTTCACGCCGCGTGCGAACCGCGATGTGGTGCGGATCCGCCGGCAGGGCGAGGCGGACGAGGTGAACTATCGCCTGACGCCGGAGCTCATCGTCTATCCCGGTGACACGATCCGTATCGGCGAACGGTTCTTCTGAGCGGCGGACACGATCGAGCGCGCATGGAATGCGCCTTGCATGCTCGTGTGAATAGCGAGACAACCAACCTGTCTATGGGGGGCAATCAGGCTTTGGCGATCGGGCGGCCGACGCTGGTCATGCTTGCGCTGGTTGCGGCCGGTGCGCCGTCGCTCGCCCATGCGCAGGACGGCCTGATCGTGCAGCCCGCGGTGCCGCAGGGCTTCAACCGTGACCGGAACGTCAGCGTCCAGTCACGCCCGCGCCCCGACTACACGCCCACCGGTATCCGGGTGGGCGGGCTGATGTTCTTTCCGGCGCTTGAGACCAGCGCCGGTGTGACCAGCAACGCCTATCTCACGCAAGAAAATGAAGTGGAGGCGCCCTACGTCGGCGTGGAGCCGTCATTGCGGGTCAATTCCATTTGGTCGCGCCACGCGATCCGGCTCAACGCCTCCTCGCTGCTGCGCAACTATATCGGGGAGTCGCGTCGCAACGAGCGGACCTGGCGAGTTGGTGGCGAAGGCGATATCGAACTCGGGCGCGCCTTCGTGATAACCGGTGAGGTGAGCGCGGCGCAGAGCTTTGAGAACCAGTTCTCGGGCGAGGTTGCGTCCAACATCGCGGCGCTGTCGCGCTTCCGGCGCGACTTCGCCTCGCTGCGCGGTGAATATACCATGGGCAGGGTTCGCACCTTCGTGGTGGCGGATTATGCCGATTTCCGCTTCTCGCCGGTACGCCTTGCCGATGACAGCCTGCGCGACCAGAGCAATCGTGACCGCAATGTCAGCCGCATCACCGGCCAGTTCGAATATGCGCGAACCCCCAGCGTCTCGCTCTTTGCGCAACTCGGCTACACCGGCACGACGTTCGACGGACGTGTCGATTCTCGGCTGGACTCCGACGCAGGCCGGGCGGTGGCCGGTGTCAACCTAGATCTGGCGGGCCGGATGCGCGGCACCGTCAGCGTGGGGTATAGTGTCCGCGATTATCGGGCCGCAGGATACGGGCCCGTCAAGGGTGTGATCGCCGAGGGACGACTTGAGTTGTTTCCGACCGAGCGCCTCACGGTCACGGTGGGGGCGCGGCGCACGGTTGAGGATGTCACGTCCGGGAATCTCGAGCCGCAGCCCTTCTGGGACAACCGCATGTCGCTTGGCGGCGATTATGAACTGCTCAACAATCTGATCCTCTCGGCGAGCGGAGAATATGCCTTCCGGTCGTACCTTGAAGACGACCGACAGAATTCGACGTACCGCCTGGCGGCACGGGCGCGCTACCTGGTGTCACGGCGCGTCACCCTGGACGGGGCGCTGACCTACACGGATCGAAGCCGAGGCGGCGTGCAGACCGGCAACGCTGCTGCCGAAGGCCGCCTGGAGGCGGGCCTTACCTATCACATGTAACACCCTACCCGAGCCGCGTTTTGGCTCAAGACCGAGGTCAGACGAGCATGGAAGTCAGACACGAAGCCGATGAATATGAGGCCCGGCTGGCCGACGTCATCAGCGTTGTTCGCGATACGATCCGCCGGCGATGGAAGATCCTGGCCGCTGTGACGGCGGCCGTGTTCATCCTCGGCGTGGTCGCGGTGTCGTTCATGACCCCGAAATACACCTCGACCGCGAAAGTGAGGCTGGATCCGTCGCGCAATCCGCTCGCAACCAATGCGCAGGCGCAACGCGCCGAACTGACGCCGGAGGCGATCGAAACCGAGGTGACGGCCATCCGTTCGCTCGATCTCGCGCGGTCGATCGTGCGCGCATATGGGCTTTCGGGAGATCCCGAATTCACGGCAGGGCTGGAGGATAATCCGGCATATGCCGGCAATAGCGAGGCGCGCGAAAATGCCCTGGCCGCCGCCGTGCTCAAGCAATTGTCCGTCGATCGCGAAAAGCTGACCTACGTTCTCAACGTGCGCTTCACCTCGGTTGATTCGCTGAAGGCGGCAAAGCTCGCGAATGCCTTTGCCGACGGCTATATCGAGAGCCGGACGTCCAGCAAGGTCGGCACCGCCGAGCGGCAGAGCGCCTGGTTCCAGCAGCGGCTCGACGAGTTAAGCAAGGAAGCAAGCGAGGCTGAGGGGCGGGCCGCGGATTTCCGCGCCGCCGCCGGCATTGCGGAAAGCAGTGTCGCCAACGGCAATATCGGAACGATCGCCGACCAGCAGGTTGCACCGCTCGCCGGCAGCCTGGCGAGCGCGGAGTCTGACGCAGCCGCGGCGCGTTCCAATCTCGCCGCGGCGCGCGCGCAGGTCGCGCGGGGCGGACTTGACGCCGTGTCGGAGGTTCTCGGGTCGCAGGTGATCGCGGATCTTCGTCGTCAGCGCGCCGAAGTGTTGCGCAGCAAGGGCGAGGTCGAGGCTCGCTATGGCGAGCGCCACCCCGAGAGCATCCGCGTCCGCGATCAGTTGGCGGCGCTAGATTCGCAGATCGATGCCGAAGCGCGGCGCGTGGTGGGGTCGCTGCAGGCGACGGCGGCAGCGGCGGAAGCCCGCGCGAGCAGCCTGCGGTCCTCATTGTCGCAGCTGGAAAATGAGCGCGAGCGCAGCACGCGCGATTCGGTGACGGCCGCGAGCCTGGAGCGCGAGGCGGCCGCGAAGCGCGCACTCTACGACAAGATGTCGCAGATGTCGCTGGAGAGCATGCAGGCGGCGCGCCTGTCCATCGCCCAGGCGGAAGTGGTGGATCGTGCGGAACCGCAGCCGCGCCCCACCTCGCCCAACAAGCCCCTGCTATACGCATTGTCGTTGCTCGTGGCCCTGGCGGCGGGCGCCGGAACCATCGCGGTTCTGGAAATGACCAGCGGCGGCTTCCGCTCGGTGGAAGAAGTGCAGGATCAGCTGGGCATGCCGGTGCTGGCGGTGGTGCCGAAGGTGCCCAAGGGCCAGAACCCGGCCGATCTGATGCTGGAGAAGCCGACGTCGATGTTTGCCGAATCCTATCGGATTGCGCGGGCTGCGGTGCTGGGGGTGAAGGGGACGCGATCGCCGAAGGTGATCGCCGTCACCTCATCGCTGCCGGCGGAGGGCAAAACGACCTCCGCCGTCGCCTTCGCCCGCACGCTCGCGACGGCCGGATCGCGCACCTTGCTGATGGAATGCGACGTGCGCCGCGCGGCGGTGCGCCAGATCGTCCGGACGCCGGTGCCTGCCGTCGGTCTGATCGAGGTGCTTCATGGCGAGGCGAGCATCGACGAGGCGATCCATGCCGGCGATGTGCCGAACCTCGATCAGGTGCTGGTGCTGAGCCCCTTCTTCTCGGCTGAGAATCTGTTCGGCGAAGGACGGATGGAACAGCTGCTCGGGGCGTTGCGTGACCGATACGATCATATCGTGCTCGATCTGCCGCCGCTGATGGGCCTGGCGGACGGTCGTTTCCTGGCGGTGCTGGCCGACGCCACCACGCTGGTGGTCAAGTGGAACAGCACCCCGGTTGCCGCGGCGACCTCGGCGCTCAACTGGCTGCGCAGCGACGGCAGCAATCCCGTTGGCGTTCTGTACACCCAGGTCGATCCGTCCGCGCAGGCGGTGGGCGGGCTATATTACTACTCGAAGCAATATTCGGACTATTATCAGGCGAACTGATCGCCGCCGCGACCTCGCCTGTGCCGAAGCCGTCGCTTCGGCCAGGCGAGGAGTGCGGCTGGTGAAAAGCGGCGCTGCTTCACGTCCAGAAGGGTGAACGGTCCGGCCGCTGAAAGCGTATGGCAGCCATCGATATAAGGCGCTGCCGTTGCGGGGGCGGTAATTTCATCGATGATCCTGCCGGTGATCCGCGACGGCGTGAGATGATCGAGACGGAACAGCCGCAGCCCGCTGCCGTAGCTGCCGGTGCAACGCTGCAGCGGCAGGTGGACCACATCATCGACGACGATCGTGGTCCCGCCGGGCCGCGCACCGGCGCTGTCCTGCACGATCGGGTTGGAGGGATGGCTAAGCCACGGGCCTTCCAGCCGGGGGGCATAGGCAGCGCAAAGGGTGGTCAGCCGGGCCGAGGGCGGATTGGCCGGCGCGTAGAAGATCCACCACGAACCGTCGCGATGCAGCAACGTCGCGTCCAGCGGCACGTGATCGAGGACGATCTGCTGTGCCCGCTGCCACTCAAACGGAAACGCCGTTGCGCGATACAGCCAAAGCGCGCCTGACTCATGCGCTTCCGGCAGCATCCAATATGCCCCCTCGGCTTCGAACACGAACGGGTAGGATAGGTGCCACGGTTCCTTCAGGACGGTCGCCTTCTCGACAAGTTGAAGCTGCCGATCGAGGATGAGCACGTCGATATGGCCGACCCCGTCGGCGTAGCTGAAGCTTTCCGCAAAGACGTGGAGACGATCTTCGCTCCAGATACCGAACGGATCGGCGAGATAATGAAGGCCGGACTGGTTCCGCAGCCAATGGATCTGCGTGTTCGCAAGGCTGCCATCGCGAACGATGTCGGCCGCATCGCGCGCGATCACGCCGCATCGCCAGAAATCCTTTGCCAGTTCCATCGTGCGCACAACCCCGCTGTCGCCTCGCGTGCCGAGGTGAGAAAAAAGAAATCACAAAGGAGCATCGATCACCGCGCGGTTAGCCTTCGTTCACCGCGAGGGGTGCGCTTGCGATACCCTCGCCGGTCGCGTACCCCTCGGCAAAGCTTAGCCGCGCCGGTGGGCGTGTCGAGGGCGGCAATCACAATATGGGTGCCGCGGGCGCCGGTCGGGGGCATAAGAGCGGTCGGTGTCTAGCAAGGATTCAGCGCACTTCACGGTTCTGGCGGTCGCCTCAGGCGGCGGCCATTGGGAAGAGTTGATGCTTCTGCGCCCGGCCCTGCCCGACGATCATGTGGTCTATGCCACCACGAACGGCGAATTGGCGGCGCGCGATGGCCTGAACCAGATCCAGGTACTGCCGGATTCGAACCGCGATGAGCCACTACAGGCGATCTCTTCGATGATCGCGTCCGCCAAGCTGGTCTGGCGCGTCCGCCCTGATCTGGTGGTGACGACCGGGGCATTGCCGGGGCTGTTCTGCCTGATCTTCGCACGGCTGCTCGGCGCGCGCACGATCTGGATCGACAGCATCGCCAATTCGGACAAGGCCTCGCTCAGCGGTGCCTGTGCCCGACCGTTCGCCACGCAGTGGTACACCCAGTGGGAGCACCTTCAATCAAGCACGCGCCGCTATGAGGGCGCGCTTCTGTGATCCTGGTTACCGTAGGCACGCAGTTGCCGTTCGATCGCTTCGTGAAGATCGTTGATCGGATCGCGGCGAACTTGCCGGAAGAGGTTTTCGCGCAAACGGGACGCGGCGAATATCAGCCGGTCAACATGCGCTTCGCGCGGGTGGTGGGTCCGATCGCGTTCGAACGCCTCGTGCGCGATTGTTCGCGCATCGTCTCCCATGCCGGCATCGGCACCATCGTGATGGCGCAGAAGCACCAAAAGCCGTTGATCCTGTTCCCCCGGCTCGGCGTGCTGGACGAGCATCGCAACGATCATCAGGTTGCAACCGTCCGCGCGCTGAGTGGCCGGCCCGGCATCTACTGCGCGGCCGACGAGGCGGAGCTGACCGCGTTGCTGGGACAGGATCTGCAGAGCCCGCCGCCTGCCGACCATCTTCCCGAACGCGAACGCTTGCGCAACGCTGTCGCAACCTTCATCGGCGATCAGCGCCGCCTGTTCGATGCAAAGGGCTCCCGCCTTGTCTGACGCCGTACGTCCGCAAGATCACCAGGCACCGTTGCTGGCACGCCGCCGTCGCAAGCCGTTGAATGCGCGTACCGCGGAGGCCGCGGCGTGGACGGACTGGCTGGCGATCGCCGGATTTTCCGCATTGCTTGCGCTCACGATCCTTGGCCCGTCGATGACCAGCGAGAATTACGGCCTGCAAAGCCAGATCCGGACGATCGGCTATGCACTCGTGTTCGGGCTGGCACTCGTCGCGCTCGAGCCGTGGCGCCGGCCGGAGCGGCTCTTGGTGGTGCCTTGGCCGTTGCTGTTGGCGCTCGGCTATTGCTGGTTAAGCCTTGTTTGGGCGCTCGAACCCGCCATCGGACTGCGCCGGGTCGTGCTGACGTCCTTCGTTCTGTGGTCCACCTTTGCGCTGGTGCGAAAGCTGGACGTTGAACGGACGGTGCTGATTGTCCGGATTGCGCTGGCGATCACGTTGGTCGCTAATTTCGTGATCGTTCTGACCGACCCTGTTCTGGGGGTTCACCCCGTAAACTCGGCGGGGTTCGAAAGCGATCTCGTTGGCGACTGGCGGGGGATCATGATCCAGAAAAACTACGCGGGGCTGACCTGCGCGATGGCAATCCTGCTGTTCGTGTTCGACGCGGCCAAAATCCATCTGGCGATCCGCGCGGCAGTGATCGCCGGGGCGGCGGTCTTCCTCTACCTGTCGGATTCGCAGACGTCGCAGATCATGATTGCGGCGAGCCTGGTGTTCGGCGGGATCTTCCTCTGGCTGGCGCAGACCAAGGGCGATGCGCAGCTCGCGCCGCCGTATGTCGGATGGATCGTCCTGGCCGTCCCCGCGCTGCTGTTCGTCAGCATGGCGATCGACAATACACCCTATCTTGATATGCTCACGGATCCGGCCGGGTTTACCGGGCGGACCCAGATCTGGACGGCGCTGATCAAATTCTACGCGGATTTCCCGCTGTTCGGGGCGGGATACGGATCGTTCTGGGATCTGGGCCCGAGCGGGCCGATCTTCGAATATGCCGACGGTTGGGTGACGGAGATCAGCCAAGGGCACAACGGATACCTCGACCTGCTTGTCCAGATCGGGCTGCCGGGCACGCTGCTGGTTCTATATGCCACCCTAGCCTGGCCGACGCAGCGGCTGCTGCGCGGCGGGCGCCACCCCGTGCGTCCCCTGGCGGCGGCAATGTTCCTGTTCTGCCTGGGGCATAACCTGACCGAAGCGATGCTCTTCGATCGCGATTCATTGAGCCAGGTGTTCCTGATGATCGCGCTGGCCTTGCTGTGGATCGCGACGGCGAGCGATGTGGGCGACATGCGCAAGGCTCAGCCAGCGTTCTGGCGGCGCTGAACCGGCGTGAATCGCGGATCCGGCGGAGCGGCGATGGCTAAGCGGCGCATGCTGGTATTGGGCGGCTCGCTTCACCATCGCGGCGGGCTGGAAGGGTTTTGCGAGCGCGCGAGCGAGGCCGTGAACGGTGCCGCGGACGGGTGGGTCGCTGAGTGGCAGCCCACCGACACCGCCTATCTCACACCCAAGCTGCTGCCGCGCGCGGCGTGCCGGTTGAAGCAGTTGCTCAGCGCGCGGCGCGCGGGTGTGGACCTGATCTGGCTGCAGTGGAGCACATTGGCCGATCTCGTCTTCCTTCTTGAGGCGCGGGCGCTCGGCGTGCCGGTGATGGTGACTCCCCATCTCGGCGCCAACGCCCGGCTGCAGCGGGTGCCCATGTTACGCCGGCTGTGCCTTGCGCTGCTGAGCCGGGCGAACCGGATCGCGATGCTGTTTGACGGACAGCAGGACGAGATCGCGCTTCCGGACGGCGTGCCGCGATCGACGATCCGCACCTTTCTGCCCCCGGCAACCCTGGCGACGCCCGTGCCGGCGCGCGCCGGGACGATCCTCCGGATCATTCACGCCGGTCGGCTGTCCGAGGGGAAGGGCACGTTCCGGACGGTGGAGCTTTGCGCGGCGCTCCGCGCGCTGGGCGTTCAGGTCAGCGCGCAGATCATCGGCCGCGCCGATGAGCAGTTGATGGGCAAGCTGCGCGCGATGATCGCCGCCGAGCAGCTAGACGAGGCCGTGACGCTGGTCGACTGGATGGCGGAGACTGATCTGGTGCGCAGCCTGGGCGAGGCGGATGTCCTGGCGCATCTGTCGACACTGGACAGCTTTCCGCTCATCGTGATGGAGGCGCTGGCGATGGGGGCGGTGCCGGTGGTGGGGGAAATGGCCGGGGCGCGCTCCATGGTCCGCCGTTATGGCGGCCACGTCGCGCACGGCAGCAGTGCCGCCGACGCGGCCGACTGGCTGGCGGCCCGCCCGATCGCATCGCTCCGCGCGGCGGGCCGGGAAGCGGCCGAACGGGTTCGGGCAGATCATCGCTGGGCGGCATGCGCCGAACAGGCGATCGCGGCGGCAGAGGCGACCCTGGCGGCAGCCGGGCGACCTGCGTGATGGCGGGACTGCCGAAGCGGATCGTGATGGTCGCGCCGCATTTCGAGGAATATGCGCTGCGCCTGGCGACTGCACTGGCAGAGCAGGCCGACGTGCTGCTGATCCTCGATACGGGGGTACTCGATGCCGAGTTCATCGGACGTGAGCGGCCGGCGCATCCCAGGCTGACGATCGGCCACAATCGCTTTCGTACCCTGCGCGAGCTGGTTCGTCTGATCACCGAGATCCGGCGCTTTCGCCCCGACGTGCTGCACTGGCAGGAGCCGTCCGGTTTCATCAAGGCGGCTTTCGCCGCCGCTACGGTGACCCTCGCGCGCGGGCGCATGCGCACCGCGATAACCATTCACGATCCGGTTCCCCATGCCGGCCGAGACTGGCGGGTGGCGGCGAGGCTCGCGTGGTTGCGTCGTTATGCGCGTCGCAGGGTCGATCGCCTATTCCTGCACGGGCCGGCCTGCGTCGCCCAGTACCAGCACGATTATCTCGGTACGGCCACGCCCGATCCGCGCGTCCGGCTGACCGAACATGGCGTGCTGCTGCCGCCGGATACGGCGACGGCTCCGCCGGCAAGGTTTCGCGCCCTGATGTTCGGTCGCATGGAGGCGTATAAGGGGCTGGAAACACTGACCCGCGCGCTGGAGATCCTGGCCGATCGGGGGCGGGGCGTCGCGGTGGAGGTTGCCGGGACGGGGCCGGAGCTGGACCGGCTTGAAGAGCGGCTGTGTGCCTTGCCTGACATCACCGTATCGAACGGCTTCGTGCCAGCCGCGCGGCTCGGCGAGCGGATTGCCGCGGCAAGCTGCATCCTCCTGCCGTACACGGAGGCGAGCCAGAGCGGCGTGCTCGCGGCCGCGTTCGCCAACGGGCGCTTCGCGATCGTGACCGCCGTGGGGGGGCTGATCGATCTCGCTGAAGATGGGGTGAATGCCTTGCTCATCCCGGCGAACGATCCTGAGGCACTGGCGGCGGCGTTGACGCGGGCGGCAGGCGATGCCGCCTTGCGCCAGCGACTGAGCGCCGGCGCCTGCCATACCGCGCGAACCCGCCTCGACTGGTCGAGCATCGCCGCGCGGCTGCTTTCCGATTATTGAGCCAACCGCTCCGTCAGAAGGCGTTGCGGTGGACGACCACCTTGAGCGTGGCGAACAGGATCATGACGTCGCGCATCAGGCTCCAGCCGTTCACATATTCCAGATCGGCATCGAGCCGATTGACCAGGTCTTCGCGCCGGTGCGTGGCACCGCGAAAACCGCGTACTTGGGCGAGACCGGTGAGGCCGGGCTTGCAGACGTGACGCTGGTGATAACGCTGATCGACTTCCCAGAAGAGCTGATCGCCCGCGAGCGACCCCATGGCATGCGGTCGCGGGCCTACGAAGCTCATGTCCCCTTTTAGAATGTTGAGCAGCTGCGGCAACTCGTCGATGCTCGTGGCGCGAATGAACTTGCCGACACGCGTCACCCGCGCATCGTCGCGCGAGGTGGAAACATTCCCGTCGCTGTCGCACGCCGCCTCCCGCATGCTGCGGAACTTGAACATCGAGAAAAGATGGTTTCCTTCGCCAACGCGGGTCTGCACGAAGAAGACCGGGCCGGGACTGTCCAGCTTCACCAGCACGGCGACGAGCGCGAAGAGCGGCGCCAAGAACACGACCGCGGGCACCACGATCAGCAGGTCCAGCAATCGCTTCAGGATGCGTTCGCGCAGTTGCAACCCGCCAGCGGAGACCATTACGGAGGCGATGCCGGCGAAATGCTTGTTGCCGATCACCCCGATCGTGTCGAGTTCCGGAATCAGCAACTGCGACTTGACGCTGCTGCCCTTCAAGACCGTCGACCAGTTCGCGCGGCGGGAAGGCGGACAGGCAACGAATACTTCGTCGACGCCCTTCAGCTGGCGCGCGAGCCGATCGAGGGCGAGGGGATGGATCGTCGTTTCGGTCGATTCGATCGGCTCGCTGGAGACGATCTTCAGGCCGTCCGGCAGCGGAATGTTGACGCCATCGATGATCAGCATCCTGCTCAGCGCCGAGCCGCGGAATACGCGGTCACTCCAAAGCCCGATGAGGCTGCGGCTGAGCAGCAGCAGCGCCGCCGAGCAGACGAAGGTAAGCACCGCACTCAGCCGCGAGATGGGCGATACTTCCCTCAGCAGGAAAGCCACGAAGATCGTCAGCAGGAATGCCATGAGCAGGTTCGCGGAGGCAATCCATGCGGCGCTGCGCCAGCGCTCGAGGGTATAGGCGGTGTAGGTGCGGGTGCCGAGCAGCAGATAGATCGGCACGATCGCCGCAAGCAGCGCGAAGCTCTCCACGGGCATCCCCCGCACGGCGACGATCCCCCGGCCGATCGCAAAGCCGGTAGCCAGAGAGAGCACGTCGCACAGCAGCAGCGCGATGTAAAAGCGCAGCCGCCGCGATCGCTTGTCTTCCGTAGGCGTATCAACCGTCTCGACAGGCGTTAGCCATTCCTGTGACGAGAATACTTCGGACATGGTGGTCACATGCCCCCCTTTTCTATGTCCCCCAAGTTCATTGAGAGACCACGGCCCTCGGCCAGGTCCCGGCACGACCTTCTTGTATTATGCGTATTTGCATTGCGCAGTGCGGCATTGCGGTCAAGCTGGAAAAGGTGAACGGCATGCTAACCGAGGTGGTCGGACGAAAAGGTCAATTATTTCCGTAACAAATGGAACAAAGTTACCGGCCATGCGTCTATCTGGTGCAGACAGGGTATCATGACGCTCGCTGCGGGGGGAGGATGTCGGCAGCGTCACGCTGCCCCTTCTTACCCTCAGCAGAAAAGCGGCCGAGATCCCCGAAAGCGGGTTGCTTATTATCGCAAAATTAAGGGTTTGAGAACAGGGTGCACCTTTAGCAATCCCTCGCCAGATTGGGACACGGTCGATGAACAAGAGCAGGAGAGTGGTTCGGTTCGCGCTGTCACACGATGTGGAGCGTCCGCAGGTTCCACGCGTCAGACTTACCTCGGAACGAGAGCTCGAGACTTCACGCGTTGGAGTATGGCTGGGGCTGGCGGCGATCCTTTGGTCGCTTATCGCCATCCCGGCCTTCATGATGTGATCAGGCGTTAGTCGCTTCGATTAATGCCGCCCGGGCCTTTCGATCCCTTTTCAACTTTCGGACACCGGCCTTCAACACGGGCTGCTCGTCGTAATAAGCGAGTAAGGTATCGATCCCGATCGGATCGGTCCGCTTTCGGCCGAAGATGAACATGCCGACCGACGCGTCGAGGGCGCGCCGGTCGTCGCACAGACGGTCGAGGAGGCGGATCCAGACGAAAGGAAGCGCCGCGATCTGTCCCAATTTGTTGCTGCGCAGCAGGGACTGCATCATAAAGCGGATCGCCAGCACCGCCATCGTTCCGGGGCCGGTCGACTGGCCGGATGCCAGCACATCGAAGTGACGAAACAACCAGCGGAGCCCGCTGGGCGACCAGCGGTTGAAGTCATAGGCCTGTTCGCACACCGGCCACATGAATGCCGTGTCGGTGAACAAGAGCCCGTCCGCCTTGAGGATACGAGCAGCCTCTGCGACGACCTGTCGAGGGTCCACGACGAGCTCCAGCATGCCCTGGATCCACACCGCATCAGCGACCCCGTCCTTAAGCGGTACGGCATGCGCATCCGCCACGAAGGTGATATTCGGCGAGGCGTAGATGTCGAACGAGACGACTCCCACGTTCGGCGAATCGTAAAGCGGCTCCGATCCATGGCCGATCTCGCCCGCCCCGAAGACGACGATAAGCGGCTGACCATCGCGCGCGCGCCGGCGCACCCCTTCCACCATCATCTCCGCAAACATAGCGGCATACCGGTTCGTACCATCGACGACGCGGCTGAGAATGGTGCGCCATCGACCGCGTCCCACCACGCTGGATGCGCCGGTGGCCAACGTCGCCTCCCGATCGAGCACGCTGTTATCGAAATCGATCAGGACGTCCTTGCCGCCGAGCCGGTCATAAGCGCCGTCGTGATGCCTGCAGCCCGGCGTCTGGCACCGTAGCCGCTGATCGGGATCGATCCGCAAGTCGCCGCGACAGAGCGGGCAGGCGAGAATATCAGCGATGGCAGATGTGTTTTCGACCAGCATCGGCGGCCTCCGTCTTTTCGTGCAGCCGAGGCTTATCGCGGTGTGACCTGCAGCACGCCGGCTGTCAGCGCCTCCATCAGCACCTGTCCCGCCAGGTTGCGTATCTGCCGGCGTTCCTTTGGTGCGAGATCATCGATCGTGTCGGGCGAGACATGGTCGATCGATGAGGGTGGGAAGATATCGGTCCAGCTCTTGCCGAAATGGCGCCTCGCAAATGCTTCGTTGCTGTCCCGGTAGGCAGCGCGCGTCTCGTCAGCCATTGCCGCATCGAAGCCGTTGAAGCTGGCCGACGGCAACCGCGCGCTCAGTTTGGCGACGATCGGCGTGAGCTTGGGTCGGAGGCCGTGGGGCAGCTCGGCGTCCTCGCCGGCAATCGCAAGGCGAACCTGCTCGGCGACAAGCAGCGCGAGATCGCCGACGCTGGGGTTGGCTTCTACGCGGTCCTCGACGGCCGCCGCATCGATGCCCTTGAGGCTGGGCAATCGTGCAAGCGCCGCGACGATGCCGATATCCCGCACCGTCCTGTCGAAGGCGAGGGCTTCGAAATCGAATCCGGCGTGGCGATACCGCTGCTCCAGGAAATCCCAGTTGCCGCCGCGCGGGCCATGTTTGCCGATCGCCACATAGTCGCGGAAGGGGGGCAGGGGCGTCATCATCTCGCGGGTTTGGGCATAGCAGGAGTTGCGCCAGGCAATCTGATCGCGAACCGAGAGCACGACCGTCGCCTGATCTCCGAACCGGCCCAGCACCTTTCGCAGCCGGGTCATGTTGGGCAGGAACCGCAGCGTCGTCATGATCTCGCCCGACAGGATGACGGCGGCATCGGGATGCGCGGCCAGTTCCTTTTCGAACAAGCGGCTGAGGTGGCCGACACGCGCCTCGTCATCGATCGCGCCGCCCAGTGCGCTGACCAGCGGCGCATGATTGCCGCCCGACGTGGCTCCCGACAGCGGATAAAGGTAACCCGCGTCGAGCAGCGCCGCGCGATGGCGTACGGCCCATTCCTGAAACGCTGACGTACCGGTCTTTGGTGCACCGACGTGAACGATGAAACGTCGTCCCATCCGCTTAAGGCCTCCGCTTGGTTGCTGCCGGCGCCCCCCGTGCCGTTTCGTCGGCTTGCGTCAATTCCGCGCCATCCGCAACTGCGAACGGGTGACAGATTGTTGCCGGATGGCTAGGTTTGCTGCACCGCATCCTTCGCGGGTGGGCTTGTGGTTGCTTAGGGAGCGTCGGTGACCGGTCACGCGTTGGGCGCAGCCGACAAATGGTACCTCCTGCGGGTCCGGCGCTATTTGCTGGCGGGGATCGGCCCGGTGGCACTGGCCGGCACGCATTTCCTGATCTCGTTCGCGATGCTCCGGCTCGATGCGCCGGCCGCGTTCGGTATCTTCACCTTTCTGTTCGTCGCTGCGCAATTCACCGTCGCCATCTCCGCCGCCCTGTTCGGCGCGCCGCTGCAGGCGCTTGCCGCCTCCCGCGCGCGCGCGGAACAGGATGCCGCGGCGGCCGCGATCGTCACGGCGGCGGCGTTCATGGCAGTCGTCACCGGCCTTGCCTTCGTTGCGTTGTCCTTCGTGATGGGTCTGTGGGGAAAGGCGGCGCTCTTTTACGGGCTGTATAGCGGGACGATGATCGTGCGCTGGGTGGGCCGTTCGTGGTGCTACGCCGCCGACAAGCAAATGCGGCCCGCGCTCTCGGACATCATCTATGCGGTCGTGACGCTCAGCACCTTTGCGGCTGCTATCCTGGCGTTTCCCGGCGTGCCCGAAAGCGCGTGCTATGCCGCGCTTGCCCTTGGGTCGACGTGCAGCCTGCTGGCATTCGGGCGCCGCTACGGCGCCATGCTGATTACGCTGCCGAGTCGGCGCGCCTGGGACGTTTACCGGGCGATCTGGCACAGCCAGTCGCGCTGGGCCCTGCTGGGCGTGGCCACGACCGAGGCGGTCGCGAATGCCCATATCTATCTCGTCACGCTGTTCGCCGGCGCGGAGGCGGTGGCGCCGCTCGCCGCGGCCGCGCTGATGCTGCGGCCGATCAATGTCGTGCAGAACGCCCTGATCGAATATGAGCGGCCGCAGATGGCGACCCTGATCGGCGCAGGCGCGCTGGCCGAGCTTCGGCAGACCAAGCGGCTGTTCCTGGGCGTGTTGCTGGTGGCGTGGCTCGGATCCTCGCTGCTCGCGCTGGGCGTCGTGAACATCGCACCCTGGCTGGTGTTCTCGCCCGCTTATGATCTGACGGTGATCGAGACCGGATCGCTTCTGTGGGTGCTCGTCACCCTGCTGATCCTGCTCCAGGTGCCTGCCAATGTGATGCTGCAGGCAGCGGGGGAGTTCCGCGGCCTCGCTCGGGCAACGATCTGGTCCTCGGTCGTGAGCGTGATCGGCGTCGCCGTTGTGCTCTCGCTGGTCGATCCGGTGTGGACGATCGCGGCGATCGCCATCGGTTGGATTGTCGACCTGGCGCTCGTTCGCCGTTGCGCGGCGCAATGGTGGTGTCGCTTGACAGCACCGGCTGCGCCCCGTCTGTAGCGGAGCCTGTGCCTGAGGAGACCCGGCCCGCGATGACCCAGTCCCCCGATAGACCCGGCTTCACGCCACGCACGGCCTGTCCGGTATGCGGCGGTACCGATACCAAGCGATTGTACACGCAGCGCTATGACGAGGATCCGGTGCGCGCGCTGGTGGACTCGAACTTCTCGCGCCAGGGGGTGGTGAACTGGGGCCTGCTTGCCGGCGTGCCGTTCGAGGTCGACAAATGCGCGACGTGCGATCTGATCTTCCAGGTGCAGGTTCCCGACGGTGCGATGCTGGAGGAAATCTACACCCGCATGATCTCCGCGGGGTTCCTCGACGAATATGAGCGCGGGTTGCTGACGCTGGACCAGTTCCACCGCATCGCCGGTGAATTCACCGTGCTGTTCGAGATGATCGGCAAGCATCCCGCGGATATCACGATGCTGGATTTCGGCGTGGGGCAGGGCCGCTGGGCCCGCGTTGCGCGCGGGATGGGGGCGACCGTCTATGTCACCGAGATCGGTGACGACAAGAAACGGCTCGCGCGCACGCTGGGGCTGGAGGTGATCGAGGACGAGGATGTCGATCGCATGACCTTTGACCTTGTCCATACCGAACAGGTGCTGGAGCATCTGGTGCATCCGGGGCGCGATTTCGCCCGGCTGGCACGTGCGGTGGCGCCCGGCGGGCTGTTCAAGGCGGCCATCCCGTATCGTGGCAAGCTGGAGGAGCTGCTCGTCACCAAGGGGCTGCCGAGAACCGCGATGTTCGCCAGTGGCGGGGCGAAGGCGATCCCCGGCGAAGTCGAGGCGTTCGCCTCCATCCAGCCGCTGGAGCATCTCAATGCCTTTTCCGACGCCACGATCGCCTGGCTCGCGGCCAAGCACGGACTGACCGAAGTGAGCGCCGTCCGCCGGCGCAGCGTGTCGTTCGACACGGGCGGTCCGCGCGCGCTGATCGGCGGCGTGAAGAAGGTGGGCGTGGAGCTGGCCAAGGCGGCGATGAAGCCGAAGATCGGCTATCACCTGCTCCGCCGGGCATAGCGCCGGAAACCGCTCTATCCGCGGGTTCGCCGGAGAATGATGTAGAGCGCACCCTGGCCGCCGTGCCGGGGATGGGCGTTGCGAACGGCGGCGATCATGGCGGCATGGCGCGATCCGGCCAGCCAGTCTCCGACCGCCGCGCGGATCGCGCCGCGGGCATGGGGACGTTCGCTTTCGGGACGTGGGGGCTTGCCCGTCACCAGCAGGATCACGCGGTCGCCGCGCGCCACCGATTGCGCCAGCGCGCCGTCGAGCAGGTCGTGCGCGGAGTGGAGCGTGTGCCCGTGGAGGTCGACCGTCGTGTCAGGGCTGACCAGGCCGCGCGACAGGCGCTTGTCCCAGCCGCCGTCGAGCGTGACGCCGGGTGTCGGGCGCTTGGGGGAATCGACCTTTTTCGGCTGTGTCCGTGACTGTGATTGGGGGCGGCTGGCGGGTCGCTCCACCGCTCGCTTTGGCGGCTCACTCGCCGACACCGGCTTCACGACGGCCGGCGCAGTCACCGCCCGCAACGGACGGACGGTGGCCATAACCCGTGCCCAGAGCGCGGCCTCGTCCGGATCAAGGCCGCGCGACACCGGGCGCTTCAAGACGAGCCAAGGTGCCGACCGGCACCAGCAGAAACGCGGTGCCGCGCGCGCTCATCCCGCCGGCGATCGCACGCGCCTCGGCGCCCGCACCCCAGAAGGTGTCGAACCGATTGGTGCCCTTGATCGCGCCGCCGGTGTCCTGGGCCACCCACAGGCCGGTGGCGTCGGTGCGGTCCATCGACAGGAACACCGGCGCGCCGAGCGGGACGAAGCGGGTGTCGACCGCCACCGTCGCCTGGTCCGACACCGGCAGGCCCATCGCGCCGAGCGGCGGGCCGTCGAGGACGCGAAAGAACACGTAGCTCTTGTTCTCGCGCATGATCTCCCGGCCCTGTTCCGGGTTGGCGTGGAGCCAGGCGACGATTCCCTGCATGCTCGCCTCGCCGCGGCCGATCAGCCCGCGATCGAGCATCAGCTTGCCGATGCCGGTATAGTCGCGGCCGTTCTGCGTCTCGTAGCCGATCCGCAGCAGCTCGCCGTCGGGCATCCGGACGAGGCCTGAGCCCTGCACCTGGAGGAAGAACAGCTCCACGGGATCGACGGCATAACCGAGGATGCGCGCCTTGCCGCTGAGCGCGCCCTCCTCGATCATGGTGCGATCGTAATAGGGAATGAAGGTGCTGCCTTCGACGCGGCCGCGGATCTTCTTGCCCTTCAGCGTTTCCGAGAACTGGCCCAGGTCGACGTCGATCAGGTCACTGGGCCGGGCATAAATCGGGGCATATCCCGGCTTGAACGTGCGAGAACCGGCGATTTCCGGGATGTAATAGCCGGTGGCGAATGCCTTGCCGTCGCCGACCTGCACCGTTTCAAACCAGCGGGCGAAGAAGG
The DNA here is from genome assembly GCA_042096015.1 of Sphingomonas sp. Lineage (GTDB taxonomy): Bacteria > Pseudomonadota > Alphaproteobacteria > Sphingomonadales > Sphingomonadaceae > Sphingomonas. The sequence goes on from JBELMF010000010.1 coordinate 20,834, forward strand.
CGGGGGCGTCTCCACCGTGCGCCGCGGCATCACAGGCGGGTTTCCAATCCGACCCACGGGTCAGGCCTGTGGGATCGGTTCGGCGGACGAGCGAGGGGCAGCTGATGCGGAAGGCGGCGAGCGCACGTGCCGCGGCATCTTCGGTGATCGGCAGGGCTGACACCGATGGACCCGCTACGAGCCCGGCGGCAGCCGTATTCTCGGCAGCCGGGACCGGGGTGGCGGGGCGGGGGGCGATCGGCGTCGAAGGGACCGGCTGACGAACCGGACCGGGAACATTCGTGCGCGGCGGCTGTGACGGGCCGACCACCGGCCGCGAACCCGGCGATGGCGGCACTACGCCGCCCACGCATGCCGACAGCGCCAGCGCCGACGCCAGCGCGATACCCCCCCGTTTCAGCATCTCGCCCCTCAGGCTTCGTCGGTGTCCGACAGCTTCCAGTTCGGATCGCTGCTGCGCAGGGTGCGGGCGAAGGTCCAGATATCGTGCGTCTCGACCGCGTCGCTGGTCGAGCCGGCGATGACGTTGCCGTCTGCGTCACGCGTCACGGCGGCGATCAGCGCGTCGAAGCGGATCGTGATCCGCGCGTCCTTGCCGCTGAGCGACGCGCCGGTGATGGTCGCACGCTCGATCGAGACGAGACGGTTGTCGAGCACCTGGCCCGCCTCGTTGCGGGCGGCGATGGCATCGCCGAAGGCGCGGGCGACGTCCGGCGAGACGAGATCGCGCAACGCATCCTCATCGCCCTTCCAGAAGGATTCGAGGATCATGCGATAGGCCGACTGGGCGCCTTCCATGAAACGCGCGACGTCGAAGCCCTGTTCGGCGGCGACGATGGCGCGAATGCCCGGCTCGGCATTGCCTTCGAACGGCTTCACCACCGGTTCGCGCGCTTCGCTCACCTTTTCCACGGCGCGCGGCAACGGCGCAGGCGCGACACGCTCCTCCGCTGGCTTCGGCAATGGTTCATGCCCCGTTCGCTTGCCCAGCACCGAATAGAGGCGAAGGGCAAGGAAGGCGGCAACCATCGCGAGAAGGACTATGTAGAACACCCGGCCTCCGATACGCTAAGGTTCCAACATAGGCGCCAACGCCCCGCAGTTCAAATGGCTGCCGGCGTTGAAACGCCATCGGCCGCCTGCTAGGCGCCCGCCTCATGCGCGCGGCCTTGCCGCGCCCCCTCCCTCCTCAAGGAAAGACGACATGGACGAGCAGGATAACGGCGCCGGGATCAGCAACGAGCCGCAGGCGAACGGCGCCGATACCGGCCCCGCGATCGGCCTGATCTCGCAATATGTGAAGGACCTGTCGTTCGAAAATCCGAACGCTCCGGCGGTGTTCCAGAACCAGCAGGGCCCGGAGATCAACGTTCAGTTCGACATCGCCGCCAACCAGGTGGGCGAGGACGCGCACGAAGTGACGCTGAAGATCGAGGTCCGCGCCGAGACGCAGGGCCGCGTCACCTTCCTGGTTGAACTGGCCTATGCCGGGCTGTTCGGCGTGCGCAACGTGCCGATGGACGCGCTGCAGCCGTTCCTGCTGGGCGAGGCGCCGCGCCTGCTGTTCCCGTTCGCCCGCCGCGTGGTGGCGGACACGATCCGCGACGGCGGCTTCCCGCCGCTGATGCTGGAGCCGATCGACTTCAACGCGCTGTACATGCAGCAGTCCGAGCAGCGCGACGCGCAACTGCAGGCGGGGAATTTCGGGCAGGCCTGAGGCTCCCTTTTTCCGTTCGTGCTGAGGAGGCACTGAGCCTTCCCCCGGGGCAAGCCCCGGGGTTCGGCACCTCCTCGGGGCGAACGGTGCGCAGGGAAAATGGTGTCGTGACCAGCCATCCGGAGTGACCGCATGAACCTCACCCGTGCGCTGGGATCGGTGGGCGGCCTCACGCTGGCCAGCCGCGTGCTCGCGCTGGCGCGCGACACGTTGCAGGCGAGCTATGTCGGCGCGGGGTTCGCCTCCGACGCCTTCTTTGTCGCGTTTCGCCTGCCCAACATGTTCCGCGCCCTGTTTGCGGAAGGCGCGTTCAATGCCGCCTTCATCCCCTTGTTCAACAAGAAGATTGCCGAGGGCGGCGGCACGGCGGCCGGCATCGACTTCGCCGAGCGCGCGCTCGCCCTGCTCTTCCCGGTGCTGGTGGTGTTCACCGCGGCGATGCTGGCGGCGGCGTGGCCGATCACCTGGGGCTTGTCTGGCGGGTTCGAGCGGCAGAACCCGAGCGAAGCGCAATTCGCCTTTGCCGTCACACTATCGCGGATCACCATTCCCTATCTGCTGCTGATCTCGCTCGCCTCTCTGCTGGGCGCGATCCTCAATTCGCTCGGGCGGTTCTGGGTGAATGCGGCGGCGCCGATCCTGCTCAACGTCGCGATGGTCGGCGGGCTGATCTTCTTCCACGGCAGCGATCCGTATGAAACCGCGCGGTCGCAGGCGGTGGCGGTGACGGTCGGCGGGGCGATGCAGCTCGCGTGGCTGTGGTGGGCGTGCCGGCGCGCGGGTGTCAGCCTGAAGTTGCGCATGCCGCGACTCGACGATGACGTGCGGCGCCTGCTGAAGCTGATCGTGCCGGCGGCGACGGGCGCGGGCGCGGCGCAGATCAACCTCGCCATCTCCACCGCACTGGCCGGCGGGTTGCTCTCGGCCGGATCGATCTCCGCCATTTATTACGCCGATCGGCTGAACCAGCTGCCGCTCGGCATGATCGGTATCGGGCTCGGCACCATCCTGCTCCCCGTCATCTCGCGCCAGCTGGCCGAGGGGCGCGAGGCCGAGGCGATGGAGACGCAGAACCGCGGGCTGGAGCTGGCGCTGTTCCTGACGCTGCCGGCCACCGCCGCCTTCGTCTTCGCTGCCGAGCCGATCGTGCGCGGGCTGTTCCAGCATGGCGCGTTCGATGCGGCGGACACGGTGCGCGCCGCGGTCGCGCTGTCCGCCTTCTCGATCGGGCTGCCCAGCTACGTGCTGGTCAAGGTGTTGACGCCCGGCTTCTACGCGCGGGCGGATACCGCGACGCCGGTGCGGCTGGCGCTGTGGTCGGTGGCGATCAACCTCCTCGGCAATCTGATCCTGATCCCGCTGCTCGGCCGCTACGGCATCGGGCAGATGGGACCGCCGCTCGCCACCGCACTCGCCTCGACCATCAACGTCGCCTCGCTCTACGTCGTGCTGGCACGGCGCGGGCATCTGACGATCGATGCGCAGGTGCGCCGACGGGTGCCGCGGCTGGCGCTGGCGGCCGGCGTGATGGGCGCGACCCTGCTGCTGATCGCGCCGCCGATCGACCCCTATATGACCGGATCGCTGCCGGTGCGCGCCGCGGCGCTCTGCGCGCTGGTCGGCGCGGGCGTGGCAGTCTATGGCATCGCCTGCGTGGTGACCGGCGCCTATCGGCTGTCCGACCTTCGCGCCCTCCTGCATCGCAAGAAAGCAAGCTGATCGTTATGCGCGTTATTTCCGGCATCAAGCCCACCGGCAATTTGCACCTCGGCAATTACCTCGGTGCGGTGAAGCAATGGGTGGCGATGCAGGAGGAGATTCAAGCCCGGGGGGGCGAGACGATGTATTTCATCGCCGACCTTCACGGCCTGACCGAGTTCATCGCGCCTGCCGAGCTGACCGCCAATACGATCGAGATGACCGCCACGCTGGTGGCGGCGGGGATCGATCCCGAACGCTCGATCCTGTTCAATCAGACGCGCGTGCCGGCGCATAGCGAGCTCGCGTGGCTGCTCAACAACGTCGCGCGGGTCGGCTGGTTGAACCGCATGACGCAGTTCAAGGACAAGGCGGGGAAGAATCGCGAAGGGGCTTCCGTGGGCCTCTATGATTATCCGGTGCTGATGGCGGCGGATGTGCTGCTGTACAACGGCACCCACGTGCCGGTGGGCGAGGACCAGAAGCAGCATCTGGAGCTGGCGCGCGACATCGCGACCAAGTTCAACCTCGATTACGGGACGGAGCTGTTCACCCTGCCAGAGCCGCTGATCAGCGCGGCCGCGCCGCGCATCATGAGCCTGCGCGATGCGTCGGCCAAGATGTCGAAGAGCAATCCCTCCGAGCAATCGGTGGTCAAGCTGGTCGATTCGGACGCGGTGATCGCCGAAAAGTTCCGCAAGGCGAAGACCAATCCCGACGCGCTGCCCGACAGCTGGGAGGCGCTGGAGGGGCGGCCGGAAGCGCGCAACCTCGTCACGATCTTCGCGGCGCTCAGCGATCGCACGCCGGGGGACGTGGTGGCGGAATTTGCCGGGCATGGCTTCGGCCAGTTCAAGCCGGCGTTGGCCGACCTTGCAGTGGCGAAGCTCGGGCCGATCCGCGACGAGATGCTGCGGTTGCTGAACGACCGCGGGGCGATCGACGCGATCCTGGCGCGTGGGGCGGAGAAGGCGCGCGACCTGGCCGCGCCGGTGCTGGCGGAGGCGCAGCGCGCGATGGGGCTGCTGGCCTGACGAGACGGGCCCGCGGCATGCGATCGGGCTGACCGATGTGCTGCGGACGCGCCCGATTGTCGGTCGCGATCGTTTATGCCACCGTCTTCGTCTCCACCCCGAAAGGTCCGTCCATCCTCAACGCGCTCCGCAGCCTGACGAGACGCAATCGCGCGCCGACCACGGCCCGCGGCGAGCGCATCTATGCGATCGGCGACGTGCATGGCTGCGTCGATCTGCTCGACGATCTTTGGGCTCGAATCATGGCACATCAGGCCGCTCTGCCGCCGGTGCCGATCACGCATTTCCTGTTCCTGGGCGATATCGTCGATCGAGGGCCGGATTCGCGCGGTGCGCTGCAGTGGCTGGATCGCAAGCGCCATGAGGTGCCCGGCATCATGACGCTGATGGGCAATCATGAGGAAATGCTGCTGCGGACATGCGACCGCGATCCGATTACCTTCACGAACTGGCTGCGCAACGGCGGCGCCGAAGCGGCGGCAAGCTTCGGGCTTCCCCAGTTCGACGGCGAGGATACCGGCGCATATATCGAATCGGTGCGCGCGGCGGTGTCCACGGAGTGGATCGAGTGGATTCGTCGCTGGCCGCTGACCGCCACGTCCGGCGACTATTTCTTTTGCCACGCCGGCGTGAGGCCGGGAGTCGCCCTGCGTAAACAGCATCGCCGGGACCTGTTGTGGATTCGCCAGGAGTTTTTGGACGATCCGGGCGATCACGGCGCGGTGGTGGTGCATGGGCACACGATTTCGCCGAAGGTGGAGGTGCTGCCGAACCGCATCGGGGTCGATACCGGCGCTTACGCAACGGGCGTGCTGAGCGCGGTGTATCTGGAGGACAGCCGGATCGAGGTGATCTCCACCTGACCGCGCGGTGCGCCGCGCTTTTACAGGAAGCTATAAGGATCGACGTCCACGGCGACGCGGATCTTTGCCGGCCAATCGAGGGAGCCGAGCCAGCCGCGGATCACTTCCTGCACGTCCAGCGCCCGGCGCGCGTGCACGAGCAGACGGAAGCGATGGCGGCCGCGCAGCATCGCCAGTGGGGCAGGGGCGGGGCCATAGACGTGCATGCCGTCTACCTGCGGCGCATGACGGCCGATCGACTTGGCGACATCCTGCGCGGCGCCCTGATCCTCGCCCGAGACGATGATCGCGGCATAGCGGCCGAACGGGGGCGCGCCCGCATCGCGGCGCGCCTCGGTCTCCGCCTCGTAAAAGGCTTCCGAATCGCCGGTGACCAGCGCCTGCATCACCTGAGCGGCGGGCGAATGGGTCTGGATGAACACATGCCCCGGCTTCTCGCCGCGCCCCGCCCGACCCGAAACCTGGCGGATCTGCTGGAACGTCCGCTCCGCCGCGCGCAGATCGCCGCCCTCCAGCCCCAGATCGGCGTCCACCACCCCCACCAGCGTCAGATTGGGGAAATGATAACCCTTGGTGACGAGCTGCGTCCCGACGACGATGTCGATCGCACCGGCCTCCATCCGCCCGACGAACTCCGCCGCCTTGGCCGGCGACCAGATCGTGTCCGACGTGACGATTGCGATCCGCGCCTCGGGAAACAGCGCCGCCGCCTCATCGGCGATCCGCTCCACGCCCGGGCCGCAGGCGACGAGGCTGTCCTCCTCCTTGCATTCGGGGCAAGCGCGCGGGATCGGCTCGATATGGCCGCAATGGTGGCAGGCGAGCCGGCGGGTCAGCCGGTGCTCCACCATCCAGGCGGTGCAGTTCGGGCATTGGAAGCGATGCCCGCACGTCCGGCACAAGGTAAGCGGCGCATAGCCGCGCCGGTTGAGGAACAGCAGCGACTGCTCGCCGCGCTCCAGCGTCTCCCGCAGCGCGTTGACCAGCGGCGGGGCCAGCCAGCGGCCACGATCGGGCTTGTGCTCCAACAGGTCGATCGCCTGTATCGCCGGCATCTCCGCCGCGCCGAAGCGCCCGGGCAGCTTCACTTCGGCGTAATTGCCGAGCGTCACCTGCTGTCGCGTCTCGATCGCCGGGGTGGCGGAGGCGAGGATTACCGGACAGCCCTCGAACTTGCCGCGCATCACCGCCACGTCGCGCGCATGGTAATGGACGCCGTCTTCTTGCTTGAAACTGGTTTCGTGCGCCTCATCGACGACGATCAGGCCAATGTTCGCGTAAGGCAGGAACAAGGCCGACCGAGCGCCCACCGTCACCCGCGCCTCGCCCGCCGCGATCGCCCGCCACGCGCGCCGCCGCTGGGTGGAGCGCAGGCCCGAATGCCACGCCACCGGCTCGCAGCCGAAGCGATCGTGGAAGCGCTTCAGGAACGGCTCGGTCAGGGCGATTTCAGGCAGCAGGACGAGAACCTGCCGATCCTGCCGCAGCGCTTCGGCGATCGCCTCGAAATAGACCTCCGTCTTGCCGGAGCCGGTAACGCCGTCGAGCAGCGTGGGGCGAAACGCCCGGGCAGCGACGTCGGCGACGAGCGTGTCGGCGGCGGCACGCTGATCGTCCGATAGGTCGGGCGGCGCATGGCCTGGGTCCGGCACCGGATAAGGGCTGTCGATATCGACCTCCACGCCCTCGATCGCACCGGCCTTCACCAGCCCGCGGATCACCGCGTCTGAAACGTCAGCAATCGCCGCAAGCTCGCGGATCATGCCCTGACGGTCACTGATCCGCTCCAGTGCCTGCTCGCGCTGCGGCGTCATGCGCGGCGGCATGCTGCCAGTCGCGCGATATTCGGTAACGAGCCGCGACCCTTCGAGCGCGGACGTGGAGGATAGCGCCATGCGCACCACTGCCGCCGGCGACGCGAGATAATAATCCGCCGTCCACTCGATCAATCGGCGCAGCGCAGGGCGGAGCGGCGGCGCGTCGGACACGGCAAGCAGATTGCGCAAGCGATTGTCGCCGACCTCCGCCTCCGACGGCATCCGCTCCGGTTCCCATACCACGCCCATGAGCTGGCGGGGACCGAGCGGTGCGACGACGATCGATCCCGGCTCCACCGTCATGCCGCGGGGCACGCGATAGTCGAGCGGGCCGAGCGCGGCATTGAGCACGAGGACACGGGCACGGGACATTCGCGCAGCCATATGGGGCGGTGGCGACTCAGAAGAAACCCGGTGTTACGGTGCCCGGCGTGGAAGACCTGCCGACCCTCTATGCCGCCCACCTGACCCGTGACCGGCGCCGTTCGGTCCATACCGTGCGGGCCTATCGCGCGACCGCGGTGCGGCTGCTGGGCTTTCTGGCTCGCCACTGGGGCGCTGCGGCGGACCGAGCGGCGCTGGCGGCGGTCTCACCCGCCGACCTGCGCGCCTTCCTGGCGCAGCGGCGGGGGGAGGGGCTGTCGAATGCGTCAGCCGCGCGGGAATTGTCCGCCGCACGCGATTTCATCGACTGGGCAGCAGGGGAGGGCGCCGCACCGCGCCTGAAGGGGCCGCGGGTCCAGCGCGGGGTGCCGCGCCCGGTCGCCCCGCACGAGGCCGTGGCGCTGGCCGAAGAGGTGAGGGAAGGAGCGCGGCTGGAATGGGTCGGCAAGCGCGACTGGGCGCTGCTGCTGCTGCTCTATGGAGCCGGGCTGCGCATCGGCGAGGCGCTGGGGCTCACCGGCGCGGCCTTGCCGCTGGGTGAGACGATCAGCGTCATCGGCAAGCGGGACAAAGCCCGCCTGGTCCCGGTCCTGCCGCAGGTGCGCGACGCGATCGAGGCGTATGTGGCGGCATGTCCTTGGGCGATTGAGCGCTCCGGGCCGCTGTTTCGCGGTCTGCGCGGTGGCGCGCTGGCGCCAGGCGTCGTGCGCGCGGGCGTGCGCACCGCCCGCGCGACGCTGAACCTGTCGGATCGCACCACACCGCACGCCTTGCGCCACTCCTTCGCCACCCATCTGCTCGGGCGCGGCGCGGATTTGCGGGCTCTGCAGGAGCTGCTGGGGCATGCCAGCCTTCGCTCGACGCAGGTCTATACCGCCGTCGATGCGGCGCATTTGATGGATGTGTACCGTAGCGCCCATCCCCGCGCCTGACGGAACAAAAGTGGTTCGTTCCCGGTTGGTTATCCATCGACGCAGGAGGTTACGATGGGTGAGCTGACAGACAAGATCAAAGGCAATGTGAACGAGGCCGTCGGCAAGACCAAGCAGGCCATGGCCGACAAGGACCCGGCTACCCGGACGGCAGAGGACGAGCGTCTGGAGGCCGAAGGCGCCGGGCAGGAGCTGAAAGGCAAGGGCCAGCAGTTCGCGGGCCGGGTGAAGGGCGCGCTGGGTGACGACATCTGATCACTGGTCACGCACGACGGGCCAGCTGATGCGCCACGAATATCGCCCGGTTATGGGTCCATGCGGATAGGCCGTCCCGACGTTCTCGGGGCGGCCTTTCGCGTTTATGAGGCCGCTACTGACAGAGCGTCCCTATGGGAGCTATGTCGTTTCACCTGATACCAGGAGATACTCATGCGCGTCGGCGTCCCGAAGGAAATCAAGAATCACGAATATCGCGTGGGCCTGACCCCGGGGGCGGCGCGCGAATATGTCGCCCGCGGGCATGAGGTGCTGGTCGAGACGGGGGCAGGCGCGGGCATTGCGGCGGACGACGCAGCCTATGTCGCTGCCGGCGCGACGATCCTGCCCACGGCGCAGGAGGTATTCGCGCAAGCGCAGATGATCGTGAAGGTCAAAGAGCCGCAGCCCAACGAATGGGTGCAGTTGCGCGAGGACCAGATCCTTTTCACCTACCTTCACCTGGCGCCCGACCCCGAGCAGGCGAAGGGGCTGATGGCATCGGGCGTTACCGCAATCGCCTATGAGACCGTGACGGACCGGAGCGGCGGGTTGCCGCTGCTGGCGCCGATGAGCGAAGTCGCGGGGCGCCTCTCGATCGAGGCGGCGGGAACGGCGCTCAAGGCCTATAACGGCGGCAGGGGCGTGCTGCTGGGCGGCGTTCCCGGGGTTGCGCCGGCGCGCATCGTGGTGCTCGGTGGCGGTGTCGTCGGCACGCACGCGGCGCGCATGGCCGTCGGGCTGGGCGCGGAAGTGACGATCGTCGACCGATCCATCCCCCGGCTGCGGCAGCTGGACGAATTGTTCCACGGTCGGGTGCGGACACGCGTGTCCACGCTTGAATCGATCGAGCAGGAAATCGGCGAGGCCGATGCGGTGATCGGTGCCGTGCTGATCCCCGGTGCGTCGGCGCCGAAGCTCGTCACCCGGGCAATGCTGAGCCACATGAAGGAACGTTCGGTCCTCGTCGACGTGGCGATCGATCAGGGCGGATGTTTCGAGACGAGTCATGCGACCACCCACGCCGACCCCACGTATGAAGTGGACGGCGTCATCCATTATTGCGTAGCGAATATGCCTGGCGCGGTTCCGTTGACGTCAAGTCACGCGCTGAACAACGCCACGTTGCCGTATGGATTGGCGTTGGCAGAGAAAGGTGTCGCTGCATGCAATGACGATCCCGGGCTGATGGCGGGATTGAACGTCAAGGCGGGCAAGATCGTCAACGAGGCCGTCGCCGACAGCCTTCGCTAATATCGGGTGGTCGCACAGCGGCCATCCCAGCCTCCCGACTAACAAAGAAAGCCCCTGATCCGTTCAACGGATCAGGGGCTTTTCTGTTTGCGGCAGCTTCAAGAAGCTGCCGCGTTATACAGTGATTATCTCCACCGATCCGGATCGGCGCTGTTCGATCAATCCACTACCTAGCCGTAGCAGCTGCTCGCAAACCGCCGACCCGAAACCCTTACCAGGGCTTGACTTCGGTGCCGTAGATCAGGGCGAGAATGAATGCGAGCATGGTGAACTCCCTAGTTTATTGCGGCGTCTGGCGGACGCGGGCACTTATTTAACTCTTTGTTTACCAGTTCACAAGAGTGTTAAAAGGGAATTAACCATAACCGTCCCGCATTCGGACAGGAAATTAAAGTATCTTCAATCATCGATCGCTACGTCGGGGCAGGTATGGCTGGCCCGAGCTCTCACTCCATGCAGCACCCCGCATCGCGGAGCCGTGCGCTCGCGACCTTGTCGTCGCTGGTTGCGCATCGCCCCGCCTGGCGCTTCCTCGTGCTGGCGGAGATCGCCAATTTCCGTGCGGTGCGGCGTCATGTCGGCTGCACCCGCGCCGACATGCTGGTGGGCGACGTCGCTGCTCGACTCAGTGCGACGTTGCCGCAGCTGCGGCTCGCGATCGCCGGGCGAACGACCATCGAGATTGCGTTTGAGGGCAATGACGCCGGCGATCTCGACACGATGCTCGATGCCCTGCGCCGCGCGTGCGAGGGGCCGTTCGATCTGGACGGCGAGCGGCACCGCCTGGAAATCTGCTTCGGTGCAGCGGCCGGACGGGCTGCGCAGACGGATGACGTGCGCCTGATCGAGGAAGCGGAAGTCGCACTGCACGAGGCACTGGCCGCCGAATCGCCGGTTCGTCACGATCTCGCCGCGCCGGGCGCGCGGGAGATCGAGCGGCTTACGGCTGAATTGCGAACCGCCATCGCGGAAGACCAGCTGCTGCTGGCATATCAGCCCAAGATTCACGTGCGGCGGCAGGAGATCGGCAGTGCGGAGGCGCTCGTGCGCTGGCGCCATCCGACGCGTGGATTGATCCTGCCCGGAGACTTTATCGGCGCCGCCGAGGATGGCGGGGTGATCGACCTGCTGACGCTGTGGACGATCCGCCGCGCCATCGATGACCAGCGCACGCTTGCCGCCGCCGGACATGATCTACGCATCTTCATCAACATTTCCGGGCAGCTGCTGGCCGATCAGGATTTCGTCGATGCCGCGTGCCGGATGGTCGTGGAGGCGGACGCGAAGCTCGGTTTCGAGGTTACCGAGACTTCGGTGATTCGCGATCCCTCGTCGGCGATCGCCAATCTGCAGCGCTTCGCGGACTTCGGGATCACCATTGCCATCGACGATTATGGAGCGGGCCTGTCGAGCCTGGCGTATCTGAAGCAATTGCCGGCGCGCGAGCTTAAGATCGACAAGCTGTTCGTGACCCAGCTCACCAGCTCGAACCGCGATCCGCTGATCGTCCGCTCGACCATCGATCTGGCCCATGCGCTGGAGATGGAGGTGGTGGCCGAGGGGGTGGAGACCCATGCGGCGCTGGCGCTGCTGACGGTGATGGGCTGCGACATGGTGCAGGGCTTTCTGATCAGCCGTCCGATCGCGCTTGAGGCGCTGCTGACGTTTCTCGAGGAGGATCGCCACCACCACGTATCCCAGGATAGTCGCGCTTCGTTCAACGGACTGGCGACCGCATGGAAGCGCGGCTGAAGCCTTCCCCTTTGATCGCCCGTGCTTTGCTGGCGCTCGTGCCGCTGTTGCTGACGGCTGCGGCGCCGCCCGGCAGTGATGTTGCTTTCGACGAGAGGGCAGCGAGCGTGAAGGCTGCAATGCTGACCGATCCGGCGAAAGCGGTGGTGGAGGCGCAGGATGCGTTAGCCTATGCCAAAAAGGCCCAGTCGGCGAAGATGACCGCGACCGCGTTGTGGCTTCTTGGCGAGGCATATAGCCGGGTCGTACAGTATGAACGCGCAGCTGCGATCCTGGCCGAAGCGCGCCGGATAGCCGAAGCGAATTTCCCCGGGACGCAGCTGAACGCCGACATCCTTCTGTCCGAAGGCGGCGTTTTGAATGCCAATGGTCAGGTTACGCGTGCGCTGACGGACTTGCGGCAGGCCCATAACATGTACCTTCGGTCCGGAGATGATCGGAGCCGGGCCAAGGCGTTGATCATGATCGCACTCGTCTATGCGAGCGGCAACGATCATGAAGGAGCACTGCGGTATTTCGGTGAAGCGATAGAAGCGTATCGCGCAGATCCTGGTCTGTCGGTGGCAATCTATAATGGCCGCGGCCTGGCGCTCAAGGAACTCAACCGCTTGGAAGCGGCGGAGACGCAAATCGAACAGGCGCTGGAAACCGCCCGTCAGATGAAGAGCCCGCTCTTGTACGCCCAAATCCTGACCAACGTTGCAGACGTGCGTCTGGACAAGGGTGATCTGGCGGGGGCGCAGCGCGCGATTACCGAGGGGCTGGCGTTGACCGCCAAGCCCGAGGCAGCGGCCTACCGGCCGGCGTTCATCGCGCTGGCGGCGCATGCGGCGTTCGAGCGTGGCGAGACAGGCCGGGCCGCAGAGCTGATCGCGCAGCGGTTCCGCGATACCAACCTGGAAAAGACGCTGCCGCCGGACTGGCCGGCGCACGAGATCGCCTATCGCATCTATGACAAGCTGGGCCGCAGTGATCTGGCGGTGGCGCATCTTGCGGCGCTGAAGCGGCTCGACGATCAGGCAACCGCCACCGCGCGATCGAACAGCGCGGCGATTGCCGCGGCCCGGTTCGATTTCGCCAATCAGGAGCTGCGCATCGCCCAGCTCAAGGCGGCGGACCTGCAGAAGACCGTGGCGTTCGAGCGCGCCCGCTCGCGCACGCAGCAGCTGGTGTTCATCGGGGTTGCCGTCACCACCCTGCTCATCATCGTGCTGCTGGCGGGCGGCCTCGCCACTATCAGGCGCAGCCGCAATGCCCTGGCGCGCAGCAACGTCGCTCTCGGCAAGGCGCTGGCCGCCAAGACGGAATTCCTGGCCACGACCAGCCATGAGATCAGGACGCCGTTGAACGGCATCCTGGGCATGACGCAGGTGATGCTCGCGGATCCGAAGACCGACGATGATACCCGTGATCGCCTGTCGGTGGTTCACGGCGCCGGCGTGACGATGCGTGCGCTGGTCGACGACATCCTGGACGTCGCCAAAATCGAAAACGGCAAGATGACGATCGAGGAAGCGCCGACCGACATCCGGCGGACCATCAAGGATGCCGCGCGCATGTGGCAGGACGAGGCGCGGGCCAAGGGCCTTGGCTTCACCCTCGATATCGCGGATGCGCCACATTGCGCGGTGAGCGATGCGACCCGCTTGCGGCAGATCGTTTTCAATCTGCTGTCAAACGCCGTCAAGTTCACACCGGCCGGCCAGGTAACGGTGAAGGCGAGCGTCGAGGGAGATCGCTGGCGGTTGGTGGTGCAGGACACGGGCATCGGCATCGCGCCCGGCAAGCATGACATCATCTTCGAGGCCTTCCGGCAGGCGGATACCGGCACCACCCGGCAATATGGCGGTACCGGCCTTGGCCTGTCGATCTGCCGCAACCTGTCACGCGCGATGGGGGGCGACGTGACCGTGACCAGTGCGGAGGGGGAGGGGGCAACCTTCACGCTCGACCTGCCCTATCTGCCGGTCGAGAACGAACAATCGGCAGAGCCCGCGGCACAGGCGGCCGGCGTGCTGGTGATCGATCGCAATCCGATCACGCGCGCGATGTTCAAGGCGCTGCTGGCGCCCGTCGGCGGACCGATTTGGTTCGCCGGCAGTGCCGCCGAGGCGCAGGAACTGCTGGCTGCGCAGCGCCCCGCGCAGGTGCTGATCGATGACGCCGCCTTGCGCGCCGATGGCGATGCGGTGGGCGCGGCGGGGGACGTCGCCGCGGCTGCCAGAGGCGCGCGCATCGCCCTGCTTGGCCCCGCGCTGGACAGTGCGGAGCAAGGCGAGCTCGCCGCGGCGGGCATCACCCAGTTCATCGCCAAGCCGATCGGAAAGGAAGCGCTTGTTCAAGCGTTGTTCAGCGACAAAGCGTCTGTGAGCGCTCTTGTGTCCGAGGCGGCTTGAGACGATAATAGTGACGGCGATGGAACGATCATCCTGCCCCTTCGGCCTTAGGCCATGAACGTCCTTTTCATCGAGGACGATCGGATGAACCGCCGGGTGGTCCGAGATATGCTTAACGTCGCAGGCGCGGAGATGATCGAGGCGGAAAGCGCGGAGGAGGGGTTACGCCTTCTCGACGGGCAGGACTTCGACATGCTGCTGGTCGATCTGCGCATGCCGGGCATGGACGGGATCACCGCGATCCGCCAGATCCGCGCCCGGCCGGACGCGAAGGGGCGGGTGCCGATCATCGTGGTGACGGCCGATACCGCGGTTGACCTGCGCGAGCGGTGCATCGCAGCCGGTGCCGATGACGTGATCTTCAAGCCGGTGGCGATGGACCATCTGTTCGACGCCATGGGCCGCGTGCTGGCCGCCGACGACGGCAGCATGATCGGCTGATCAATAGCCGCGGTCGAGATCGGCGACATTCTCCAGCGGGCGGCCTGCGCGGAATGCGTCCAGGTTGCGCAGGAACAGGGCAGCGGCACGCTGGAACATCTTGGTCTGGCTCCGCCCCGACAAATGCATGGAGATCATGCAATTGGGGGCATGCCAAAGCGGGTGATCGGCGGGCAGCGGCTCCGGATTGGTCGGATCAAGGAACGCGCCGCCGATCGTGCCTGCAGTGAGCGCGGCGAGCAGCGCATCGTCGTCGATCATGTCGCCGCGTGCGATGTTGATGAGCCAGGCGCCCGGCTTCATCGCGGCAAGTTCGTCGGCGCCGATCATCGCCTTTGTTTCGTCGGTGGACGGCGCGGCGAGCACCACCCAGTCGAACTCGGCCAGCCGCGGCCGCCAGGCGTCGGGCGTCAGGGTGTTGTTGCTGCCCGATCGGGTAACGCCGGTCACCTCCACGCCGAATGCCGCCAGTCGCTCGCCGATCAGCCGCCCGATCGCGCCATAGCCGATCACGATCGCCTTCGTGTCCGCAAGCTCGATCTTGCCTGGCGAATCGCGCAGCCATTCGGCGCGGTCCTGCGCGCGCACCACCTGGTCGAACCGTTTGGCCGCGGCGAGCACGCCGAGCACGGCATATTCGGCGACCGCAATCGCGTTGATGCCGACGCCGTTGGTGAGAATCGCTCCTTTCGCGCGCAGCGTATCGAGCGGGAAGGCATCGAGCCCGGCATAGATGGTGGACACCCATTTGAGCTTCGGGCCGGCCGCGCGCAGCGTCTCTTCCGTCAACCGGGTGGGCTGCATGTCGACCCATGCGATATCGGCGTCTGTCACCATGGTCTTCGCCTCGTCCGGGCTGGACCACCAGGCGACATCCAGATCGGCGGGGAGCCGCGCTTCGAGCAGCGGACGGGCGATCGCGGGAAGAAGGGCCTTCATGAGCGCAGGTGATAGCGCGACGCGCGCGGCTCGCCTATCGGGTTGGTGTGACCGTGTATCTTCTCGCCGCCGCCCTTGCCGCTGCCCCGGCCGGGCTCGATGCCGCCACCCTGGAGCAACTGCGCGCGATCGACCTTCGGCTGGGCATTATCGCGCATCGGCTGATCACCGCCAATGCCCCGCTCTGCCGTGAACAGGCGCCTGCGACCGGCGTGATCGTCCATGCGGCGACGCAATATGACGCCGATACCCAGGCGACGGCGCGGCAGGTGTTCGGGTTCGCGACGCCGGTGGCGGTCGAGGCGGTGGTGCCCGGTTCGGCGGGCGCGCGTGCCGGCGTGGCGGCCAACGACGGGGTCGCGGCGATCGGCAGCCAGGCGCTGGGCGGCACGGCAACGCCCCCGTCAAGCGCGGATCGCGACGCGGCGCTCACCGCACTGGAGGCGCAGCAGCCGCCGGTGCGCCTGGCCATCATGCGTGGCGGCGAACGGCGCGAGGTGGCGATCGCAGCGCCGATGGCATGCCGCGCCCGATTCGAGGTGATGCTGGGGCCCGAGATGACCGCGCAATCGGATGGCAAGGTGGTGCAGATCGGCGTGCGCTTCTTCGAACGCTATCGTGATGAGGAGACGGCGGTGATCGTCGCGCATGAGCTCGCGCACGTCATCCTGCGCCATCGCGTCCGGCTGGAAGCGGCCGGCGTGAAGGGCGGGCTGCTCGGCGAGATCGGCCGCAACGCGCGCCTGGGCCAAGCGGCCGAGCTGGAAGCGGACACGCTGGGCGTCGCGCTGCTGTACAACGCCGGCTATGATCCGGCGTCGGCGGCACGCTTCTGGCGCGACCATGGCGGCGACATCGACGGCGGCATGTTCCGCAGCCGCACCCATCCGGCGACCAGCCGCCGCATCAACGCGATCGAAGAAGCGGCGGCGGCGATCCCGGCTGGAGCACGGCCCTATGTGCCGCCGGTCCTGGCACAGCGGGAACAGCCGCTGCGCTGATCCAGCGTTCCGGGCCGACGATCAGGCGGTCGCCACGCGCCAGTCCCATCCAAGCGGATCGCCGTCCATCACCTCCACCCCGGCGGCGGCCAGCTCGTCGCGGATCGCATCGGAGGCGGCGAAATCCTTTGCTAC
>JBELMF010000011.1:0-37385 GCA_042096015.1 Sphingomonas sp.
ATCAATAGGCTTCGTATGGCCCCTCTCCCGTTATCTGCTCCTTCCTTCAAACCCTGCAGGCATTTGCATCAAGCACTTTCTGCTGGCACGCAGGGGCAAACACGGGCGCGGGGACGAACTGAATGCTACCGGAAACCGCCGGCGTCACGGTGACGCCGCAACCTTGGTATCGCCACCTCTACATCCAGGTTCTGATCGCCATCGCGCTTGGGGTGACGATCGGCCACTTCTTTCCCGAGATCGGCAGCGCCCTGAAGCCGCTGGGTGACGGCTTCATCAAGCTGGTCAAGATGATCATCGCACCGGTCATCTTCCTGACGATCGTAACCGGCATCGCCGGGATGCGCGATCTCGCCGCCGTGGGAAGAGTGGCCGCCAAGGCATTCGCCTACTTTCTGTTTTTCTCGACGCTGGCGCTGATCGTGGGACTGATCGTCGCCAATACGGTTCAGCCGGGTGCGGGGCTGAACATCGATCCGGCGACGCTCGATACCGGCGCGGTGTCGGGCTACGCGGCAAAGGCGCATGAAACGACGCTGACCGGCTTTCTTCTCTCCGTGATACCGGAAACGCTCGTCTCGGCGCTGACGAACGGCAACATCCTGCAGGTGCTGTTCGTCGCGATCCTGTTCGGCATCGCGCTGGCGCTGATCGGCGAGCGGGGGCAGCGGGTGCTGGCGTTGCTGGAAGACATTTCGCTCGCCGTGTTCCGGCTCGTCTCGATCCTGATGCGGGCGGCTCCGATCGGCGCGTTCGGCGCGATGGCGTTCACCGTCGGCGCTTATGGTGTCGGCACGCTGGCCAATCTCGCGGCGCTGGTCGTCACCTTCTATATCACGTCCTTGCTGTTCGTGCTCGTCGTGCTCGGCGTCGTGGCGCGGCTTTGCGGCTTCTCCATCCTGCGCCTCATCGCCTATCTGAAGGCGGAACTGCTGCTCGTGCTCGGCACCTCCTCTTCCGAAGCAGCCTTGCCGGCGCTGATCGAAAAGATGCAGCGGGCCGGCGCGCCCAAATCGATCGTCGGCCTTGTCGTACCCGCCGGTTACTCGTTCAATCTTGACGGCACGAACATCTACATGACGTTGGCCGCTCTATTCATCGCGCAGGCGACCAACACCGATCTGTCGATGGGCGAACAGTTGCTGCTCCTGGGAGTCGCGATGCTGTCCTCGAAGGGCGCCGCCGGGGTCACCGGTGCGGGCTTCATCACGCTGGCCGCAACCCTGTCGATCGTGCCCGCCGTGCCGGTCGCCGGAATGGCCCTGATCCTCGGCGTGGACCGGTTCATGAGCGAATGCCGCAGCCTCACCAACTTCATCGGCAATGCCGTGGCGACGCTCGTGGTTGCCCGATGGGAGGGTGTACTGGATCGCGAGCAGCTGGAGGCAGCGCTGGCCGGAAGATTGCCGTCCATCGAGGATCTGCCCCGCGGCGAGGTCGCGCCGTGAACGCGCGGCTGAAATCGATCATCGGCGGATCGACCGGCAATCTGGTCGAATGGTATGACTGGTACGCCTATTCAGCCTTCACGCTGTACTTCGCGCCGCACTTCTTCCCGGCACAGGACCGGACCGCGCAACTTCTCAGCGCCGCGGCGGTGTTCGCCGTCGGCTTTGTCATGCGGCCGGTCGGCGCGTGGCTCATGGGCATCTATGCCGACCGGCGCGGGCGCAAAGCTGGGCTGACCTTGTCCGTCACCTTGATGTGTGCGGGTTCTCTCCTCATCGCGGTCACCCCCGATTACGCCACGATCGGTGTGTTCGCTCCCGCATTGCTGGTCTTCGCCCGGCTGATGCAGGGGCTTTCCGTCGGGGGCGAGTATGGCGCCAGCGCTACCTACCTCTCCGAAATGGCCGGGCGGGATCGCCGCGGTTTCTTCTCCAGCTTCCAATATGTCACCTTGATCGCCGGCCAGCTTACCGCGCTGCTTGTCCTCCTCGTGTTGCAATCGGCGATGAGCGAGCAAGCGCTGGATGTATGGGGCTGGCGCATCCCCTTCGCGATCGGCGGCGTGCTCGCCATTGTCGTGTTCCGCATCCGTCGCGGGCTTGCCGAAACCGAAAGCTTCAAGCGCAGCGATGGGCCGCGTTCGGGCTTCTGGACGCTGGTGACCCGTCATCCCCGGGAAACCGCCACGGTTATGCTGCTCACGGCCGGCGGCACGCTCGCCTTCTACGCATATTCGATTTACATGCAGAAGTTCCTGGTGAACACCAGCGGCTTCGATCGCGAGACGGCGAGCCAGATCAACGCAACGACCCTGTTCGTCTTCATGTGCCTTCAGCCCGCGTTCGGCGCGCTGAGCGACAGAATCGGGCGCAAGCCGTTGATGGTCGGCTTTGGCATACTGGGATGTCTCGCCACATATCCGATCTTCGCCACGCTGGAGAACGCCCGCAGTCCCTGGACCGCCGGCGTGCTGGTCATGGCCGCGCTCATCATCGTGACGGGCTACACCTCGATCAACGCGGTGGTGAAGGCGGAGCTGTTCCCGGCCAATATCCGCGTTCTCGGCGTCGCCCTGCCCTATGCGCTGGCCAACACGCTGTTCGGCGGCACGGCGGAATTCGTCGCGCTGAAATTTAAGGACGCCGGCTGGGAACGTGGCTTCTACTGGTACGTCACCGCCATGATCGGGGTGTCGCTCGTCGTGTACCTGCGCATGCGCGACACACGCACCACCAGCCGCATCATCGAGGACTGAGCGCGGGAACGTCGCGTGCCGCCTCGCGCGGCTCGATCCCAGGGCGGGCGCCCGCCGCCAGCGTCTCGTCGCCGCGTGCCGCGCGCGCAGCCTTCTGGATCGCTTCGATCAGGCGCGGATAGATGCCGCACCGGCATATGTTCCTGATCGTTTCTCGAATCAGCGCTTCGGAAGGATCGCGGTGGTTCTTGATCAGCACCGCGGCCGCCATCACCAGCCCGGGCAGGCAAAAGCCGCATTGCACAACATTGTCGCCCAGAAAGGCGAGCTGAACCGGATGGGACCGCTCGCGCGACAGGCCTTCGATCGTCGTGACGAAACTTCCTTCGGCCTGTCCGATGCTCATCTGGCATGACCGGACAGCTCGCCCGTCCACATCGACGGTGCACGCGCCGCAACTACCGGTCCCGCAGCCATATTTCGTGCCGGTCAGGTTGGATGCATCCCGCAGCGCCCACAGCAGGGGCGTTGCAGGATCGAGCAGATATTCGACGGCTTCGTTGTTGACGGTCAGTTTCGTCATCGCGGCTCAATAGCCGAGCGCGGCGACCTCCGCATCATCGAAGCCGAGCTCACGGAGCACAGCTGCATCCTGGCGCGTTGCTCCCAGGCTAGGCGCAACGGTGGAGCTCTTCGAATAACGCGGTGCCGGCGCGGGCTGCTTGATCCCGCCGGCCTCGACGAACGTGCCGCGGGCCTTATTGTGCTCATCCTCATACGCCTCGTCGAAGCCGAGCACCGGCGCGAAGCACACGTCGTGGCCCTTGAAGGCGGCGACCCATTCGGCCCGCGTCTTCGTCTTGAACAAGGCGGTGAGTTCGTCCTTCAGCGCCGGCCATTGCCGCTGGTCCATCTGCGCCGCCCATTTGTCGTCGCTAAGCCCCATCACCTGCCGGAACTCGGCATAGAATTGCGGCTCGATCGCGCCCAGCGAGATGAACTTGCCGTCGCTCGTCTCGTACGTGTCGTAGAAGTGCGCCGCCGTATCGAGCAAATTGGTACCACGCTCGTCGGTCCAGCGGCCCATGCCGCGGAAGCCCCACATCATCGTCATCAGCACCGCGGAACCATCGGTCATCGCCGCATCGACCACCTGCCCCTCGCCGGTCCGCGCCGCATGAAGCAGCGCCGCCAGCATGCCATAGGCCAAAAACATGCCGCCCCCGCCGAAATCGCCGGCGAGGTTGATCGGCGGCGTCGGCTTCTCGCCCTTGCGCCCGAAGGCGTGGAGCGCGCCCGAGATCGCGATATAATTGATGTCATGCCCCGGCTCGGGCGCCATCGGGCCATATTGCCCCCAGCCGGTCATTCGCCCGTAGACGAGCTTGGGGTTGTCGCCGATCAGCATGTCGGGCCCAAGCCCCAGCCGCTCCATTACGCCTGGGCGAAAGCCCTCGATGATCGCATCGGCGCCCTTCACGATCTTGCGCACCGCGGCGATCGCCTTGGGATCCTTGAGGTCCATGCCGATCGACTTGCGGTTGCGCAGCAGCGGATCCTTCTCCGCCACGCCATTGCCCTGCGTCTTGCCGGGGCGATCGATGCGGATCACCTCCGCGCCATGGTCGGCCAGCATCATGCCGGCAAACGGCCCCGGGCCGATCCCGGCGAACTCGACGATACGGATGCCGGCAAGGGGTGGCGTGCTCACGGATGCGCTCTCCTGACTGTGTTTGCGGGTGAGGTATCGCGGCGTGGAGCCGAGCACAACAAAAGTTATGCCGACCTACCTTCGTCATTCCCGCGAAGGCGGGAAGCCATAACCGCTGCCGTCGCGGCTCCATCATGAACGTCAGAGTATATGGATCCCCGCCTACTCGGGGATGACGGTGGATGAGAGGAGGACGGATGATGATCAAACCGGTCATGCCGGGCTTGTCCCGGCATCCACTCGTCCGCGCACTCTACGCTTGTTGAACGCGCGACCCGGTCGATGCCGGGACAAGCCCGGCGTGACGGCCGTTACGCCTTTGCCAGCGGCGGCGCGCCCCGCTCAAGCGCCAACTCCGCCCCCGAAAACCGGATCGGCGTCCGCAATCCCGCGATCGGCCGCGACTCGTTCACCGGCAACACCATCCCGCGCGCCGCGACCTGCGGGTCGCTCAGCGCCTGCTCGACATTATTGATCGGCCCCGCCGGCACCCCCGCCACCTCCAGCTTCGCCAGCAGATCGTCGCGAAGGAACGTCCGGCACCGCTCCTCGATCAGCGCAAACAGCGCCACACGATGCTCGATCCGCCCTGCATTCGAGTCCCACCGCGGATCCGGCCCGATCCCGACGATCGCCGCAAAGCGGTGGTATTGCGCATCATTGCCCACCGCGAGGATGAACCAGCCGTCAAGCGTCGGGAACACCGCATAGGGGCTGACGTTGGCATGCGCATTGCCCATCCGCGGCGGATTGGCGCCGCTCGCGAAGTAATTCGCCGCCTGATTGGCGAGCACCCCCACCATCGTGTCGAGCAACGCGCAGTCGACCTGCTGCCCCCGGCCCGTCCGCTCGCGCATCATCAGCGCCGCCTGGATGCCGATCGTCGCATACAGCCCGGTCATGATGTCGGCGAACGCGACGCCGATCTTCTGCGGCGCGCCGTCGGGCTCGCCGGTCAGCGACATGATCCCGCCCATGCCCTGGATGATAAAATCATAGCCGGGGCGATGGGCATACGGCCCGTCCTGCCCGAAGCCGGTGATCGAGCAATAGACGAGGCGCGGGTACTCGGCGGCGAGGCTGGCGTAGTCGAGCCCGTATTTGACGAGGCCGCCGACCTTGAAGTTCTCGATCACCACGTCCGCCTCCGCGATCAGCGCCTTCACCCGCGCGACGTCCTCCGCCTTGGTGAAATCGGCGACTACGCCGCTCTTCCCGCGATTGCAGGCGTGGTAATAAGCCGCCGCACGCTTGCCATCGTGCTCCACGAACGGCGGCCCCCAAGTGCGCGTATCGTCCCCCGCCGGCCCCTCGACCTTGATCACCTCCGCGCCAAGATCGGCGAGGATCTGCCCCGCCCAAGGCCCGGCGAGGATCCGCGCCAGCTCGACGACCTTGATGCCCTTCAGTGGCGCCTCTTGCCTCATATTTGTTCCCCGGCGAAGGCCGGGGCCCAGTCACGGCCGGCCCGATACTGGGCCCCGGCCTTAGGTCCCATCAAAGTACTACTTTGATGGGCTCCCTTCGCCGGGGAGCCCGCTTAGAAAGCAGCAATCCCGGTGATCGCGCGCCCGAGGATCAGCGCGTGGACGTCATGCGCCCCCTCATAGGTGTTGACCGTCTCGAGGTTCATCACGTGCCGCATCACCTGGTACTCGCCCGAGATGCCGTTGCCGCCATGCATGTCGCGCGCGACCCGCGCGATATCGAGCGCCTTGCCGACATTGTTGCGCTTGACGATCGAGACCATCTCCGGCGCGAACCGGCCCTCGTCCATCAGCCGCCCGACACGCAAGCTCGCCTGCAGCCCCAGCGCGATCTCGGTCTCCATGTCCGCCAGCTTCTTCTGGTAGAGCTGCGTCGCCGCCAGCGGCCGCCCGAACTGCTGCCGGTCGAGCCCGTACTGCCGCGCCGCATGCATGCAGAACTCCGCCGCACCCATGCTGCCCCAGCTGATCCCATAGCGCGCGCGGTTGAGGCAGCCGAACGGCCCCTTCAGCCCCTGCACCTCGGGCAGCAGCGCGTCCTCGCCGACCTCGACATCCTCCAGCACGATCATGCCGGTGATCGACGCGCGCAGCGACAGCTTGCCCTCGATCTTGGGGGCCGACAGCCCCTTCATACCCTTTTCGAGCACGAAGCCGCGGATCCCGCCGCCATGCGCATCGCTCTTCGCCCAAACGACAAACACGTCGGCGATCGGAGAATTGGAGATCCAGGTCTTTGCGCCGTTCAGCACATAGCCGCCGTCGGTCTTCACCGCCCGCGTCTTCATCCCGCCCGGATCGGAGCCCGCATCCGGCTCGGTCAACCCGAAACAGCCGATCCACTCGCCGCTTGCCAGCTTCGGCAGGTACTTACGCTTCTGCTCCTCCGATCCGTACGCGTAGATCGGATACATCACGAGGCTCGACTGAACGCTCATCATCGAGCGATATCCCGAGTCGATCCGCTCCACCTCGCGCGCAACCAGCCCGTACGCGACATAGCTCGCGCCCACCCCGCCATATTCCTCCGGGATGGTCGGGCCGAGCAGGCCGAGTTCGCCCATCTCGCGGAAGATCGCGGGATCGGTCACCTCGTTGGCGAATGCGTCGATGATCCGCGGCGCCAATCTCTCCTGCGCATAGGCACAGGCGGTATCGCGCACCATCCGCTCGTCCTCGGTCAGTTGCTCGTCGAGCAGGAACGGATCAGCCCAGTCGAATTGCTGCATCACTCGGTTCCTCGATCAGGCCGCGGGCACAACGGCGATAGTCTCGATCTCGAGCTTCGCCGCCGGCTCGACCAGCGCGGCCACTTCGACCACCGCCATCGCGGGAAAGTTCCTGCCGATCAGCTCGCGATAGGCGGCGCCGATCTCGGGGAGGCTGGCGACATAGTCGTCACGGCTCGTGACGTACCAGGTCATGCGCACGATATGCTCGGGGCCGGCGCCGTCCTCGGCGAGGATCGCGAGCGTGTTGACCAGCACCTGGCGAAACTGGCCGGCGAGCGTGTCGGCGGCGAAGGTCTCGGTGTCGTCCCAGCCGACGACGCCGGCGGTGAAGACCATCCGGCCGCTCGCCGAAATGCCGTTGGCATAGCCGCGCGGGCGCGGCCAGCCGGGGGGAAGGAGGGGGCGGTGGACGGTCATTCGACTTCCTTGTTGAGACGGTCGCGAAAGGGGGCTGGCCAAGGGGTGGCCTGCATCGTCGCAAGATCGGTAAGCACCATCGTGTAGCGGGCGGCGAAGCGGGGCTCGCCGGCGCAGGTGACGGCGAGATTGAGGTCGACCGAGCTGTTGCCGACGCGCCGGGTGTGGACGGCGAAATCCAGCGGGTCGCCGAGCCGGCTCGCCCGGCTGAAGTCGGCGTGGAGCGAGACGGTCGGCAGGCCGAGCTTCAGATCGAGGTGCATCGTGCGTCGATCGTGGCCGAGCACTGCTGCGGTCCAGTCCTCGATCGCGGCGTCGCACAGCTCGAAATAGCGCGGGTAGAAGGCGATGCCGGCGGGATCGCAATGGCCGAAGCGCAGGGGATAGGAAACGGTGAACATCAGCCCGTCGGGGTGCCGGCGAGATGCTGGCGGCCGATGACGATCTTCTGCACCTCCGATGCGCCCTCGTAGATGCGCAGCGCGCGCACCTCGCGGTAGAGCGCCTCGACCGGCACGCCGACGGTGACGCCGAGCCCGCCGAACAGCTGTACGGCCTTGTCGATGACGCGCTGTGCGCCCTCGGTGGCGTGGAGCTTGGCGAGCGCGGCCTCGCGCGTGTTGCGCTGCCCTCGCACGTCGCGCAGCCAGCCGGCGCGGTAGATCAGCAAGGCGGCGGTATCGACGTCGAGCACCATGTCGGCGAGCGCGGATTGCGTGACGGGGCTGTCGGCGAGCGTGCCTTGTCCGAGCTTGCGGAGGGTGACGCGGGCGGTCGCCTCGTCGAGCGCGCGGCGGGCGAAGCCGAGCGCGGCGGCGCCCACCGTGGTGCGGAAGATGTCGAGCGTCGCCATCGCGGCGGCGAACCCGCGCCCCGCCTCGCCGAGCAGGGCGTCGGCTGGCACGTGCATGTCGGTGAAGGTGAGCGTGGCGAGCGGGTGGGGGGCGATCACCTGCTGGCGCTCGGTGACGGCGAGGCCGGGCGTCGTGGCATCGACGATGAAGGCCGAGACACCGCGTGCGCCGGGTGCCTCGCCGGTGCGTGCGAACAGAACGTAATGATCGGCGATACCGCCGTTCGAGATGTACGTCTTGGCGCCGTTGACCCGGTAGCTATCGCCGGTGCGCTCGGCAGTCGTCTCCATCGAGGCGACGTCGGATCCCGAAGCCGGCTCCGTCAGCGCGAAGGCGGCGATCTTCTCGCCGCGGCCGACCGCGGGAAGGTATGCCTGCTTCTGGGCCTCGGTGCCGAGCAGCGAGATCGTGCCCGAGCCGAGCCCCTGCATGGCGAAGGCGAAATCGGCGAGCCCCGAATGGCGCGCCAGCGTCTCGCGGATCAGCGACAGCGAGCGCACGTCTAGCGTCTCGTGCACCGCGCCATAGGCCGCCGGCACGCAATAGCGCAGCCAGCCGCCGTCGCCGAGCGCGCGGACCAGCGTGCGGCACTCGGCATCGACGTCGGGTCCGTGTGCGTGATGGAGGTTGGCGACGCACCAGGCCTCCAGTTCGGCGGCGAGCGCGCGGTGGCCGTCGTCGAGGAAGGGCCAGTCGAGGAAGCTGCGGTCGGCCATCAATCGCCCTCGAACACTGGCGTGCGCTTGGCGGCGAACGCCTCGAACGCGCGGCGGAAATCCTTGGTGGTCATGCAGATCGCCTGCGCCTGCGCCTCCATCTCGATCGCGGTTTCGAGGCTGACGGCCCATTCGGTGTTGAGCTGCGTCTTGGTGATGCCGTGCGCGAAGGTCGGCCCGCTGGCGAGATCGCGCGCGAGGCCCTGCGCCTCGGCCAGCAACGTCTCGGACGCGACGAGGCGGTTGTGGAAGCCCCAGCGCTCGCCTTCCTCGGCGAGCATCATGCGGCCCGAATAGAGGAGCTCGCTCGCGCGGCCCTGACCAATGATGCGCGGCAGGATCGCGCAGGCGCCCATGTCGCAGCCGGCAAGGCCGACACGGGTGAAGAGGAAGGCGGTCTTGGTTGTCGGCGTCGCGAGTCGGATGTCGGAGGCCATGGCGATGATCGCGCCGGCCCCGACGCAGATGCCGTCGAGCGCGGCGACGATCGGCTGCGGGCAGAGCCGCATCGCCTTGACGAGATCGCCCGTCATGCGGGTGAAGGCGAGCAGTTCGGGCGTCGCCATTTCGGTCAGCGGCCCGATGATCTCGTGGACGTCGCCGCCCGAGGAGAAATTGCCACCCGCGCCGGTGATCACCACCACCTTGACCGCCGGGGCATAGACGAGGTTGCGGAACGTATCGCGCAGCTCGGCATAGCTTTCGAAGGTCAGCGGATTCTTCCGCTCGGCGCGGTTGAGCGTCACCGTGGCGACGCCATCGGCGAAGTGCCAGCCGAAATGCTCCGGCGCAAAGGTTTCGGGGTTCATGCTTCCTCTCCTGTATCGCTGGCGAGCGAGCGCTTGAGCACGCCGAGCAGGTCGAACAGCGCGCGGCGCTCGTCGTTGGTGAGGCCGGCCAGCATCGTGTCGATCCAGTCGTGATGCGCGTCGGCGAGGCCGGCGAAGCAATCGCGGCCGGTGTCGGTGAGGCGGACGATCGAGGCGCGGCCATCGGTGGGCGAGGGCGCGTTGCTGACGTAGCCGTCGCGGATCAGCGCCTGGACCACGCCCGTCACGTTGCCGCTGGAGACGAGCAGCGCCTGCGACAGCTGGCCCATCGTCATGCCCTCCGGCTGGCGATCGAGCGCGGCCATCACGTCGAAGCGCGGCAGGGTGATGTCGTACTGGTCGGCGAAGCGGCGCTTGACGCGCTTCTCGATCACCGTGGTGCAGGTGAGCAGGCGCAGCCACAGCCGCACGTTGCTGCGATCGTCGAGCGCGCCGTCGTGCTTCTCGCGGATGTCGAGCGTGGCGGTCACATCACCTCTCCGCCGGCGACCATTAGTGCCTGACCGGTGATGGATTTGGCGCTGGGAAGGCAAAGCCAGGCGACCGTGTCGGCGACTTCCTGCGGGTCGATGAGGCGCTTCTGCGGATTGAAGCGGGCGAGTTCGGCGCGGGCCTCGTCGTCGCTGCGGCCAGTCTTGGCGCGAATGTTGGCGATGGCGTCGGCGACGATGTCGGTGTCGGTGAAGCCGGGGCAGACGGCGTTGGCGGTGACGCGGGTGCCGGCGAGCTCCACCGCCAGCGCGCGCATCAGCCCGATCGCGCCGTGCTTCGAGGCGACATAGGGCGCGGTATAGGCGTAACCCTTCACCCCGGCGGTCGAGGCGACGGTGACGATGCGGCCGGCGGCGGCGGCCTTGAGATCGGGCAGTGCGGCCTGGCAGCAATGGAACAGGGCGTCGAGGTTGATCGCCATGACCTGGCGCCAGGCGTCGGCAGTGACCTTCGCGAAGGCGGCGGCGGGGGCAGTGCCGGCGTTGTTGACGAGGATCGCGATCGGGCCGTGGGCGGCGCGACCGGCATTGAAGGCGGCGTCCACCTGGGCGCGATCGGTGATGTCGGCAGGCGCGGCGATTGCGTTGGGCAAGGTCGCGGCGACTTGCTCCAGCGCGTCGCGGCGGCGGCCTACCAGCGTCAGTCGCGCGCCCCCGGCGGCGAGCGTGCGGGCGATGGCGGCGCCGATGCCCGAGCCGCCGCCGGTAACGACGGCGTGGAGGCCGGCGATACGACCGTCAGCCACGCAGCGCCGCCTCCTGCTCGGCCGCACGCTTCATGTTGCGGGCGAGCTGGCTCATGCCGCCGAGATACTGCGGCGGTACCGACACGCCGCGATATTCGTGCTGCGCGGCGGCGCGGAGCGTCCACATCGGATCGATCATGTGCGCGCGGCCGATCGCAACGAGATCGGCACGGCCGGCGGCGAGGATCGAATTGGCGTGATCGGTTTCGAAGATGTTGCCCACCGCCATGGTCGACACGCGCGCCTCGTTGCGGACCTGATCGGCGAACGGCGTCTGGAACATGCGGCCATAGACCGGCTGCCCCGCGGCCCAGGTCTGGCCGGCGGAAACGTCGATGAGGTCGGCGCCGGCGTCGCGGAACGCCTCGGCGATCTTCACCGCTTCATCGGGGGTCACGCCGGCATCGCCCATCCAGTCGGTGGCGGAGATGCGCACCGACATGGGGCGCTCGGCGGGCCAGGCGGCGCGCATCGCGGCGAACACCTCGAGCGGGAAGCGCAGGCGGTTCTCCAGGCTGCCGCCATAGTCGTCGGTGCGGGTGTTCTGGAGAGGCGTGATGAAGCTGGAGAGCAGATAACCGTGCGCGGCGTGCAGCTCGACCATGTCGAAGCCCGCGTCGATCGCCATCCGGGTCGCGGCGACGAACTGGTCGCGGACGGTGTCCATGTCCGCCCGCGTCATCGGGCGCGGCGTCTGGCACGCGTCGCTCCACGGTACATCGGAGGCCGAGATCAGCGGCCAGTTGCCGCTGTCGAGCGGCGCATCCATGCCTTCCCAGCCGATCTTGGTGGAGCCCTTGGCGCCCGAATGGCCGAGCTGGAGGCACATCTTGGCGGCGCTGTTGGCGTGGACGAAGTCGGTGATGCGTCGCCATGCCGCGACATGATCGGGCGTGTACAGGCCGGGGCAGCCGGGCGTGATCCGCCCTTCGGGCGAGACGCAGGTCATTTCGGTATAGACGAGCCCGGCGCCGCCCTGCGCGCGGGTGCCGTAATGGACGAGGTGAAAGTCCGTCGGCGTGCCGTCCACCGCGCTGTACATCGCCATCGGCGAGACGACGATGCGGTTCTCCAGCCGTAGGTTCCGCAGCTGGTACGGCGCGAACATCGGCGGCGCCGCCGCGTTGCGGCCGCTCGCGCCGGGTGCCTGCGCCTGGAACCAGCGTTCCACCCCCTCCAGCCACGCCTTGTCGCGCAGGCGGAGGTTCTCGTGGCTGACACGCTGCGAGCGGGTCAGCAGCGAATAAACGAACTGGATCGGCGGGAAGGGGAGGTAGCGATCGAGCGTCTCGAACCATTCGGTCGAATTGCGCGCGCTGTTCTGCAGCTTGAGCACCTCGACGCTGCGCTCGGCCTGATATTCCGCGAGCGCGGCGGTGCGATCGAGGCCCGGACGGTTGAGCACTTCGGCGAGCTTGATCGCATCCTCCAGCGCAAGTTTGGTGCCCGAGCCGATGGAGAAATGCGCGGTATGCGCGGCGTCGCCGAGCAGGATGATCTTGTCGTGCGACCAGCGCCCGGTGATGATGCGGCGGAAGTTGAGCCAGGCCTGCGGCCCCGGCAGATGCGTCGCGTTGGACATCAGCGCATGGCCGTCGAGGTATTTGGCGAACAGCCGTTCGCACAGCGCGATCGCCTCGTGCTGGTCCATGCGGTCGAGGCCGAGCCCGGCCCAGGTCTCGGGCGCCATCTCGACGATGAAGGTCGAGAGATTGTCGTCGAAGCGATAGGCGTGCGCCCATACCCAGCCCGCCCCGGTCTGTTCGAAGGCGAAAGTGAAGGCGTCGAACACCTTGCTGGTGCCGAACCAGAAGAACTTGTTGGTCTTCACCTGGATGTCGAGGTCGAAATGCTCGGCATAAGCGGTGCGGATGCGGCTGTTGGCACCGTCCGCTGCGATGACGAGGTCGTAGTCCGCCCAGTCGGCGAGGTCGGGGCTCGCCTCATGCTGGAAATGCAGGACGACGCCGAGCTCGCGGGCGCGGTCTTGCAGGATTGCGAGCAGGCGCTTGCGGCCGATCCCGATGAAGCCGTGGCCGGTCGAGCGGATGCACTCGCCGTGGATGTGGACGTCGATATCGTCCCAATGCGTGAACTCGTCGGCGATCGTGCGGCCGCTGACGGGATCGTTGGCCATCAAATTCTCGACCGTCTGGTCGGAGAAGACGACGCCCCAACCGAACGTATCGTCGGCGCGATTGCGTTCGAACACCTCGACCTGGTGCGACGGATCGCGCAGCTTCACCGAGATGGCGAAATAGAGGCCGGCGGGGCCGCCGCCGAGGCATGCGATCTTCATGGCGTGATTCCTCCCGGCGAACCGAATGGCCTTGATCCTATGCGCACTTGAAAACCTTTCAAGCCTAAAATATCAAGCTTGAAATATCTGATATCACGCAATCATGGTTGGGAGCCTCAGCAGATGAAATGGCCGGCACAGCGCCTTGCGACAGGCTCCAAGAAAAGCTTCGGCATGTTCGACGAGGCGGCCAAGCTGGAGGCGAGCGGAGTGGACCTGATCCACCTGGAGTTCGGCCGCCCGCATGCCGACACCCCCGCGCACATCAAGGAGGCGACCAAGGCGGCGCTAGACGCCGGGATCGTCCATTATGGCGAGTTCAAGGGGACTTTGTCGTTCCGCCATGCGCTGGCCAGGAAGCTCGCCGACTTCAACAAGCTGAACTACGGGGTTGACGAGATTCTCGTCACCAACGGGCTGACGCACGCCTCGTTTGCCGCGTTTATGGCGGCGATCGATCCCGGTGACGAGGTGATCCTGCTCGATCCTTATTATCCCCAGCATATCGCCAAGACCGAACTGGCCGGTGGCAAGGTGGTGGTCGCGAGCCTCGACAAGGCAAGGGATTATGCGATCGACAAGGCGGCAATCGCGGCGAAGATTACGCCTGCGACGCGGATGATCGTGCTGATCAACCCAGCCAACCCGACAGGCCGGGTGTACACGCGTGAGGAACTGCAGCACGTCGCCGATCTCGCGATCGAGCACGACCTGCTGGTGCTCTCCGACGAGGTGTATGAGTTCATCACCTATGGGGGGGCGGAGCATGTCAGCATCGCCAGCCTGCCGGGGATGCGCGCGCGGACGATCACCTGCTTCGCCTTCACCAAGGCCTATTCGATGGACGGATGGCGCGTCGGATACCTGACCGCGGATGCGGCGCTGATGCCGGCGATCCAGCGGATCGCGGTGACCGACGTCACCCATGTCAATGTCTTCGTCCAGGAGGGTGCGCGGGCGGCGGTCGAGGGGCCGCAGGAGCCGATGCTGGCGATGGTCGAGGCCGACCGGCGCAAGCGCGACATCGTGGTGCAGGCGCTGAACCAGATGCCGGGCGTGACCTGCGCCGAGCCACAGGGCACGATCTATGCCTTCCCCGACATCACCGGCACCGGGCGCAGCTCGCAGGAGCTGGCGACGGCGCTGCTGCACCAGGCGCATGTCGTGGTGGAATCGGGCAGCTTCTACGGGCCGGGGGGCGAGGGCCATCTGCGGGTGTGCTTCGGGTCCGAGTCCGAGGCGCGGATCGCCGAGGCGATGGAGCGGATGGCGCGGTTCTTCAACGGGTTGTGAGAGCGTCTTCGTCACCCTGGCCTTGAGCCGGGGTCCCGCTGCCTTCTCCAGCGCGGGAAGAAGAAGCGGGACCCCGGATCAAGTCCGGGGTGACGGGTGAGGGGGAGGAGGCCGCACCTCCCTCCGTCGTGCCGGGCTGGTCCCGGCATCCACTCCGCCGCGTGTCGGCGGCCGGTGGATACGCGGCACGCTGGATGCCGGCACAAGGCCGGCATGACGATGAGGGGGAATGATATGGCCAAGACGCTTCGTTTCGTCGCTGCGCTACTTGCTGCGCCGGCGCTTCCGCTAGCCGCGCCGGTCGCGGCCACACAGAGCGCGCCCGCCGGCTACGACCAGCTCGTCGCGCTCTACGCCGAGTTCCGCGCCTTCGTGCCGCCGGCGATGGTGAAGGGCGTGCCCGATTATTCCCCTGCCGCGGTGGCGCGGCAGCAGGCGGGGTTGAAGCGGTTCCAGGCGCGGCTCGCCGCGATCGACCAGCGTGGCTGGACGATCCCGCAGCGCGTCGATTTCATGGTCGTGCGTGCCGAGATGAACGGCATGGATTTCCAGTATCGCGTGATGCAGCCGTGGACGCGCGATCCGGCCTTCTATTCCACCACCAATCTCGGCTTCGGGCCGAAGATGCACGGCGCGATCGCGCTGCCCAAGCTGCCGATCGCGGCGGACAAGGCGGCGGCGCTGGCGGCGCAGCTCGATGCGGTGCCCGAGGCGCTGCGGCAGGCGCGGGTGAACCTGACTGACGCGCGCGGCGATCTTGCGCGGCTGGGCATCGTGCAGAAGCAGGTCGAGGTGAACGTCTATGGCCAGTTCGCGGCCCAGGCGGCGAGGGTGCAGCCGGCGCTGGCCGCGCCCGCGAAGCGCGCGCAGGCGGCCGCCGCGTCGTTTAAGGCGTGGCTCCAAAGCGTCGAGGCGACGCTTCCCGCGCATGGCGGCGTGGGGCGGGAGAATTACGCCTGGTATCTCAGGAACGTGCTGCTGCTGCCCTATACGCCTGACGAGGTGCAGGTGATCGGCGAGCGCGAATATCAGCGGCAGGTGGCGTTCCTGAAGATCGAGGAACATCGCAACCGCGCGATCCCGATGCCCGAGCCGGTGCAGACGCGCGCCGAGTTCGACGCCAAGCGCAAGGCCGAGGACGAGGACCTGCTCGCCTTCCTGCGCGACGGCGAATGGATGACGATCCCCGACTATGTGAAGCACGATCCCGAGGAGGGGCCGTACCAGTTCCCGTTCGAGAAGGATCCGTCGCGCCCCGGGCTATTCGACAAGCCGCTGAACCTGCACTTCTTCTTCCAGTCCGAGTTTCGCGACGGCCGCCCGCTGCGCGCGCACAATCTGCCGGGGCATGGCTTCGACGGGCTGCAGGCGGCGCGCGACACGCGGCCGATCCGTGGGCAGCAGCGGCTGTTCTTCGTCAACGGGCTCAGGAATGAAGGCTGGTCCTTCTACCTCGAGGAATTCATCCTGCAGGCGGGACTGCTCGAGAAGCGGCCCAAGACGCGCGAGATGGATTATATTCTCGGTGCCAAACGCGCGGCGCGGATCCTGCCCGAACTGAAGATGCAGGCGAATGAGTGGACGTGGGCTGAGGCGAATGCGTCGCTGGTGGCGCGCACGCCCAAGTGGATGAAGCCGGGCGATGCGGTGGCGCAGTTCGACATCGAACTGTACCTGCGCCAGCCGGGCTATGGCATCGGTTACTACATGGGCAAGGTCGAGCTGGAGAAGCTGATGGCGGACGTGGCGATTGCCGAGGGCGAGCAGTTCGACATCAAGGCCTTCCACGATCGCTTCCGCGCGGCGGGATCAATCCCGATCTCGCTGATCCGCTGGGAGATGACCGGGAAGGATGATGAGGTGAAGGCGCTGCTGGGGGAGTAGAGACGGCGGCCCGCTATTTCCGTCACCCCGGACTTGATCCGGGGGCCCGCTTTCCTGCCCACGATTCGAAGAAGAAGAAGCGGGACCCCGGCTCAAGGCCGGGGTGACGAGGTGGTGGTGGGGTGACGGTTACGTCGTCAGCGCACCACGTCACTCAGCGGCACATGCGCCCAGAAGCGCTGCACCTCGTCGTCGTAGCCGGTCAGGTCATAGCGCAGCAGCGACACCGGCAGGCGGCCGGTGTTCATCAGGTAATCGTGGTAGTCCTTGATCGCGAACTTCTCGCCGAGCTGGCGCTTGCGGTCGACCATCAGCTGCTGGAGCTGCATCATCCCGATCGTGTAGGTCATGCCATAGCCCGGCGGGCGGCGGATGTAGATGCCGGCGTCGGTGCGCGCGACATTGTCGTCGAGACACGGCGTCCACTCCTTCCAGAAAGCCATCGTCTCGGGAACGGTCATCTCGTTGCGCTGCATCTTGACGTCGCCCGTCGTGCGGGCTGCGCGGAACAGGCCGAAGATGTAGATCAGCTCGCGGGTGCGCGGGCGATCGTCGAACAGGCCGAGCTGGAGCGCGGTTTCCTCGAGGTAGAAGCCCCAGCCTTCGGTGCGGCCGCTGTCGCTGATCCAGCGGCGGATCGGGTGCGTGACGCGCTTGCCGGTCATGCCGTCGAACCGGTGGCCGGGGAAGGTGGCGTGGAGGTGATCGGGCGAGGCGTCGCGGAACTGCACCTGTTCCCAGAACATCGGGCCGGTCGGGCGGACGATCCAGGGGGCGTTGAAGCCGACCTCCTGATAGGTGGACGGAATATAGTCGGGGATCGTCAGGATTTCCTCGTCGCGCAGCCATTGGCGAATCTTCGCGTCGGTGCCGGCGAGCTGCGCCTCATATTCTGCGGCCGATTTGGGCAGCTGGAGCTCGGGCAGCTTGCGGTTGCGGTGGCGCTCGGTGGTGTAGTTGGCCCAGTGCCGCTGGAGCTCGCGGTTGGCGAGGGTGACGACCTCGTCCGAGCTGTAGGGCATCAGGCGCACGTTGGTGAGGAACCA
Organism: Sphingomonas sp.; assembly: GCA_042096015.1. GTDB lineage: Bacteria > Pseudomonadota > Alphaproteobacteria > Sphingomonadales > Sphingomonadaceae > Sphingomonas. The sequence goes on from JBELMF010000011.1 coordinate 17,651, forward strand.
ATCGTAGGCCGGCTTTCCGACGCCGGCGCGAGTCGTCATCTTTGGGCGATTGGCGGTTAGCCAGTCACGGAAGGCGGCGATCGCCGCTTCGGCCCTGGCGATGTCGGGGACCAGCGCCGGCTGCTGCTTCTGTGCTCGGCCGTGCAGGTCGGCGAACCAGCCGATCAGGCCGGCGGGCTCGACCGAGCGATAGGGCATGCCGTGGCCGACGCCGTCGCCGTTCGACAGGCTGTGCAGCGCGAGATCGGCATAATCGGCGGCGACCGAATCGAGATTGACCTGCGCCTGGGCGAGGTAGGCGGGAATCGCCTTCAGCCGCGCTTGAAACTGGGCGAGCTTCGCCGCGTCGAGCGGCAGTTCGGTATAGGCGAGGCGCTGCAGCTCATCGACGTACATGCCGGGATCGCGGGCCCAGGGCTTGGTGACGTTGAGGATGAAATCCTGCTGGTCGAACTGCGCGCGGACGGCAAGGTAGTCGACCTGCTGGTGACGGTCCCATCGCGCCACGGCGAAGTCCGGCAGGCGGGCCTGGAAGGCGCGCAGTTCCGCGCGGCGCTTCTCGACAGTGGCCGGGCTGTAGTCGACGACGCCGTTGACCGCCCGCGGCTCCTTCCACGCGTTGAACGCGGTGAAGAGCGCGACCAACTGCTCATAACTCTCTGTTCCGTTTGGCGGCCCGGGACGGCTTGGCTGCACTTGGGCCTGATCGGCCGCGATGGCGGTTGGGGCGAGCACCATCGCCCCGCCCATCATCAGGCATGCGGCGATCAGCCGTACACGGTTATTCATATCGTCCCCCTCGTGAGGCCAGGATCTGCCGCGTCGCAGTCCGGCAAATCTCTCACAAACGCGTGAATATGGGTACGATGGAAGAATGTGCCGGCGTGTCAAGCGTGAAGACGTTGCACGTCGTGCAACGAATCGGTTCTGCCAGTGCACGGTTGCTGCCAATCGCGGACTGAACTTTCGACATGGCGGCGCTACACTGCCTTGAGTAGCGCCGGCAGATCGGAGCCGCAGCATTGCGCCGGGTAGCTGTCGCAAGAGACCCGCTCGCATGCCTCTCGATGCATCGCTGATCTTACAAATTTGCGTCACCCGATTGACGGGATGCTGTAGATATGATCAAAATCACGCACTTGTTCACGAAAAGGGGCGGGCAGACCCCGGTGCGAACAATCCGCAGGGAAGACACCACTCGGGGAGACATGCACATGCATCGGAAGAGGGTTGCGGCACGCGCCGCATATCGGGGAAGTTCAGCCATTCTGGCGGCGCTGCTGGTGACCGGCGCGGCATCGGCGCAGACTATCGAGACGCCGGTCGGCGCCATCGCTGCCGACGAGGGCGGCGATGTGATCGTGACGGGATCGCGCATCCCGCGGCCAGACCTTGATTCGAACAGCCCGGTCAACGTCATCACCAATGCGGAAATCCAGAAGACCGCGGCGCTGGAAACCGAGCAGCTGCTGAATGCCCTGCCCCAAGCAGTGGCGGGATCGGGCGCGCAATCGAACTCCGGCAACGGATCGGCGACGGTCAACCTGCGCAACCTGGGCGCGGTGCGCACGCTGGTGCTCCAGAACGGCCGCCGTATCATCGGATCGAGCCAGGACGGCGTCGTCGATCTCAACATGATCCCGCCGTCGCTGATCGAGCGCGTCGAGGTCGTCACCGGCGGCGCCTCCGCGGTTTACGGTTCGGACGCGATGGCCGGCGTCGTCAACTTCGTGACCAAGACCAACTTTGAGGGGCTCGAGGTCGGCGGCCAGTACGGCATCTCCGAAGAGGGCGATGCCGCGCGTTACAACGTCGATTTTACACTGGGCGGCAACTTCGCCGACGATCGCGGCAATGTCGTCGTCCACGGCAGCTATTTCGACCGTGCGCAGGTGACAGGAGCGGCGCGCGACCACGCATCGCTGTATCTGGTCGATGCAGTGCAGAATGGCGTCGGCGTGCTGGTGCCGGGCGGCAATGGCGTGACGCCGCAGGGCACGATCTTCGGCACCTCGCTGGTCGGCCTGCGCGACCAGTACGGCACGCCGATCGGCGCATCGGGCATCTTCTTCGCGCCCGAGGGCTGGCGCGCGTACCAGACGTCGGACGGCTTCAACGACCGGCCGTACACCAACCTGCAGATGCCGATGAAGCGCTGGCAGGGATCGGTGATGGCGCATTACGATGTAACCGAGAATGTCACCGCCTTTTTCGAGGGGTCCTACGTCCGCAACGAGATCAACTCGACCCTGGGCGCGGTGCCGATGAGCAGCTCGGGCTTCATCCCCGGTTTCCAGATCGACTTGCGCAACCCCTATATGGCGGATTCGTTGCGCACGTTTCTGGCCACCAACCTGGATACGGACGGCGACAATCTCGTCTCGCTCAACATCAATCGCCGCCTGCTGGATTTCGGATCGCGCACCAGCGACCAGACGCGTGAGTTCTCGCGCTTCGTGGTAGGCCTGCGCGGCGACCTGACGAGCCGGCTGAAGTGGGAGGCGTTCTACAATCGCGGCGACGTGAGCATCGTCGACGAGCAGGGCGGCGGCGTCCTGATCGACAATTTCGCCAACAGCTTCCTGACCAACCCGGCCAATCCTTATGATTGCGCGGTGGCCGATCCGCGCTGCGTCACGATCAATCCGTTCGGACTGAATTCGATGACACAGCCGATGATCGATTACATCAGCACGGATCTGACCAACCGCACGACGCTGAGCCAGGAGCAGATCGGCGGTACGGTATCCGGATCGCTGTTCGCGCTGCCGGCGGGCGATGTCGGCATCGCGCTGGGCGCCGAATATCGCAAGGAAAGCTCGCAGTTCAATCCGGACCAGCTGTACGTGCAGGGCAAGGCGCTGTCGCGCTCCGCCGGCATCCAGCCGACCGGCGGCAGCTTCGACGTGAAGGAGGTGTACGGCGAACTGATCGTGCCGCTGCTGCGCGACATCCCGTTCATCCATTCGCTGTCGTTCGAAGGCGGCATCCGCTATTCCGATTATTCCAGCGCGGGCGGCGTGACCTCGTGGAAGGCCGGCGGCGAATGGTCGCCGGTGCGCAGCCTCAAGATCCGCGGCTTGTTCCAGCGCGCAGTGCGCGCGCCGAACGTCAGCGAGCTGTTCCTCGGCGCGACCAACACGGCGCCGCTGGCAACCGACTTCTGTAACGCCACGTCAACGCGGACGGCGGCGGAGCGCGACTTTTGCGTCAATTCGCTGGGCGTGCCCGCCAGCATCATCGACATCTTCCAGCAGGAGAACGTCCAGATCCGCGCGATCACCGGCGGCAATCCGGACCTGCAGGAGGAAACGTCCGACACCTGGTCGCTCGGAGCGGTGTTCCGGCCGGACTTCGTTCGCAATCTTCAGCTGACGGTCGATTATTACAACATCAAGATCGATAATGCGATCGCGGCGTTCGGCGGCGGCTTGCAGCAGGTCATCACGGCCTGCCGTGGCAATCTTTCGATGTCGAACATCTTCTGTCAGCCGCTCGCCAACCGCACGCCGGAAGGCCAGCTTTACGACGTGCCGCTGCTCAACGCGAACATCGCGTCCCTGAAGACGTCGGGCGTCGATTTCCGGCTCGACTATGCACATGACATCGGATCGCTGGGTCGGCTCGGCTACTTCATCACCGGCAGCTACCTGATCGAGTCGATCACGCAGGGTAGCCCGATCGCCGCGCCCGTCGATTGTGCCGGCTTCATCGGCGGCGGCAGCTGCGGCAGCGCGAACCCCGAATGGCGTTTCACGCAGCGCCTGACGTGGGACGTGAACGAGGCGTTCCAGGTGTCGGTACGTCATCGCTTCCTGGGTTCGGTGAAGGACGGGCGTATAGCTGCGGCGATCGCCTCGGGCGCGACGATGCCGCTGCTCGCGGTGCCGGAGACGGGCGAGATCAGCTATTTCGATCTCAGCGCCTCGCTCGACGTGGCGGACGGTTTCACGCTGTTCGGCAACATCGACAACGTCGGGGACCACGATCCGCCCTTCCAGCTCTATGAGCGCGAGACCTATGATGCGATCGGCCGCCGCTTCACGGTCGGCTTCCGCAAGCGGTTCTGACGGGGGTGCCTGCCGGCGGCGGGGAGTGACGCCGCCGGCAGGCTGAGGTGAGTTCGTAAGGGGGTGGCGTATGAAGAGGTCGTGGGTCGGGCAGGGTGTCGCGCTGGTGGCGCTGCTGACGGGGGCGCTGCCCGCAATGGCGCAGCGCGTCGACACGCCGGTGGCGGGAACCGCCAAGGTGCCGGGTACCACCTTGTCGATCGACGACCTCTATCGCTTCAAGAGCATCGTCGGGACCGAGCCGGTCGGCTATAGCTGGGCAGCGGACGGGTCGGCGGTGCTGTTCCTGTGGAACGACGAGGGGGCGACGTTCCAGGACATCTGGTCCTTCTCGCCCAAGACCGGGCGCAAGACGCGGCTGACGTTCCTGGGGCGCGAGTCCCAGCCCGAGACGGAAGCGCACGGCATCGCCCAGGCGGTGTATCTCGACCGCGGGCGGATCGCCTTCACGCTGAGCGGGCAGCTCCACATCCGCGAGGCGAACGGCACGGTCGCCAAGGTGGAGGCGGACAAGCAGGCGATCCGCAAGCTGGCGGTGTCGCCGGATGGGACCAAGCTGGCGTTCGTCTCGGGCGCGCCGGTCGATCCCAAGAACCGGGTGACGCTGGGCGGCGTCTTGTGGGTACGCGACGTGGCGACGGGCGCGACCGCGCGCAAGCTGGTCGGGGACGACGACCCCAAGGTCTATGTCAGCGACTTCCAGTGGAGCGACGACAGCCGCGCGATCGCGTTCGAGCAGGACGACGACCGGCTGATGCCCGAGCGCGACATCCTGTACTATGCCAAGGGCAAGGCGCAGAACAATCGCGTGATCCGCGCCTTCCCGGGCGACGAGACGACCAAGGCACGGATCGGCGTGGTGACGCTGGCGAGCGGCGCGACCAAATTCTACGAGCGGCCCGATCCCAAGCATCACATCTGGAGCTATGGCCTCTCGTCGGACGGCAAAAGGCTGTTCGTCAGCGGCTCCGACATGGAGGCCAAGGAACATACGGTCTACGTCTATGACGTGGCGAGCGGCGCGCGCGAGACCTTCTACCAGCTCGCCGAGCCGCACCATATCCGCCCCGACTGGCAGGTCGCCTGGGCGCCGGGCGACGACGGGCTGATCATCCTGACCGATCGCGACGGCTGGGCACATCTGTATCACCAGAAGACCGCCGGTGCGGCGCCGCGGGCGATCACCAGCGGGCAGTGGGAGATCGCCTCGTTCGAGGTCGATCGCGCCAATCGCCAGCTCTATTTTTTGTCGAACAAGAGCTATCTGGCCGAGCGTCAGATCTACCGCGTGCCGGTGGCGGGCGGTGCGGTGGAGCGCGTCAGCGGGGCGGCGGCTGGAACGCACAAGCCGGTCTATTCGCCCGATTTCCGCTATGCCGCCGACTGGTTCAGCGACGACATGACGCCGCCTGAGCTGTACGTCGTGGACCTGGCGAAGCCGGGGGCGAAGGCGGTGCAGGTGACCAAGTCGCCGCTGCCCGGCTTCTACCAGCAGACCTGGGCGAAGGTCGGCTATGTCGAGTTTCCCAGCCATGTCGACGGGCAGAATCTGCTCGGCCGGGTGATGCTGCCGGCGAACTATGATCCCGCCAAGAAATACCCGGTGATCGTCGGGTCGGTCTATTCGGATGGCGTGCAGAACCAATGGGGCGGGCGCCGTGCGCACCCGACCTGGGGCATCGACCAATATTTCGTCGCGCAGGGCTATATTGTCCTCACCGTCAACCTGCGCGGCTCCTGGGGGCAGGGCCGCGCGCACAACCAGACGCAGCATCACAGCTACGGCACGATGGATATCAACGACCTGGAGAGCGGCGTGCGCTATCTGGTCGCCAAGGGCTATGCCGATCCGAAGCGCGTCGGGCTGTGGGGGTCGAGCTACGGCGGGCTGATGACGATCATGTCGCTCGCCAAGAAGCCCGGCGTCTATGCCGCGGGGATCGCTGGCGCGCCGGCGACCAACGTGTGGCACGCCTACCCGTCGCAGATGTGGATCATGGGCCCGCCGACCGGCCCCGACATGCCGGGCCGGTACGAGCGCCAGTCGCCGCTCTACCAGGTGCAGGGCGTGAAGGACCCGCTGATGATCATCCACGGCACGCGCGATCCGGTGGTGCTTTATTCGGATACGGTCGCGCTGACCGAGAAGATGATTGCCAACCAGCAGATGTTCGAGCTGGTGACGCTGCCCGGCGCCAACCACGGCTGGGACAATGAAGGCACGGTGCAGACACGCTTCGCGTTCAAGAAGATGGCCGAGTTCTTCGACCGCAACGTGAAGAACAAGTGAGGCGGTGGCTCGCCTCGATCCTGGCGCTGGTGTGCGCCCAGCCGGTTGCCGCGCAGCCTGCGGTGCAGGCGCTGGGCGCGGACTTCTGGGCGTGGCGCGCGGTGACTCAGCCGGCGACCAGCGACGACGTGCCGCGGATCGAGCGGCCGGCGGGCTGGGCGCCCGACTGGACCCCGGCCGGCGTGGCGGCGCAGAAGGCGACGCTGGCGGCGTTCGATGCGCGGTGGACGGCGCTGGCGCGCGCGCCGCGCAGTGCGACGGAGAAGACCGACTATCGGCTGGTCGGATCGGCGCTGGCGCGGGTGCATTGGGAGCTCGATCATGTGGCGGCGTGGCAGCGCCAGCCGCATTTCTACGTCGCGCAGGCGATCGAGCCGGTGTTCGAGGTGTTGCTGCCGCCGCCGCCGGTGCAGCGCGCGCGCGTCGACGAGGTGATCCGGCTGCTCGGCCGCGTGCCGGCGACGCTGGCGGCGGGTCAGGCGAACCTTTCCGACATGCGCGGGCCGTTCGTCGATGTCGCGCTGGGGCAGATCGCGCAGGTGCCGGCCAGCCTCGATGGCATGGCGGCGGGGCTGGCGCCCTTTGCCGATGCGGGGCAGCGGGCGCGGCTGAAGGCCAGCGTCGCTGGCGCGATCCGCGCCTTTGCGGGGTTCGAGGCGTTCCTGAAGGCTAAGCGGGCGGGCTTGCCGGTGACCACTGCGGTGGGGGCGGACTCGTATCGCTTCTTCCTCGATCGGGTCGCGCTGATCCCGCATGCTCCCGAAGAGCTGCTGGTGATGGGTCGGCAGGAGTGGGCGCGTGCGGTGCTGTTCGAGACGCTGGAGCGCAATCGCAACCGCGGTATGGCGGAGCTGCCGATCGGCGGCTCGATCGGCGCGGTGACGGCGCGGCTCGATGCCGAGGAGTTGAAGGTCCGGCGCTATCTGGCTGACAACCGCCTGCTGACGGTGCCCGAGTGGGTAGGGCATTATAACGCGCTGCCGTTCCCGGCTTACCTCGCGCCGATCGGCTGGCTGGGGCGGACGTTCGACCTGACCGGGCCGTCGCGGGTGGGGCAGGATGCGACCGTCTATCTGCCCGATCCGTCGCCCAAGCTCGGCTATTTCAACCTGTCGATCACGCGCGATCCGCGGCCGATCATCGTCCATGAGGGCGTGCCGGGGCATTTCTTCCAGCTGAGCCTCGACTGGAAGCATCCCGATCCGCTGCGCCGCCATTATTACGACAGCGCTGCCAACGAGGGCACCGGCTTCTACGCCGAGGAGATGATGCTCCAGGCCGGGCTGTGGGCCGATGCGCCCAAGACGCGCGAGATCATCTACAATTTTGCGCGGCTGCGGGCGCTTCGCGTCGAGGTCGACGTGAAGCTGGCGCTTGGGCAGTTCACCATCGCGCAGGCGGCGGATTATCTCGAGAAGACGGTGCCGATGGATCGCGCCACCGCGGAGGAGGAGGCGGTGTTCTTCGCCGCCGCGCCGGGGCAGGCGATCGGATATCAGATCGGCAAGATGCAGACGCTGGAGTTCCTTGCCGAGGCGCGCATTCGCGAGGGCGCGGCGTTCGATCTCAAGCGCTTCCACGATTTCCTGTGGCTGAACGGCAATGTGCCGATCGCGCTGCAACGCGACGAATATCTGGCCACTCTGGGGGAGCGCTGACGATGCGGCTGATCACGTTGAACGAGGCCAAGTCGGGGCTGTCCGCGCGCTGCGAGTTGCTGGAGAAGGCGGCGCCGGCCTCGTGCGCTTTCCTGTGGGAACTGGCCGAGCGCAACGCCGGGTTCGAGGCGATGCATGCGATCTGGACCGGGCCGGAGATCTCGGTGCCGATGCCCGCGAGCACGCTGCCCGCGGGCATGGCGACGGCGGCGATCCCGTTCGAGAACGCCACCTCCTATCCCGACCCCGGCGACATCGTGCTGGCGTATCTGGCGGCAGGCAGCACCAAGGGGCTGCCGCCGGGTGAATTCTACGACATCGGGCTGTTCTATGGCCCCGGCGGGCGGCTGCTGATGCCATTCGGCTGGATTCAGGCGAACGTTTGCGCGCGCATCCTGCCCGAGGATCTCGCCAAGGCGCAGGCCGATTGCCGCACGATCCGCCGCAACGGCGCCTGCACCATCACGCTCGCGGTCGCGTGAGGACCGCCGGATGACCTATGCCGATCTGATGGCCCTTTTGGGCAATTGGTTTCTGCCGGGATCGCTGATCGCGGTGATGGCCTCGATGGGGCTGTCGCTGACCGCCGAGGATTTCCGTGCAGTGTTCCGCAACAAGCGCGCGCTGATCTTCGGCGTCTGCTCGATGCTGATCGTGCCGCCGCTGATCGGCGTGACGCTGGCGCTGACGGTGGCGCCGACGCCGGCGCTGGCGGTCGGCTTCGTGCTGCTCGCGACGACGCCGGGCGGCATGCTGTCCAATCTGTTCACCGACATGGCCAAGGGCGATCTGGCGCTGTCGATGTCGATGACGCTGCTGCTCAGCATGATCTACATCTTCGTCATCCCCTTCTATGCGCATTTCGCGCTGCTCCATTTCATGGGGCTGGAGGCGGACGTGCAGGTGCCGCTCGCGTCCTTCTTCTGGGATATCTTCTCGATCACGGTGCTGCCGGCGGCGGTGGGCTTCACGATCCGCGCGCTGCGGCCCGATTTTGCGATCTGGTTCAAGCGATACCTGAAGAATGCCGCGACGATCGTGCTGTTCACCTCGTTCGGGTTCATCCTGGTCGATCAGATCCCGGTGCTGCGACAGAATCTGGGCGCCTTGTTCTGGATCACCGTCGCGCTGAACCTGATCATGGTGTGCGTGGTGATGACGATCGTGCGCTTTGCCGGCTTCTCGCGCCGCGAGAATATCGCGATCGGTGTCGAGCATCTGATGCGGCAGGAAGGAACTGCGATCTTCATCGCCGTCACCATCGTGGGCAACAACGAGATGTCGCTGCCGATGATCATGAACACCCCCGTGGCCTTGTGCTGCGTGCTGCTCTTCGTTGCGATCGCGCGGCGGATCGAGCGCGTGCCGCACGCAGCGCCGGCCACCGCCTGACCCGAGATCAACGAACCCAGCGCCGGTGGTCCGGTGCGACAGGAAAGTGTGACTAGCATGACGTTGCCCCGATCAGCGGACGTCGTGACGGCGCCACGCGCGCCGCACGCGATGGTCCCCCGTCTCCCACGCCGGGCAGTGCGGTGATGCTGCATCAGCCGATCCGCCGCGCGGCGGACGCCTTGCCGTCGCCGGCGACCGTGTGGTCCGCCACCGCCGCGTCAGCCCCGGCGCTGCCGGTGCTCGCCGGCGATCTCGACACCGACGTGCTGGTGATCGGCGGTGGGGTCGCCGGGCTGACAGCGGCGCTGCACCTTGCCGAGGCTGGGGTGAATACGGTGCTGCTGGAGGCGGGGCAGGTCGGCGATGGCGCCACCGGGTGGAGCGGCGGGCTGATCGCGCCTGATTACATCCGCCACACGCCCGAGACGATCGGGCGCGTGGTCGGCCGGGCGAAGGCGGAGAAGCTGACGCGCATGGTCGGCCGGTCGGGACGCGGCGTGTTCGAGTTGGTCGCGCGGCACGCGATCGATTGCGAGGCGAAGCAGGACGGCTTCTACGCGCCGGCGCACAATGCCACGCTGGCGGAGACGCAACGGCGAGTCGCCAATCAATGGGCCTCGCGCGGCTTCGAGGTGGGATTCGTCGAGGGCGAGCGGATCGGGCAGGCGTTCGGGGCGGAGCGCTATGTCGGTGCGTTGCACTTCGCCGAAGGCGGCAGCGTCAACCCGCTTGGCTATGCGCGCGGGCTGGCGGCGGCGTCGCAGCGGCTGGGTGCCGGGGTGTTCGTCGATAGTCGGGTGGGCAACCTGGTGCGCGAGGGCGACCGCTGGGTGGCGCGGACGGAGCGCGGCACCGTCTCGGCGCGGCGGCTGGTGCTGGCGGCCAACGGCGGCAATGCGGCGCTGCATCCGGCCTTGCGGCGCACGGCGTTGCCGCTGCACGTGATTCAGTTCGCCACCGCGCCGCTGTCGCGTGACGAACGCGCGGCGATCTTGCCCGAGGGCGGCGCCTTCACCGACAAGGTGCCGTATCTGTTCACCGCGCGGATCGACGATCACGGGCATCTGATCTCGGCCTTTGCCACGTCCTATCTCGTGAAGGGCGCGCGCGCGCATGTGCGCGAGGCGCGGCGGCGCGTGTCGCAGCATTTCGCAGCGCTGCCCGATCCGCGGATCGACTATCTGTGGGAGGGGGTGGCGTGGCTCAATTCGTCGTTCCTGCCCGAGGTCTATGATCTCGGAGACGACGCGGTGGCGATCCAGGCCGACAATGGCCGCGGCATTTCGCTCAACACGATGATCGGCGGCGAGGTGGCGGCGATGCTGGCGACGAACGATCGCGACGCGCTGTCGGTCCCGCCGCGCGCACCGGCGCCGATCCGCCTGCACGCGGGCGCCGCGATGCTGCCCAAGGTGCTGATGTCTATGGCCTATCTGTCGAACTGACATGGCGGCCCGCACGCTTCGCCTGCTCGCTTTGCCGCTGCTCGCGCTGGTCACGGCGGCGGCGCCTGCCGATCTCGCGCAGGTGGTGGCGGACTACGAGGCGTTCACCGCGCGTTATCCGATGGAGGCCGGGCGATCCGATCCGCCCTCCGCGCGCGACGGCTGGCCCGACGAGACGCCGGTGGGGCGGGCGCAGCGCAAGGCGGGGCTGGAGCGGCTGCGCGCGGCGCTTGACGCGATCGATCCTGCCGGGCTGTCGGCGGAGGAGGCGGCGAACCGTGACTTCCTGCGGCAGACGGTCGGGTGGCGGATCGACGGCATCGGCTTCGACGACACGCGCTTTGCCTTCGTGGCGCATGAGGGGTTTTACAACATGCCTTATGCTGCGGCGCGCGGGACGGTGGTGAAGAGCGCAGCCGAGGGCGAGGCGTGGATAGCGCGGCTGCGCGGCGTACCGGCCTATTTCGCCGCCGAGCGCGCCAATCTGGAGCGCGGCATCGCCACGGGCTGGACGCATCCGGCGGTGGTGGTGGATGTCGCCGTTGCGGTGCTGCGCAAGCAGGTCGCACCGGCGGCGGCGGACGACCCGCTGGTGGCGCCGCTCAAGGATTATCCGGCGCTGGCGACGCGCGCGGCGCAGGTGGTGGAGCGCGAGATCCGGCCGGCGCAGCGCGCCGCGCTGGCCTTCATCGACGGCCCGTATCGTGCCAGGGCACGCAAGGCGCTGGGCATCGCCGCGGTGCCGGGCGGACGCGCCTATTACGATTTCCTCCTACGCTACTACACCACCACCGATCTCACCGCCGAGCAGATCCACGCCATGGGCCTCGCCGAAGTGAAGCGGATCCGGGCCGAGATGGACAAGGTGATTGCCGAGGCGGGGTTCACCGGCAGCTTCGCCGACTGGCTGCGCTTCCTGCGCACCGATCCGCGCTTCTATGCGACCAGCCGCGAGGGGCTGATCGACCAGTACGCCGCGGCGGCGAAGCGGATCGACGGGGTGCTGCCGCGCTATTTCGGCATGCTGCCGCGCCAGCCGTTCACGATCGTGCCCGTCCCGCATGAGCTGGAGGAGGGCTATACCACCGCGCGCGGCGGCGGGGGCGGGGATCTCGCCAAGGGGTTCGCGGGGACGTTCGTCGTCAACACCTCGCACCTCGATCAGCGGCCGCTGTACGAGGTGCCCGCGCTCAGCCTGCACGAGGCGGCGCCGGGGCATCATACCCATGGGGCACTGGCGCGCGAGAATGCAGCGCTGCCGTCGTTCCGGCGTGCGCGCGACCTGCTGGCGTTCCGCGAAGGCTGGGCGCTCTATGCCGAGCGGCTCGGGCACGAGATGGGTGTGTACCGCGATCCGTATGAACGGTTCGGCAGCCTGTCGACCGAGATGTGGCGCGCGTGCCGCATGGTGGTGGATACGGGCATCCACGTCATGGGCTGGAGCTATGCTCAGGCCCGCGCCTGCTTCACCGACAATACCGCCCTGTCGGACATCAACATCGATACCGAGCTTGCGCGCTATATCGGGGCACCGGCGGGGGCAGTGGCCTATAAGGTGGGCGAGCTTAAGATCGTCGCGATGCGCGGGCGCGCGGAGCAGGCGCTTGGCGAGCGGTTCGATATTCGCGCGTTCCACGATCTGATCCTGGCGCAGGGGCAAATGCCGATGACGCTGCTTGATGCACGGGTAGATGCTTGGATTGCGGAGCGGGCGGCGTCGCTTCGGCAACCCTCATAAGCAGGCGCTAGCCCATCTCCTTCAGGGGAGGGGTTGGGGGTGGGGCCTCGCCGTCTCACCGAGTCCGAGGCACATGAGGACGGCCCCCACCCGAACCCCTCCCCTGAAGGGGAGGGGCTTAGCAACGGCGAGCGCTCCGTTCATCGTCATGCCGGGACAAGCCCGGCATGACGATGGTGGCGTTTACGACGCCAGTGCGCGATCCAGCGCCACACCATCCTCGTCGGCCAATGCCGCCTCGCGCAGGCGGCAGATGCTGGCCGCGTCTAGCCTGCCGGCGCGGTAGCGGTCGGTGATGCGGGTGTAGTTGGCGAGGCCGCGCGCGAAGGTGTCGCCATAGCCTTTGATCAGCCGCTGGCATTTGACGAGTTCGAGCCCGACATCTGGCGCGGCGTCGCGCACCAGCGCGAGCCAATCGGCGATCCGCGCCTGTTCGTGGCCGTAGCGCAGGGTGCCGCGGCGCCAGCGGCGCATGGCGGCGAGCAGCCACAGCATGATGAACCAGCGGATGCTGGTCGTCTCGACGTGGCGGCCCTTGCGGAACAGGGGCGCGAGCCAGCCGCTCAGCCGCTTGCTGGCGAGGATGCGCGCGCCGAGCCAGGCGGGGAGCGTTTCGCAGATCTCCTCCAGCCGCGGGTGCATATATTCGGTGACCGCGACGATCTGGTCGGGCTTGGCCTTCACCTCGCCGCGCACGCGCGCGAGGCGGGTCTCGCGGACCTTGAGGTCGGCGACGCGGATCGTGTCGTCATAGGCCATCCACAAGGCGAGGTGGCGGGCGGCCTCGGTGAGTACTGCGGGATCATCGCGCAGCGCGGCGAGACGATCGAGGTAGAGTTCGGCATAGGCCGCGTCCTGATAATCCATCAGGCGGCGGACGCCCTCGATCGCGAACGCGTGCGCTTCGGCCGGGAGCAGCAGTTCGATGCGGGCGAGCAGGGCGCGGCCGATCGCCGAGATTGGCGCCGTTGCCGGCGCTACGGCCAGCGCGGGTTCGGGGCGGCCCTGCGCGGCTTCGAAGCCGGCGTCGAAGCCCTTGAGGCTGGCCTCGACGGCCTTGCCGCCGGCGCGGATCGCGGCCTCGAACGCCGCGCGCGGGAAGGGCAGCGCCTCGCTGCCCGCCAGCGCGCCGAACATCACCGAGCTGATCACCGTGCCCGCGCGATCGGCGGCGGCGTCCATGTCGAAGCCGATGAAGCGCTTCGAGCGCTCCTGTGCGGCGGCGACGATCCGCTCGCCGCTCGCGCGGCCGTCGCCCATCGCCGATTTCTCGTCGATCGCAAAGACGCGGTGGGTGGAGCCGATCAGCACCGTCTGCTTGCCGACGAAGCCGCGCAGGATCGCGCGGCCCGCCTCCATCAGCTCCGAGGCGACGACCACGTCGACGTCGCCCGGCACGGGGGTGAGCGCCAGCACCGGCTCGCTGGCGCCGGCGGGGATCATCTCCACGTAATAGATCGTCGCGCCGGTGCGCTGCGCGACGCCGGGGACCGACGTCCCTTGCGCGACATAGCCGTTGGCCTCGCCGAGCTGGACGACCCAATCGGCGAGCACGCCGCCGCCCTGGCCGCCGAGGCCGAGGATCGCGATGGTCAAGCGCTTGCCCATCAGAAGGCCCTCGCGGCGATCGAGCGGCTGGTGCGACGCTGCAAGGCGCCGATCACCCAGTCGCGCACCCGCTGCCGCAGCCGGTCGCGGCGGTCGGGGTTGGCGATGATCTGTGCCTTGTAGAACGACGGGCAGAGCACCGCGGCGTGGCTGACCTCGCCGCATACGCCGCAGCCGACGCAGCTGTTCTCGACATGCGCGATCGGATCTTGCCGCAGCGGATCGGGGTTGGGCTTGATCGTCAGCGAGGGGCAGCCCGACAGGCGGATGCAGCTATGGTCGCCGGTGCAGGTGTCGGGATCGACGCCGAACCGCTCGCGCACGACGCGCTGACCGCTCTTGATCGCCTTGGCCATCAGCGGCTTGATGCGGCGCTGGCGGTTGAGCTGGCATTCCGACTGGGCGACCAGCACCTTCGGTCCCTTCCCGGGCGACACCAAAGCGTCGCGGATCGCATCGCGCATGCCGGCGACGTCATAGGTGCGCGTCATCGTCTTGGCCCAGCCGATGCCGACGCCGCGCACCGCCTTCTCGATCGGGTTGTTGGTCTTGCGGTGCGGCGGCTTGGCGCGCGAGGAGAGGATGTCCTGCCCGCCGGTCGCCGCCGAATAGCCATTGTCGACGATGATGGTGAGGTTGTCGTCCTGGTTGAAGACGGCGTTGCCGATCCCGGAGGTCAGGCCGTTATGCCAGAAGCCGCCGTCGCCCATGATCGCGATCGCGCGCTTGTCGCGCGGCTTGAAGGCGGAGGCGCCGGCGGTGCCCAGGCCATAGCCCATCGTCGTGTTGCCGATGTGGAACGGCGGCAGGATCGAGAAGAGGTGGCAGCCGATGTCGGCCGAGACGTGGAACGCGCCAAGCTCCTTCTGCACCAGCTTCATCGCCGAGAAGATCGGCCGCTCGGGGCAGCCGGTGCAGAAGCCCGCGGGACGCTGCGGCACCATCGCCGGCGATAGGGCCGGGGCAGGGGCGGGCGCGGCCTCTTCCGGCGCCCGTTCGGGGGCATGCGCGCGCAGGAACTTGGCGATGCCATCGCGGATCACCGCGCCGCCATATTCGCCGGCGCGCGGCAGCACGTCCTTGCCGACGATCTTCGTCTGGAGATCGGCGCGGCGGACAAGCGTGTTGAGTTCGTGCTCGATGAATTCGGGCTGGCCTTCCTCGATCACCAGCACCGCGCTTTTGCCCGCGCAGAAATCGCTGATCTCGTCGGGGATCAGCGGATAGGTGACGTTGAGGACGTAGATCGGCAGCTTGGCATTGCCATAGGCGTCCGACAGGTCGAGCAGCTCGAGCGCGCGGTTCAGGGAATTGAACAGGCCGCCCTGGACGATGATCCCGATGTCGTCGTCGCGCGTGCCGAAATGCTCGTTGAGCTGGTGCTGGCGGATGAAGTCGATCGCGGCGGGCCAGCGCTTCTCGATCTTCTCCACCTCGTGGAGGAAATTGGCCGGTGGCAGGACGATGCGGTCGGTGTCGCGGATCGGTGCTTCGGCGGCTTCGGCGACGGTGAGCGGCGGGCGCTTGTTGTCCTTGGCGGTGAAGCTGCCGGTGACGTGGCAGGCGCGCACGCGCAGCTCGAGCATCACCGGCGTGTTGGACGCTTCGGAGAGCTGAAACCCCTTCTCGACCATGTCGACGATCGCGGTAAGGTTCGGGCGCGGATCGAGCAGCCACATCTGCGACTTCATCGCGAAGGCATGCGTGCGCTCCTGCATGATCGAGGAGCCTTCGCCATAATCCTCGCCGAGGATGACGAGCGCGCCGCCGGTGACGCCGCCCGAGGCGACGTTGGACAAGGCGTCCGAGGCGACGTTGGTGCCGACCACCGACTTCCACGCCACCGCGCCGCGCAGCGGATAATTGACCGACGCCGCAAGCATCGCCGCCGCGGTCGCCTCGCTCGCCGAGGATTCGAAATGGACGCCGAGTTCGCGCATCAGGTCGTTGGCGTCGGCGAACACGTCCATCAAATGGCTGATCGGCGAGCCCTGATAGCCGCCGACATAGGCCACGCCGGATTGCAGCAGCGCCTTGGTGACGGCGAGGATCCCTTCGCCGTGGAAGACATCGCCGTCGCCGAGCCGGAGCTGCTCGACTTCCGCCTTGAACGAGCGTTCCGCCATCGCCTCAGCCGCCGACGAAGGCAAGGACGCGCAGCGGGCTGCCCGAGCCGCCGGCGATCTTGAGCGGGGTCGCCACGATCACCGCGCCGGTCGGCGGCAGCTGATCGAGATTGGCGAGGCATTGCAGGCCGTAGCGGCCGGCGGCGTGGAAGAAGCTGTGCGCCGGGTAGGCGGGGTCGAGGAGGTGCGCCTGGCCGGCATCGGTGCCGATCGTCTCGACGCCAAGGCCGTGCGCCTGGCGCTCGTCAATGAGGAAGCGCACCGCCTCGACCGACGGGCCGGGGGTATGCGCGCCGTCCTCGCGGCGGTTGGTATAGGCCTCGCCCTCGCGCTTCGACCAGTCGGTGCGCAGCATCACCCAGGCGCGCGGCGGGATGCGGCCGTGTTCGGCCTCCCACACTTCGATATCGGCGACGGTGAGGAGGTAATCGGGATCAGCGGCGGACTGGGCCGAAATGTCGATCACCACCGCGGAGGCGACGAAATCCTTGGGCGGCAGGGTGTCGAGCGCGTTGTTGGGCAGGTCTTTGCCCGTCACCCAGTGGATCGGCGCGTCGAAATGCGTGCCGGTATGCTCGCCGACGGTGAAATTGTTCCAATACCAGGCGACGCCGCGTTCGTCGTAGCGCGAGATCTCCTGCTGGCTGAAGCCGGCGCACTGGCCGAACTCGGGCGGCAGGACGAGCGTGGGTGTGTCGGGCGACAGCGTCTGCGTGAGATCGATCGTGCGGATCGCGCCCGAGGCGATGCCGGCGGCGAAATCGGTAAGCGTCTGGCTGGTCATGAGCGCGGTCCTCCTGTGGGGCCTTCGGCAGGGAGGATGACGCGGCGATCATGCGCCTTCAACGACCACATCGTTGCGCGCAGCGCGCCATTCTCCCGGCTTCGTTGCGCAACATGGAAGCAAAAAGCGCTTGTGCGGTCAACACAATCATGCGCTAAATCACGTGCAATTCGTTATATCGAACAGTCAGGGGGTCGCGCGATGGCGGATCGGCGGAATAAGCGGGCGTGGATGTTCGGGGCGGTCGCAGCGGTGCTGGCGGTGTCGCCGGCGCTCGCCCAGACTCAGGCGACGCCGAAGCGGCCGATCCCGGAGACGACCGACGATGTGCGCCGCATCCCGATCCCGCCGGTCGACCGCAGCCGCGAACCGATCCTGGTGCTCACCGGCGGCACGCTGATCGACGGGCGCGGGGGAGCGCCGATCGCCAATGCGGTGGTGGTGACGCAGGGCGACCGCATCCTCGCCGCGGGGCCGGCGGGGCGCACGCCGGTGCCTGCCAACGCAGCGCGCACGATCGACGCGACCGGGCTCTACGTGATGCCCGGCCTGATTGACCTCCACATCCACTTCACGCAGCAGCGTGGGCCCGACATGGGCGCCTATTCGGACAGCCCCGCCGCCGCCGCGATCCGCGGCACCGCGCTGGCGAGCCAGCTGATCGACGCCGGCAGCACCGCCGCGCGCGACGAGGGGACGATGGACGACGTCGCGCTGCGCATCAAGGAAGGGGTCGATCGCGGCATCATCCGGGGTCCGCGCGGGATGTGGAGCGGGCGGATCATCTCCAGCACCAGCGGCCATGGCGATGAGGTGACCTCGACCGCGACCGGGCGGCAGAAGCCGGGGCTGGGCGGCGCCTCGCACGGCAACAACGGCCCGTGGGAATGGCGCGCTGCGGTGCGCGAGCAGGTGCGCGTGCTCGCCGACTGGATCAAGCTCGGCGCGCCAGGCGACCAGGAGGAGATCGCCGCCGCGATCGACGAGGCGCATTCGCTCGGCGTGCCGGTGGCGATCGACAGCTATGGCAAATATACCGACTGGGCGATCGCGGCGGGGGTCGACAGCCTCGAGCATCCGCTCGACATGAGCGACCAGGCGGTGCCGCTGATGAAGAAGCACGGCACCGCGTTCGTGCCGACGATTGGCGCGTTCGACAATCTGCTGGCGGGCGGATACCCGACCGCGGGCATCCCGACCGGCGGCTTCTACCACACCCATTCGCGCCGCTTCGTGATCGATCAGGGCGATCACCTGAAGCGCGTCGCCGAGGCGCATCGCGCGGGCGTGCCGATCGGCGTGGGGACCGACATCCCGTTCGAGAATGAGGTGCGCTATCCCGACGCTTATTTCCGCGAGCTGGACTATCTGCGGCAGGCGGGGCTGAGCAACGCGGAGGTGCTGGCGTCCGCGACGCGCGTGGGGGCGCAGATCATGCGGATGGGCGACAAGCTGGGGACGGTGGAGCCCGGGAAGATCGCCGATTTGCTGGTGGTTGGGGCGGATCCGCTGGCGGACCTGAAGAACCTGCGGCAGGTGCGGTATGTGGTGGCGGATGGGAAGGTTGTTGTGGCGCGGTGAGGGGATGGCGTGACGTGCGAGATGGGTGTGTCTGAAGTTGGCAGTTTAGCTGCCGCCGCCACTACGTCGCGAACCACTCCCGTAGCTTTCTTACAGTATAAAACCCGGCAAGTGCCCCGAGGCTCGGCCAAAACGGACCGAAGAGGAAATCTAACGCGCTGGTTGATCGCATGCTCTCTGGGTGAGCCGCTTGCCAGCGACCGACATACACCATCATCGCGATAGGCACGATCAGCAAGATTATGCAGCCGATCCGCTGACGCGAAACCGCGAACCCTACAACGAAGCCAATGAGTGCGCCGACGAGAAGAAGGACGAGGATCGACATGTCCATACGCTAGCGGCGGCCTCGATGTCCGCAATTGATGACGTGGACGGCTCTCCAACCCTCCAGCAGGATGATCTGCGGAGAGCTGAGGGAGAGCTGCTATGGGGAACGTCACGACGATCGGTCTGGATATCGCGAAGAACGTGTTTCAGGTGCACGGCATTGATGCTGAGGGCGATGCGGTAGTTCGTCAGCGCCTGACGCGCGGGCGCATGCTGAAGTTCTTTGCGAAGCTGCCGCCGTGCCTGATCGGCATCGAGGCCTGCGCGTCCTCGCACTACTGGGCGCGTGAGCTGGTCGCGCTGGGGCATGAAGTGAAGCTGATGCCGGCGCAATATGTGAAGCCGTACGTCAAACGGGGAAAGAACGACGCGGCGGATGCCGAGGCGATCTGCGAGCAGTGACGCGGCCCACGATGCGCTTCGTCGGGATCAAGTCACCCGAGCAGCAGAGTGCGATGATTCTGCACCGTGTTCGCCTGATCCTTAACCGCCAGCGGACGCAGCTGTCGAGCGCATTGCGGGCGCACCTTGCCGAGTTCGGCGTCGTGGCGCCGATTGGCAGAAACGGCATCGAGCAGTTGCTCGACGTCATGGCCGATCCGACGGATGAGCGAGTGCCCGCCGACGCACGGGTGTGCCTGGAGATGTTGGCCGCCCAGCTACGTATGGTGAAGGAGCAGATCCTCGAGAATGATCGTCGGATCATGGCC
>JBELMF010000012.1:0-36977 GCA_042096015.1 Sphingomonas sp.
ATCGTGATCGATCGCGCGATCGCGGCTCAGGCGGTTCCGGCGCTGGCCGATGCGATGCCCGACTGCGAGCTGCGTGGCGACCCGCAGGCCTGCGGCATCGACGCGCGGCTGTTGCCCGCAGACGCAGAGGATTGGGACCGCGAATATCTGGACGCCGTCGCATCGGTGAAGATCGTCGAGGATCTGGACGAGGCGATCGCCTTTGTTGCCGATCATTCGTCCGGCCATACCGATGCGATCCTGACCGAGGATGGTGATGCGGCCGAGCGCTTCATGCTGGCCATCGACAGCGCGGTGGTGATGCACAATGCCTCCACGCAATTCTCCGACGGCGGAGAATTCGGCATGGGCGCAGAGATCGGGATCGCCACCGGCAAGATGCACGCGCGCGGACCTGTCGGGCTGGAGCAGCTCACCAGCTTCAAATATCTCGTCCGGGGGATCGGGCAGACCCGCGCCTGACGCCGGACCATTCGACGACCCGACCATCGGCCAGAGGGCCGGCAATCACTGGAACATGATGCGATGAACTTCGAAACCGGCGTTTCGCTGGCCGGATATTTTGTACTGATGCTTGGCATCGGCCTGTATGCGTGGCGCAAATCGACCAGCAACGTATCCGAATTCATGCTGGGCGGGCGCCAGCTTTCGCCCGCAGTCGCCGCGCTGTCGGCGGGTGCATCCGACATGAGCGGCTGGATGCTGATGGGCCTGCCGGGCGCGATTTATCTCGCAGGCTACAGCGCCGCGTGGATCGCGGTGGGACTGCTGGTGGGGGCGTGGGCGAATTATCTGCTGGTCGCGCCGCGACTGCGGGTCTTCACCGAAGTCATCGGCGACGCCGTGACCATCCCCGATTATCTGGAGAAGCGCTTCGATGACCGCAGCCGCATGCTGCGGGTGTTGGCATCGCTCGTCATCGTCATCTTCTTCACCTTGTACACCTCGGCCGGGCTGGTCGCCGGCGGGAAGCTGTTCGAAGCATCGTTCGGCTTTGATTATGTCGCAGGCCTGATGCTGACCGCGGGTGTTGTCATCGCCTACACGCTGTTCGGCGGATTCCTGGCGGTGAGCCTGACCGATTTCGTGCAGGGCTGCATCATGTTCGCCGCACTGGTGATCGTGCCGATCGTGATCATCGCGACGCTGGGCGGCTGGTCCGACACCCAGGCAGCGGTGACGGCAACCAACCCGGACTATTTCTCCTGGCTGCCGGGCGTCAGCGTGCTGGGCCTGCTGTCCAGCCTGGCATGGGGGTTGGGCTATTTCGGACAGCCGCACATCATCGTTCGCTTCATGGCAGTGCGATCGGTCCGCGACATGCCGACAACGCGGCGGATCGGCATGTCGTGGATGCTGGTGACGGTGATCGGCTCCGTTCTGTGCGGCGTATCCGGGCTGGCGTATGTCACCCAAACGGGCCTGCCGCTCGACGATCCCGAGACGATCTTCATCGCGCTCTCGCAAACCCTGTTCAACCCGTATGTCGCCGGTTTCCTGCTGGCCGCGATCCTGGCGGCGATCATGAGCACGATCTCGTCGCAGCTGCTGGTATCGTCGAGCTCGCTCACCGAGGATTTCTACAAGACCTTCTTCCGGCGCACGGCGAGCCAGGGGGAGTTGGTGCTGGTGGGCCGGATCGCGACGCTGGCGGTTGCCGTGGTCGCGATCCTGCTGGCGCTCGACCGGTCGAGCAGCATCCTGTCGCTGGTCAGCAATGCCTGGGCGGGTTTCGGCGCAGCGTTCGGCCCCGCGATCCTGCTCAGCCTGCACTGGCGGCGGATGACCCGCGACGGGGCGCTGGCCGGCATCGTCGCGGGTGCCGCGACCGTGCTGATCTGGCTGTATGCGCCGTTCACGATCGGTGGCGCGGCGCCGTCGGCGGCGGTGTACGAGATCATCCCCGGCTTCATCGTCAGTGCCGTCGCGGCGATCGCGGTGAGCCTGCTGGCACGCCCCGCCACGTCGGAGAACCGACGCTGCTATGAAGAGACGATCACCCTGTTCCATCGCGCGAGAGCGGGCTGACCGGCGGCGATGCATTCACGCTCGCCGTGGCGGGCAGGTGATGGTAGGCCCCCCGATGAGGGGGACATATGCGACCATGGGTAATGATGCTGGCGCTGGTCTGCGCGCTGGCCGGGGTTACTGACGCGCACGCCGGGGACGTGGCGGCCGGGCGGGAGCCGGTTACCGTGTATCGCGGCGCAACGCTGATCGACGGGCAGGGCGGCGCGGCGGCGCCCGGCATGGCGGTGGTGACCCAGGGCGAGCGGATCGAGGCGGTCGTGCCGGATGCGCAGATTTCGGCTACCATGCTGGACGGCGCCAAGGTGGTCGATCTGTCGGGCCGGTACCTGTTGCCGGGGCTGATCGACAGCCACCAGCACGTCGCCACGCCGCCCAATCGCCGGAGGGCAGAGGCCCTGATGCGGCGCGACCTGTACAGCGGTATCACCGCGACCCGGATCATGGCGGACGACCTTCGCGCCGTCGCCGAGCTGGCGCGCGCGGCCATTGTCGGCGAAATCGCCTCGCCGGACCTTTATTATGCAGCGCTCTTCGCCGGCCCAAGCTTCTTCGATGATCCGCGCACGCTGGCGGTAAGCGCCGGCGTCAAGCCGGGCGAGGGCGCATGGATGCAGGCAATCGACGCCTCGACCGATCTGCCGCTGGCAGTGGCCCGGGCACGCGGCACCGGCGCGACCGCGATCAAGATCTACGCCAACCTGCCCGCGGACCTGATCGCCCGGATCACCCGCGAAGCGCACCGGCAGAAAATGCAGGTGTGGGCGCACGGCATGGTTTTCCCCACGCCGCCCGCCGACGTGATTGCCGCGGGCCCTGACGTCGTGTCACACACCTGTTACCTCGCCTATCAGGCGGTCGACAAACGCCCGCAAAGCTATCAGCAGCGCGTGCCGATTGATCCCGCGCCTTTTCTGCGCGGCGACAATCCGGTGATGGCCGGGCTTTTCGCCGACATGAAGAAGCGTGGCATGCTGCTCGATGCGACGCTGCGGGTCTATGAGGAAAGCGAGAAGCGCGCCGAGGCCGGCGGGCCGCCGCCTTATTGCTCGCTCGACCTCGCCGCCGCGCTGACGGCGCAGGCGCATCGTGCCGGCGTGCCGATCTCCGCCGGCACCGATGGCGATACCGGCGCGGGGGCACCCTATCCGGGGCTGTTCGACGAGCTGGAACTACTCGTCCGCAAGGCCGGGTTCACGCCCGCCGAGGCGATCAGCGCCGCGACGCTGACGGGAGCGCGGACGATGGGCCAGGCCGCGGACATGGGCACCATCATCCCCGGCAAGCTCGCCAACATGGTGGTCCTGACGCGCAATCCGCTTGCCGATATCGCCAACATGCGAAGCGTGGCGATGACGGTGAAGCGCGGGCGCGCCTACGAACGGGGCGGTTTTCGCCCGGTCACCGAACAGGAGCTGGCCCGTGACTGACCGGCGTACCTTCCTGGGCCTTGCCGGCGGCGCGTTCGCCGCCAGCGCCGCCGCCGCGCTGCCATCGCCCCGCGCCACCGCGGACCTGCTGATCGTCAATGCGCTGGGCGGTTTCAGTGATCCCAACGCCCGTCAGCCGGATGGCGCGAGCGCGCAAGCCGATCCGCGCGCCCTGCGCGAGCGCGTGATCGCCGATGCCCGCGCATCCGGGATGGATGCGGTGAACGTCACGATCGGCCACGTCGCGGGAGACGGCGATCCGTTCGAGGAGACGGTGCGGGAGATCGGCTGGTGGGAGGCACGGCTGCGTGCCCGGCCCGATGCGCTGACGAAGGTGCTGACGGCGGCGGACATCCTTCGCGCGCGCGACCAGGGCAAGATCGGCGTCATCTACGGATTCCAGAACACGACCATGCTGGGCAGCGACGCGAGCCGCGCCGATGTGTTCGCGGACCTGGGCGTGCGCGTGATCCAGCTGACCTACAACCCGGCCAATGCCGCGGGCAGCGGATCGATGGCGCCCGACAACGGCGGCATCACCGCATTCGGCCGGGCGGTGATCGAGCGGCTGAACGCGAACCGCGTCATGGTCGATCTGTCGCATAGCGGGGAGCGGACGTGCCTGGAGGCGGCGCGGCTTTCCACGCAGCCGATCTCGATCAATCACACCGGCTGCCGCGCGCTGACCGATCTGCCGCGCAACAAGACCGACGCCGAATTGCGGCTGGTGGCGGAGCGGGGTGGCTTCGTCGGCATTTACTTCATGCCGTTTCTAAATCCGCGCAGCGTCGCCACCGCGGCGGATGTGGTGGCGCATATCGAACACGCCATCAAAATCTGCGGCGAGGATCATGTCGGTATCGGGACCGACGGGGGCACCACCGGCATCGACGACATGGCGGCTTACCGTGCAGCGGTGCGGGCGGAAGTAGCGGCACGCCGTGCGGCAGGCATCGGCGCACGCGGCGAAAACCCAGATACGTTGCCGTTCGTGGAGGATCTGAGTGGCCCCGACCAGTTCCGCAAATTGGTCGCCCTGCTCCAAGCGCGCGGCCACGGATCGGCGCGGATCGAGAAGATCATGGGGCAGAACTTCATCCGCTACGCGCGCGAGGTATGGGGCGCATGAGCGCGGAGGCGATCGCCTTCGTCAACCAGACACTGGTGCCGTGCGGGCTGATGCTGATCATGTTCAGCCTGGGCCTGACACTGGCGCTGCGTGATTTCACGGCGATCGTGACGGGCGGGCGCGCGGTGGTCGCGGGACTGGCCATTCACCTTCTGATCCTGCCGCTGCTGGGCCTTGGTATTGCCACGCTGTTCCGCCTTCCGCCGGAACTGGCCCTGGGGCTGTTCATCGTGTCGATCTGTCCGGCGGGGACGACATCAAATGCGCTGACATTCGTCGGCCGCGGCAACGTTGCGCTTGCCGTCGTGCTGACGGTGCTGACCAGTGTGGTGACGGTGTTCACGATTCCCCTGCTGCTGGGCTGGGCGGTGCAGTGGTTCCTGGGAACGGGAGACGCGCCGGTGCCGCACCTCGATGTCCTATCGACGATGGGTCAGCTCGCCCGGATCACCCTGTTGCCGATCGCGGCCGGCATGATCGTCAATCGGCTGGCACCGGCATCGGCAGCGAAGATCGCCCGGCGCCTGCGTCCGACCGCGCTGATCGTCCTGATCGCCGTGATCGGCTTTTCGGTCGCGGTGAGCCTGGACATGGTGTTGCAGAGCCTGATCGCAGCCACGCCGGCGATCTACGCGCTCAACGCCTGCGCGATGGGGGTCGGCCTGCTCGCCGGCCGGGTGCTGGGCCTGGGCAGCCGCGATCGCATGACACTGGCGATCGAGACCGGCGTGCAGAATGCGACGCTGGCGCTGTTCCTCACGCTCACCGTGCTGGGCAGCCTGCCGCTTGCCGTGACGCAGAACATCTACGGCGTGGTCATGCTGCTCAACGCGACCCTGCTGATCCGCTGGTTTCGCGCGCGGATCGCAACTGAGGCGGCGGCGTGACGATGCGGATCATCGATGCGCAGGAAGTCGCCGCGCGCCTGACCTATGACATCGCAGTGCCGCTGGTGCGCGACGCCATGATCGCGCTGTCGCACGGCAACACGAGGCAGCTGCTGCGCGGGATCATCGATCTCGGCGCGGACAATGCCTTCGGGGTGATGCCGGGCGCGCTGGACGATGGTCCGTTCGGCGCGAAGATCGTCAGTGTCTTTCCGGGTAACGTCGCGCGCGGCGGCATGTCGCACCAAGGCGTGGTGGTGATGTTCGATCCTGCCACCGGGGCGCCGGCCGCGGTGGTGGATGCGGGCGAACTGACGGCGATCCGCACAGCGGCCGCCTCGGCAGCGGCGACCCTGGCGCTGGCGCCTGCCGATGCCGCCGATCTGGCGGTCCTGGGCACCGGGGAACAGGCGCGGCGCCACGTCGAGGCTATCCGCGCCGTGCGGCCGCTGGGTCACGTCATCATCTGGGGACGGAATGCGGCACGGGCCCGGGCGCTTGCGTCCGCGGTCGGCGGGGATGTCGCGGCGACGGTTGCCGAGGCGGCAGGGGCAGCGGATATCGTCTGCACGGTGACGGCCGCTTCCGAGCCCATCCTTTCGGCCGCCAACGTGCGGGCGGGCACCCACATCAATGCCGTCGGATCGAGCCGCGCCGGGCCCCAGGAGGTCGCGACCGACCTGGTCGCACGCGCGCGATTCTTCGCCGACCATCGCACCGGTGTTCTGTCGCAAGGCGCCGAGTTCCTCGCAGCAAAGGCGGCAGGGCTGGTCGATGATGCGCATGTGCTCGGAGAGATCGGCGAGGTCTTCGCGGGTACAAAGGCAGGCCGCATTTCGCCCGCAGACGTGACGCTGTACAAGTCGCTGGGCAGCATCGTGCAGGATCTGGCGTGCGCGGCCTGGCTGTGCGGGCCGGATTCGTAAGGCCGTAGAGCGGCCCGGCCGCTTCCTCTAAAGCGGCGATCATGGAAACCCGCTCCTCAACCAGCGCGCCGGCCAACGGCAGCCCCACCTATACGAGCTACCTGCGGCTCGACGAGCTTCTCGCGTGCCAGGCGCCGTTGTCGGACACGCATGACGAGATGCTGTTCATCGTCATCCATCAGGCCTCCGAACTGTGGATGAAGCTATGTCTCCACGAATTGACCGCAGCGCGCGACGCCATCGCGGCGGACCGGCTGGATACCGCGTTCAAGATGATGGCCCGCGTCGCGCGCGTGCAGCAGCAGCTGATCGGTAGCTGGGAAATCCTGGCGACCATTACCCCGGCGGATTACTCCGCGATGCGCGGCAAGCTGGGCGCGAGTTCGGGGTTCCAGTCGCACCAGTATCGCGCGATGGAATTCCTGATGGGGAACAAGAACGCCGCGATGATCGGAGTGTTCGCCGACGCGCCGCATCTTCAGGCGGTGCTGACCGACGAACTGAACCGGCCGAGCATCTACGACGAGGCGTTGCGCGCGCTGGCGCGCGGTGGGCTACCCGTTCCCGCGGATCGGCTGGAGCGCGATTTTACGGTGCCCTATGCGGCATCGGCGGATGTGGAAGCGTGCTGGCGCAGCGTCTATGCGGAGCCGGAGCGGTATTGGAACCTGTATGAACTGGCCGAGAAGCTGGTTGACCTCGAATATCGCTTCCAGCTCTGGCGGTTCGGTCATCTGAAGACCGTCGAGCGGGTGATCGGGTTCAAGCGCGGGACGGGCGGCACCGCCGGGGTGCCGTATCTCGCCAAGGTGATCGACCAGGTATTCTTCCCCGAACTTCTCACCGTGAGGGCGGTCTTGTGATCGCGCCGTCGGTATGGCCCGATCTCGAAGCGATCCGCGCGATGGACGCGACGGATCCGCTGCGTGCTTGCCGGGCGCGATTCCAACTGCCGCCGGAACTGATCTACCTGGACGGGAACTCGCTCGGTGCGCTGCCGCGGGGCGCGACGGAACGAGTCGCGCGAACGGTGGAACGGCAATGGGGCACGGACCTGATCGCCAGCTGGAACAAGCACCAGTGGATCGATGCGCCGGCGCGGATCGGCGCGCGCATCGCGCCGATCATCGGGGCCGGTGCGGATGAGGTGATCGTTGCCGATTCCACCTCGGTGAACCTGTTCAAGCTGATCACCGCGGCCTGCAACGCCCGCCCGTCGCGATCGACGATCCTGACCGAGCCAGGCAACTTTCCGACGGACCTGTATGTGGCGCAGGGGATCGCCGCGATGCTGCCCGGTCGGCAGGTCAAGACCACGCCGGCCGAGGCGATCGCTGCGGCGATCGACGCCGATACGGCGGTCGTTGTTCTCACCCATGTCCACTACAAGACCGGCGCGATGCTCGACATGGCGGCGATTACGGCGGCGGCGCATGCAGCCGGCGCGCTGATCCTGTGGGACCTCAGCCACAGTGCCGGGGCGGTCGAGCTGAACCTCGCCGGGTGCGACGTCGATCTGGCGGTCG
Organism: Sphingomonas sp.; assembly: GCA_042096015.1. GTDB lineage: Bacteria > Pseudomonadota > Alphaproteobacteria > Sphingomonadales > Sphingomonadaceae > Sphingomonas. The sequence goes on from JBELMF010000012.1 coordinate 7,927, forward strand.
GCTGCGGCTACAAATATCTGAACGGCGGGCCGGGGGCGCCAGCCTTCCTGTTCGTCGCCCGGCGGCTGCAGGAGTTGATGCGGTCTCCGCTGAGCGGCTGGATGGGACATGCCGCGCCGTTCGACTTCGTCGACGACTATAGCCCGGCGGACGGCATGGCCCGGTTCCTGTGCGGGACGCCGCCTATCCTGGGGATCGCCGCGCTGGAGGCGGGGCTCGATTGCTTCGCCGGCGTGTCGATGCGCGATGTCGCGGAAAAGAGCCGCGCGCTGAGTAACTTGCTGATCGGCGGGCTGGAGATGCAATGTGCGGACCAGGGATTCACGCTGGTCACGCCGCGCGATACGGCCGCGCGCGGCAGCCATGTCAGCGTGGCCCATGATCATGCGTGGGAGATCTGCCAGGCGTTGATCGGGCGCGGGGTGGTGGGCGACTTTCGCGCCCCCGAGGTGCTGCGCCTGGGGCTGACGCCGCTCTACACGTCATTCGAGGACGTGTGGCAGGCGGTGGAGACGCTCGCCGCCATCATGGCCGACGGTGCGTGGCGCGACCCGGCGTTTGCGACGCGCACGGCGGTGACCTGAGCCGGACAGCCTGCCGGGTCGCGCGCGTCAGGGCGCGGGCCGCTGGGCCTGCGCCTCGGCGAGAAATACCGCGAACAGCCCCTCGGGATCGGTCCATTCCGCCACCGGCGTCCAGCCGCCCGCGCGCAGCAGGATCCTGGCGTCGCGCGGGCCGTATTTGTGGCTGTTTTCGGTGTGGATCGTCTCGCCGGCCGGGATGGTGAAGGCGCGCCCCTCGATGGCGAAGGACACGTCCCGCACCGCTTCCAGATGCATCTCGATCCGCGCGCGATCATCGTTCCAGATCGCGCGGTGACGGAAGCTGTCCAGCGGGATGGTGCCGCCGAGTTCCCGATTGATTCGGACCAGCAGGTTGCAGTTGAAGGCGGCGGTGACCCCCGCCGCATCGTCATAGGCACGCGTCAGCACGCCGGTATCCTTGATGCGATCCATGCCGATCAGCAGGTGCGCGCCCTGACCGAGCGACTGTCGCATGGCACGCAGCAGGTCGACCGCAGCCATCGGGCTGAGATTGCCGATCGTCGATCCCGGAAAAAAGCCGAGCTTCGGCGCTGCCGCGATCGAGCGCGGCAGGGTGAGCACGCGGGTGAAATCGGCCTCGAACGGCAGGACGAACAGGTCGGGGTAGCGCGCTGACAGGGTGCGCGAGGATTCCCGCAGGAAATCGCCCGATATGTCGATCGGCACATAGGCGCTGGGCCGCACCGCATCCAGCACCAGCGGCGTCTTGGCCGAGGAGCCCGAGCCGAACTCCACGACCGCGGCGCCGCCGGGCACAAGCGTCGCAAGGTCGGGCGCGATGGTGCTGAGGATCGCGGTTTCCGTGCGCGTGGGATAATATTCCGGCAGCGCCGTAATCTGTTCGAACAGTTCGGATCCGCGATGATCGTAGAACCAACGCGCGGGAATCGCCCGCGGGCGCCGGGCCAGGCCGTCGAGCACGTCGGCGCGGAAGTGCGGATCGGCAAGCGGCGCCTCGCCGTGCTCCATCTCCTGCTTCAGCATGCCGCTTTCCTCCCGATCGACGCTTTGGACATCCACCACCTCAAAGATCCCGGGCCAGGCGGACGCCGGTGAACTGCCACCGCTGATGCGGGTAGAAGAAATTGCGATACGACGCGCGAACATGGCCGCGCGGCGTGGCGCACGATCCGCCGCGCAGCACAAACTGACCGCTCATGAACTTGCCGTTATACTCGCCGACGGCGCCGCCGGCCGGCGCAAAGCCGGGATAGGGACGATAAGCGCTGCCGGTCCATTCCCAGACGTCGCCGTAGAAGGCCGGCCCATCCGCGGGACGGGGCTCCACGGCGCCCGCGCCATCCAGCTGGTTGCCCGACGCGGCATCATGCGGTGCCGCCGCCACTTCCCATTCGGCCTCCGTCGGCAGGCGTGCGCCGGCCCAGGTGGCATAAGCATCCGCCTCGAAGAAGCTGACGTGCGTGACGGGCGCGGCAGGATCGATCGGCCGCCGCCCGTCGAGGCCGAAGCGCGTCCACACGCTGTCGGTCGATGCCCAATAGAGCGGTGCCGTGATCCCCTCGCGCTGGACCCAGGCCCAGCCGTCGGACAGCCACCAGCGCGGCTCCCGATAGCCGCCGTCCGCGATGAACGCCTGCCATTCGCCGTTGGTGACCGTCCGATCGGCGATCGCATGCGGCGGGATCAACGTGCGGTGGCGCGGACCTTCGCAGTCGAAGGCGAAGCCGTCACCGCGGTGGCCGATCTCCGCCACGGTCTCCGGCTGTTCGATCCAGTTCATCGCGGCGGGCATGGCGACGGGCACTTTGCGCGCGGCGGGCCAGATCGCCGGCTCGAGCGGATTTTGCGCGAACAGGTGCAGCATATCCGTGACGAGCAGCTCCTGGTGCTGCTGCTCGTGATGGCAGCCTAGCTCGATCAGCTCGCGCGTCTCCGCATCAAGCGACGGGAGCGCATCGATGACGGCGGCATCGACGGCCGCACGATAGGCCATGACCTCGTCGATCGAGGGCCGGGTGATCATGCCGCGACTGCCGCGCGCGTGTCGACGACCCTCTGCCTCGTAGTAGCTGTTGAACAGAAACGGAAAGCGCGAATCGTGGAGCCGATAGCCGGTGACCCGATCGCGCAGGACGAACGTTTCGAAGAACCAGGTGGTGTGCGCGAGGTGCCACTTGGCGGGGGAGGCGTCCTCCATCGACTGCACCGTGGCGTCGGCGTCGCTCAGCGGTGCGACGAGAACGGCGCTGAGCCTGCGGACATCGATGTAGCGCGCCGCCAACGGATCGGCGCTGGTGGATTCCTGCGGGTGCACTACGTCCTCCTCCCCAAGATCGACGGTCACCGCGAAATCTCGGGCGCGAATACAGCGAAGGACGGTGACATTATCCCCCGATCATCGGGACAACGCGTGTTAGTGATTTTTGTTCAGCGAGGCGGGGGTTCAGCGAGGCGGGTTCAGGTGCGACCGGCGGCGAACAGCAATATGACCACTATCAGGATGGCCAGGGCCTGGAACAGGATGCGCTGCTGCATCATCCGATTGGACTTCATCTGGCTTGCCGTCGGGCCGCCGGCAGCGCCCGTCCCGCGGGCCTCTGCGCCCGCGTTCTGCAAGAACGCAACGATACCGCGGATCAGTGCGACCAAGGTCGCGATCAGCGCGGCGACGAGCAGGATGACCAGGAATGTCTGCATGACACCAATCTAAGCCTTGTCGGGCCCGTTGAGAACCCGCCCGGCCCGCAAATCGGCCGCGAGCGCCTGCCCGTCCGCGCCCGTTTCGCGCATTGCCGAAAGCGCGGGGGCGCCGTTTCGCTTGGCAAGCCGGGTGCCATCCCGGCCGATCAGCAGATCATGGTGGTGGTAGGCAGGCGTCGGCAGGTCGAGGAGCGCCTGGAGAAGGCGGTGGACATGGGTGGCGGCAAACAGATCGCGGCCCCGCACCACGTCCGTAACACCCTGCCATGCGTCGTCGAGCGTGACCGCAAGATGGTAGCTGGCCGGTGCATCCTTGCGCGCCAACACGACGTCACCGGCGCAGATCGCGTCGCATGCGACCTCCCTGCCATGATCGTGCCACGTCAGCGGGCCGGCCAGAGCCACTGCCCGCGTCATGTCAATCCGCCAGCAATGCGGCAGATCCGGTAGGTCGGCGCGCTGCCGACAGGTGCCGGGATAGAAAGGCTCCGCCCCGTGGGGGGCGGAAAGGCTGGCCGCGACGATCTCGGCACGGGTGCAATAGCAGCGATAGAGAAGGCCGAGGCTGCGAAGGTGGTCCAGCGCGGCGGCATAAGCATCCAGCCGATGCGACTGATGGACCACCGGGCCATCCCACGTCAGGCCGAGCCAGGCGAGATCGGCGATGATCGCTTCCACATGCTCGGCCCGACTGCGCGTGCCGTCGATATCCTCGATACGCAGGAGGAACCGGCCGCCGCGCGTGCGGGCGAGATCGTGCGAGAGGATCGCGCTATAGGCATGACCAAGATGGAGGCGCCCGGTCGGCGACGGGGCAAAACGGGTGACAGTCACTCCCCGAATGTGCGCGCGAGGTCGCCTTGGAACAACCCTGGCGGCCATCCGCGGCTACGGCAGGCCGGGCAGATGGGCCCGTGCCGAGCCGACGGGGCATAGTGATCCGTCGCCTCCACTCTAGCGCCCGCTGAACACGGGCTCGCGCTTCTCCATGAACGCCGCCACGCCTTCCTTATGATCCTCGGTCGTCATCAGGCGGCGGATCGTCTCGATCGCCCAGCCGCCGAGCTCACGCGGATCGCCGTACGTCGCCCGCCGCAGCCCTTCCTTCATGTAACGCAGTGCCAGCGGCGGATTGGCGGCGATCCGGCCGGCAAGGCTGCGCGCCTCGGAAAGAAGCGTGTCGTGCGGCACGACCGCGCGCACCAGCCCGATCCGTTCGGCCTCCGCCGCGTCGATCACGTCGCCGGTAAACAGCAACTCGGCCGCCTTGGCGGGGCCAACGATGGCGGGCAGGCGATAGAAGCCCCCGACGTCGCAGACGAGCCCGCGTTTGATGAACAGCTCGGCGAATTTTGCCTTGTCGCTGGCGATGCGGATGTCCGCGTACAGCGCCAGCTCCATTCCCCATCCGACCGCTGCGCCGTTGACTGCGGCGATCACCGGTTTGTCGCATTCCAGCGCCGCGATGGCGGCGGGCGTGGGCTGGTGACGCACCACCGGCGGCGCCTTGCGCTTGGCAAAGGCATCGGGGCCCGCCATGATCTCGGCGACGTCGTCGCCCGAGCAGAAGGCGGGGTCGGCGCCCGTCACGATCACGCAGCGCGCGTCCTCGTCGGTCACCGCGCGGCGGAAGGCGGCCTCCAGCTTCGCATAGGCATCCCAGTTCAGTGCGTTTCGACGCTCGGGCCGGTTGAGGGTGATCGTCGCGATGTGATCGACGACTTCATAGGTTACCGCCTCGCTCATTCTTCCTCTCCCCTTGACCGGTCGATTCGCCGGCTGTCATCATGGCGTCATCGCTTGGCGCAAAACGACCGGCGTCACGGTATCGAAGGGGGGCTAATGTGTTCCATCCCGATCTGATCCGCCATCCGGACGCTTGTCCGACGCTTGTGCTGAACGCGGATTACACGCCGCTGTCCTATTATCCGCTCAGCATCTGGCCATGGCAGACGGCGGTCAAGGCGGTGTTTCTCGACCGCGTCGACATCGTCGCGCATTATGAGCGCGAGGTGCGCAGCCCGACGCAGACGATCCGGTTGCCGTCGGTGATTGCGTTGAAGCAATATGTGAAGCCGTCGCAATTCCCGGCCTTCACGCGGTTCAACCTGTTCCTGCGCGATCGCTTCGAATGCCAATATTGCGGCGGGCATATGAAGGATCTGACGTTCGACCACGTGGTGCCGCGCGCGCAGGGCGGGCGCACGACCTGGGAAAATGTCGTCACCGCGTGTGCGCCCTGCAACCTGCGCAAGGGTGGTCGCACGCCCCGGCAGGCGGCCATGCCGCTCCATATCGAGCCGATCCGGCCGACCAGCTGGCAGCTACAGGAGCATGGGCGAAGCTTTCCGCCGAACTATCTCCATGAGACATGGCACGATTGGCTCTATTGGGACGTTGAGCTCGAGGCCTGATATAAAGGGAGGTTAGTGGGAATGCGGTCGATGATCGTGCTGGCGGGGCTCGTGCCGCTGTTGATGGGGTGCGGGAAAACCGAAGAAGATCACGATGCCGCCGCCGCCGTGACCAACTACACGCCGCCCACCGTGACCTCGCGGCTCGATTTTGGCGGCGAGATCGAGCGGCGGTTTCACGCCTTCGACATGAACCGGGACGACAAGATCGTCGCCGATGAACTGCCCGATCGACTTCGGCCGATGATCGGCCGCGGCGACACCAACGACGACGACGCGCTCGGTCCGCAGGAATGGGGCGACCTGCTGCTCGGCTGGTTCGATCGGAACGATCTGAACAAGGACGGCACGCTGACCAGCGAGGAACGCGAGACCTATCGCGAACGCCGTCGGGCGGCGCGCGCCGCTCGCCCTGACCAAGGTGCGCGTTGACGATGACGGCGGGTGCGGTGCAGCATGACGGCATGAGCACGCTTCCGCCGATCACCAACAACGACGACATCCGCTATCTCGGCCGCGTGCTGGGCGACGTCATCCGCGAGATGGGCGGCGAGCGGCTGTTCGCTGCGACCGAGGAGATCCGGTCGGCCTCAGTGGAACGGCACCGCAACGGCGGCGCTCCGGTCGATCATCACCTTGAAGCACTGTCGCTGGACGAGACGCTGGATTTCGTTCGCGGCTTCATGCTGTTCTCGATGCTCGCCAACCTTGCCGAGGATCGCCAGGGCATCGCCGCGGAGGAGGGCGCCGACGTCGCCGCCGCGCTGGAGCGGCTCGCCGGTGAGGGCATCGATCACAAAGCCGTCTGCACGCTGCTCGACCATGCGCTGATCGCCCCCGTGCTCACCGCGCACCCCACCGAGGTGCGACGCAAGAGCATGATCGACCATCGCAATCGCATCGCAGAGCTGATGGCGCTGCGCGATACCGGTGCGGAGGAAACGCGGGACGGCGACCGTATCGACGAGGCGATCGTGCGGCAGGTTGCGCTCCTGTGGCAGACGCGCGTGCTGCGCCGCGAGCGGCTGTACGTCACCGACGAGGTGGAGACCGCGCTCAGCTATCTGCGCGACGTGTTCCTGCCCGTCCTCCCCGCGCTCTACCAGCGCTGGGACAGGGCGATGGGGCAGCGGCTGCCGTCTTTCCTGAAGCCGGGCAGCTGGATCGGCGGCGACCGCGACGGCAATCCTTTCGTCACCGCCGATTCGCTGCGAACCGCGCTGGCCAAGGCATCGGCGGCGGTGATCGGCTATTATCTCGATCAGCTACACGCGCTCGGCTCCGAACTGTCGATCTCGGCCAATCATGCGAGCGTCGACGCGGCGGTGATCGCGCTGGCCGAGGCAAGCGGCGACGATGCCGAAAGTCGCAGCGACGAGCCCTATCGCCGCGCGCTGTCCGGCATCTACGCGCGCCTTGCCGCGACGTACGAGAAGATGGTCGGCACCGCGCCGCCGCGCCCCGCCGCGCGCAAGGCGACGCCCTATCCCGATCCGAACGCGCTGCGCGCCGACCTCATCGCGATCGCCCGGCCGCTCGCTGCGGGGGCAGGGGGGCTGCTCGCAAGCGGCGGCGCGATCGGCCGGCTGATCCGCGCGGTCGAGGTGTTCGGATTCCACCTCGCCACGCTCGACCTGCGCCAGAACAGCGCGGTCCACGAGCGTGTCGTCGCCGAACTCCTGAAGACGGCGGGCGTGTGCGACGATTACCTCGCGCTGGGGGAGGACGAGCGCGTGACGCTGCTCAATCGCGAGCTTGCCAGCGCCCGCCCGCTGACCAGCCGCTTCATCACCTATTCCGAGGAGACGACCGGCGAACTGGCGATCGTCGCCGCGGTGGCGGAGGCGCATGCCGCCTACGGCCCGGCCTGCATCCGCCAGTATATCGTGTCGATGTGCGAATCGGTCAGCGACCTGCTCGAAGTGCATTTGCTGCTCAAGGAAGTAGGCCTCTACGTCCCCGGCGACCCGCCGCACGCCGCCGTGATGGCGGTGCCTCTGTTCGAGACGATCGGCGATCTGGAGGCGGCGCCCGGCATCATGCAGGCGTGGTTCGCCCTGCCCGAGGTCGCCGCCATCGCCACCGCGCGCGGCCATCAGGAAGTGATGATCGGCTATTCCGATTCGAACAAGGACGGTGGCTATCTCACCTCGGGCTGGCAGCTGTCCAAGGCCTCGACCGCGCTGAAGCCGGTGTTCGAGGCAGCGGGCGTCGGGATGCAGCTGTTCCACGGTCGCGGCGGCGCGGTGGGGCGCGGCGGTGGATCCGCCTTCGCGGCGATCCGCGCGCAGCCGCCGGGCACGGTGCAGGGCCGGATCCGCATCACCGAACAGGGCGAGGTGATCGCGGGCAAATACGGCACCCGCGAAAGCGCGATCACCAATCTGGAGGCGATGACCTCCGCGACGCTGCTGACCAGCCTGTCGCCCGCGCCGCTTTCCAACGCCGAGAACGAGACCTTCGCGGCGGCGATGGACAAGCTCTCCGACGCCGCGTTCCACGCTTATCGCGACCTCGTCTATGGCACGGAGGGCTTCAACGCCTTCTTCCGCCAGGCGACGCCGATCGCCGAGATTTCCGGACTCAAGATCGGCAGCCGCCCGGCCAGTCGCAAAAAATCGGCACGGATCGAGGATCTGCGCGCCATCCCCTGGGTGTTCAGCTGGGCGCAGGCGCGCGTGATGCTGCCGGGCTGGTATGGCGTTGGGCACGCCATCGCCGCATTCGAGGACAAGGCGCTGCTCGCCGAAATGGCTGAGGGCTGGCCGCTGTTCGCCGCGACGCTCGCCAATATGGAAATGGTGCTGGCGAAGTCCGACATGGGGATCGCCGAGCGCTACGCCGGTCTTGTCGAGGACGAGAAGCTGGGGCAGCGAATCTTCGGCCGGATCAAGGACGATTGGCAGGCAACCTGTGACGGTCTGTTGCAGGTGACCGGCCAGTCCCGGCTGCTGGAGAAGCATCCCGCGCTCGACGCCTCGATCCGTCTTCGCCTGCCGTATATCGAACCGCTAAACCTGCTGCAGATCGAACTGATGCGACGGCATCGGACGGGCGAAGATGATCCCCGGATCGCAGAAGGCATCCTGCTGTCGATCAACGCCATCGCCACGGCGTTGCGGAATTCAGGCTGAGCTTCTTCCTTCTCCCGTCATCCCGGCCTTGAGCCGGGATCCCGCTGCTTCTCCAACGTAGCGAGGGAGCGGGACCCCGGATCAAGTCCGGGGTGACGAACGTGAATAGCGTTCGTCCAGCGTGTTTGCTGTTGCGAGTTATTCGCGATTGGTCTAGCCGCAGTGCGGAGGCCTCGTCCGGCCTCGGCGGGGCAGAGCATGCAGGCGAGCGAAGTGGATACGGTGCGCGAGCAGCGGGTGTCGACCGACACGCCGCGCCGCCCCGTCGCCGCCAAGCCCGAACCCAAGCCGGGACCGAAGAAGAACAAGAAGGTCCGCGCCTTCTGGCTGAAGCAGCTGCACACCTGGCATTGGGTCAGCGCGGCGGTGTCGCTGGCGGGCATGTTCCTGTTCGCGATCACCGGCATCACGCTCAACCACGCCGCCTCGATCGGTGCCGAGCCCAAGGTGACGCAGTCACAAGCGACGCTGCCGCCGCCGCGGCTCGCCGAACTACACGGCGATCACGCTGCGACCGCGCCGCTTCCGGCCAGTGTCGCGCAAGCCGTCGCGGCGGCGGTGGCGCTCGACCCTGCCGGCCGCGCAGGCGAATGGTCGGATGACGAGGTCTATGTGGCGATGCCGGGCCCCGGCCGCGACGCCTGGGTCAGCATCGACCGCACCACCGGCGCGATCACCGCAGAGACGACGTGGCGCGGCTGGATCTCCTACCTCAACGATCTCCACAAGGGCCGCAACTCGGGCGACGCCTGGTTCTGGTTCATCGACGCCTTCGCGGTCGCCTGCATCGTCTTCACCCTGACCGGTCTGCTGCTGCTCCAGCTCCACGCCCGCCACCGCCCGTCCACCTGGCCGTTGGTCGCCACGAGCCTCATCGTGCCGCTGCTGCTGGCCCTGTTCCTGATCCACTAGAGGAAGTCCGATGCGCCCAGCCTATCTGCTCGTCGCCGGCGTGCTGACCAGCCCAGCAGTCGCCCAGACCGTCAGCGTCACCGTGCCGCAGCTCAAGGTGGCCGAATACCACACACCCTATGTCGCCGGCTGGCTCGAGCCGGCGGCGGGCGGCCCGGCAAAGACGGTGTTCGTCTGGTACGACATTAAAAAGGGCGGAGCGGAGCCGGGCACCAAGTGGCTTGCCGACCTGCGCAGCTGGTGGCGCAAGGGCGGGCGCACGATGAAGTTGCCCGCCGACGGCGTCAGCGGCGCGACCCGCGCGCCCGGCACCTATCAGATCCCGCTGCCCAAGGGCCTCGCTGCCGGCCAGTATGTCCTGAACGTCGAGGCCGCGCGTGAGACCGGCGGACGCGAGCTTGTCCGCGTCCCCATCACCGTTCCGCGCGCGAGCGGCACTGCCAAGGGCAGCACCGAGCTCGGCACCGTCACCGTTCGTTGAGGAAGATCATCATGCGCCTGAAGACCATCCTGTTCGCAGCCACCGCCGCCGTCTCGCTCGCCGCCCCCGCGCTGGCACACCGCCAGTGGCTGCTGCCGTCGACCACGACGCTGTCGGACACCAACCAGTACGTTACCGTCGATGCGGCGGTGTCGAACGATCTTTTCTACCCGGATCACGTCGCGATGAACCCGGACATGATCAAGGTCTGGGCGCCCGACGGCACCGCGGGAACGGTGGAGAATGCCGCCAAAGGCCGCCATCGCACCACTTTTGACGTCAAGATCGACAAGGCGGGGACGTGGAAGATCGGCACCGAGATGTCGAGCGTGATGGGCAGCTTCACGCTGAACGGCGAGCAGTGGCGTGTCGGCGGCCGCCGCGGCCCGCCACCTGGTGCTAACGCTCCGGCGGGTGCGCCGCCGGCTGGTGCCGCCCCGGCGCGGCCGCGGATGCAGAGCGTCGCCACGGCGGCCGAAATCCCCGCGGGTGCCACCGACGTGAAGCTCACCGAAGTGACCGGCCAGAACGCGATCTTCGTCACCGCCGGCGCGCCGAGCGAGGGCGTGTTCAAGCCGACCGGCAAGGGGCTCGAGTTCCAGCCGATCACGCATCCGAGCGCGCTGGTCTCCGACGAGGAAGGCCAGTTCCGCTTCCTGGTCGATGGCAGGCCCGTCGCTGGCGTGAAAGTGACGGTGGTGCCCGGCTCCAAGAAGTTCCGCGAGACCGAGGGCGCGCAGGAGCTGACCACCGGCGCCGACGGCGTGCTGCACGTGACATGGCCGGTGCCGGGCATGTACTGGATGAGCGCGTCGGTGACCGATGACAAGGCGACCACGCCCCGCGCGACCGAGCGGCGCATGGGCTTCACCACCACGCTGGAGGTTCCGGCGCCCTGATGGGGGTCGTGCGGCCCTTGCGCACGCAGGACGCGGAGCCGCTGCGGCTCGCGGTGCCGCCGATCGACCCGGCGGCGCTCGCCGGCTGGGATCCGCATGCCGCAGTGATCGAACTGGACGGGGCGACGATGGGCACGCGCTGGCGCGCGCGCTTCGCCGCTCCGGCGCGGCTGGACTTGGCGGGCCTCACCCGCGCGATCGAATCGATGCTGGCCGAGATTGTCGCCGAGATGAGCCATTGGGCGCCGACCTCGCTGATCAGCCGCTTCAATCGCATGCCGCCGGGGCGGTGGATGGCAATCCCGCCAGATTTCGCAACGGTGATGGCCGCCGCGCTTGGCGTTGCCGCCGCGTCTGACGGTGCGTTCGACCCGGCAGTGGGCGGGCTGGTCGATCTGTGGGGATACGGACCGGTGCCACGGCTCGGCACGCCCGAAGCCACGGCGATCGACGCGGCGCTGGCCGCGGGCGATTGGCGCCAGATCGGCTTCGATCCCGCCGCCCGTCGCCTCCAGCGGCTCGGCGAGGTGCAGCTCGATCTTTCGGGCATCGCCAAGGGCCATGCCGTCGACCGGCTCTCCGCCGTCCTCGCCGCGCATGACGTGCGCCACAGCCTGGTGGAGATCGGCGGCGAGTTTGTCGGGCGCGGGCTGCGGCCCGACGGCGATCCGTGGTGGGTCGAGCTGGAGACGCCGGGCGCAATGGCGGCGCCGATCCGGGTCGCGCTGCACCAGCTCGCCGTCGCCACGTCGGGCGACTACGTGCGCGGCCGCCATACAATCGATCCGCGCACCGGCCGCGCCGTGGCGCATGCGCTGGCGGTGAGCGTCATCCACCGCTCGGCGATGCTTGCCGATGCCTGGGCTACCGCGCTGGGCGTGGCGGAGCCCGATGAGATGATGGCGCTCGCGGAGGCGCATGATCTCGCCGCCCGCGCCCTGATCCGCCGCCGTGACGGGGTCACCGAATGGATCAGCCCGGCGCTCGCCCGGATGATCGCGGACTGACCGCCACCGGAGCCTCGCGCGCGCCGCCGCGTTGATCGGCCATGACAGACGCTAACCGCCCGCTCCGCCTCGGCTTTCCCGTCAAGGTAATGGGCAAGCCCGGCCTCAAATCCGGCGACACCCGCCGCTGGCAGAGCAATCCGCATCTCAAACATTCGCTCGAGCTGCTCGACGATGTGCTGGAGTATCTCAAGAGCGAGCGGCTCGACATGTACCGGCTGTCGTCGGACATCGCGCCCTATGCCACGCACCCGGACATGCCGCAGTTCCACAACATGGTCGCGGAAAGCGATGCGGAGCTGCGTGCGTTCGGGGCCAAGGCGCGCGACTATGACATCCGCCTGTCGTTCCACCCGTCGCAATACGTCCTGCTCAACGCGCCCAATCCGGAGCTGACAAAGAAGAGCATCTGGGATCTCTCCAGCCAGGCCGAGATGCTCGACCGCATGGAGTTGGACGACGAAGCGGTGATGATCACCCATGTCGGCGGCGTATATGACGATCACGAGGCCAGCCGCGCCCGCTGGATCGAAGGGTGGGAGCAATGCCCCGAGCATGTGAAGCGCCGGCTGGTGCTGGAGAATGACGATATCCGCTTCTCCGCTGCGGATGCGCTGTGGATTCACGAGCGGACGGGCGTGCGGCTGGTGTTCGATTACCAGCATTTCTGGTGTTTGAATCCCGAGCGGCTCGACATGCGCGAGACGCTGGAACAGTTCCTGGCGACTTGGCCCGCGCGCGTCAGGCCGAAGATCCATTTCTCCTCGCCACGCACCGAACTGCGCGAGGTGAAGCAGAAGATCACCCCCAAGCAGCGCGAAGCCGCCAAGGCAGGAAGGGGCAGAAAGGGCGAGTTGCTCAAGGCGCCGGTCAAGGCCACTGCGCGCGTGAAGACGGTGCTCCGCCCGCCGATCTGGACCGGCCACGCCGATTTCACCAACCCGTTCGAATTCGCCACCTTCATGCGCATGGCCGAGGGGCTGGTGTTCGACGTGATGCTGGAAGGGAAGTCTAAGGACCTGAGCCTGCTTCGCCTGCGCCCTGACCTCTTGCGGTTCGCGCCCGACGTGGCGGCGCGCTTCGGGATCAGCGACGCGGATGCCGCTGCCGATGAGGCGCGGCTCGACCGGGGGGTGGCGGCCGACGCGGAACCCGACGTGGACGAAGGGCTGGCGCAGGCGGCCGAATAGCCGCCCGCCAGGCACGCTCACTCCTCCGCTGAGCCGTATTCGGACGCGTTCCGGCGCGGGCCACCGTCTCCCGTGCGATTGAGCGCCTGACGCACCCGATCGAGCAGGTCCGTGCGGCGATAGGGCTTGCCGAGCACATCGAGCCCGCTGCGCAACGGCCCGTCGATCACCAACTCCTCATTGTACCCGGTGGTCATCAGCACCGGCACGTCGGGCGCGATCTTGGTGATTTCCTGCGCCAGCACGATCCCGTTGATCCCGCCGGGCATAACCAGATCGGTGAACACCAGATCGAATGATTCGGCAGGCGCCGCATGGAACGTTTCCATCGCTTCGTCACCGGTTTCCGCGGTGGTGACCCGATAGCCCACCTCCTCCAGGATTTCTCGGGCAAGCGCGAGCACTTCGGAACTGTCTTCCACCACCAAGATATGGGCGCCGGCGCTGCCCGATGCCGGTCCGGCGGTCGTCTGCTGGGCTTCCGGCGGGGGCTCCGGCAGGTTGCTGCCGGCGACGGGGAAAAGCATGCGGATGGTGCTACCCTTGCCGGGCTCGCTTTCGATCTCCAGCCGGCCGCGTGACTGCTGCACGAAGCCGCTGGCCATGGCGAGGCCGAGGCCGGTGCCCTTGCCGACGCCCTTGGTAGTGAAGAACGGCTCGACGGCACGCTCGATCACCTCCGGCGTCATGCCCTCACCCTCGTCGCGCACCTGCACGGCCACATAGTCGCCCGGCGACAGTTCGCGCGCCGCGGCATCGCCGTTCAGCCGCACGCGGGCGGTAGAGATTTCGATCACCCCGCCCTTTGGCATCGCATCACGCGCATTGAGCGCGATATTGAGTACCGCCATTTCGAACTGCTGCGGATCGAGCAGCGCATGCGGAAGGCTGCGCCGAAGACTGAAATGGAGCTCCACATGCTTGCCGAGCGCGCTTTCCATCACATCGGCAAAGCTGTTGAGGCAGGCGCTGACATCGACCGGGCGCGGATCGAGCCGGGTCTTGCGCGCGAAGGCGAGCAGCTGGCCGGTCAGCTTCGCCCCGCGCTCGGCCGATTGCCGGGCACTTTCGAGGTAGCGCAGCACCCGCTCGTCATCGCTGCGGGCGATCGCGAGTTCGAGATTGCCGTTCACGACCTGCAACAGATTATTGAAATCATGCGCGAGACCGGCGGTGAGCTGCCCTACTGCTTCCATCTTCTGCGCCTGCAGATAGGTACGTTCGCTTTCCCGGCGGCGGGTGACGTCCAGCTGGCTGGCGAAGAAGTAGAGCAGCTTGCCCGACGTGTCGTACACCGGGCCGATGAAGACCGCGTTCCAGAACGGCGTGCCGTCACGCTTGTAGTTCAGGATCTCCAGCGCGATCGACTGCTTCTCCTCGACGGCGCTGCGCAGTTCGTCGACGCTGGCGCGGTCGGTGCGGGCACCCTGCAGGAAGCGGCAATTGCGGCCGATCACCTCGGCTTCCTCATAAAGCGTCAGATCAAGGAACGCCTTGTTGGCGAAGACGATCGGATTGTCGTCCCGGTGCGGATCGGTGAGGATCATCGGCATCCGCGTCATCTCGATCGCGGCGAAGAAGACGTTGCCGCGATTGTCGAGCCCGGGCTCGGTGATCGTGCTTTCGCGCCAGTGGTGCTTGCCCCGGCTGCTGGGGCCCAGCGGTTCGTGCCCGCCGACATCCATCGACCCTTCGGATGGCACGCCGGCGCTTTGGCCCGCTCCCTCGATGTCGTAGTTGTTTGCCTCGCTATCCTTTTCGGCCACGTTGCACTCGATCCCTTGCGCTTCTCAGTTCGCGAACTCGCCGGCTTTCACCCGATTTACGCCGGCTAGCGCTGGCGCCTCAGCAATAGAAGCATCAATGCTAACCAACGTTCCCGAAGGGGCCGTCGCGCACGCCATGTTATTGCGCCGCCGGATAGCGCACCGTAACCAGTACGCCATGAAGCTCCTGACCAGCGCCGCCGTGGCCGCCATCGCCCTTACCCTTGCCACGAGCGCCGCGGCCGAAATGCAGCGCTACAGCGTGATCTTCGGCGGCAAGAATGTCGGCCATCTCAACGCCGACGTGCAGGACGATCGGACCGCGATCGATTTCGATTACAAGAACAACGGTCGCGGGCCGACAATGAAGGAGGTGCTGCGCACCGATGCCGCGGGGCTGCCGGTGGCGTGGGACATCACCGGCACCACCACCTTCGGCTCCAAGGTGGAGGAGCATTTCGCGACCGACGGCAAGGCGGCGCGCTGGACCGATGCGACGGGCAGCGGATCGGCAAATGCGCGCGGCGTCTATATCGCGCAGAGCGGCAGCCCCTGGGCGACGGGCCTGTATGCGCGCGCGATCATGAAGACGGGCGGGACCACGCTGGCCGCGCTGCCGGGCGGTACGCTGACGCTGACCAAGGGCGAGACGCTGAGCGTGAAGGGCGCGGGCGGGCCGCTGACCGTGACCGCCTATGCCCTGGGCGGGATCGAAACCACGCCCGACACCATCCTGCTGGATGCGGATGGCGAGATGTTCGCCGCGGCCTCACCGCGGCAGGTGATCGTGCGCCAAGGCTATGAGGGTGAGGCCGAGCGGCTGAAGACGCTGGCGGCGCAATGGTCGACCGACCGCTTCGTCGCGATCAACAAGAAGGTGGCGCATCGCTATGCCGGGCCGGTCCGCATCCGCAACGTGCGGGTGTTCGATAGCAAGGCGGGCACGATCGGCGCGCCGGTGTCCGTGCTGGTGTCGGGCAACAGGATCGCGAAGGTCGAGCCGCTGGGCGCCAAGGGCGCGGCGGGCGAGACGGTGATCGACGGCGCGGGCGGCACGATCGTCCCCGGCCTGTACGAGATGCACGCGCATACCGGGCAGGAGGGCGCGCTGCTGAACCTTGTCGCGGGCGTCACCACCATGCGCGACATGGGCAACGACAATGCGGTGCTCGACAAACTGGTCGAGCGGATCGACGGCGGGGTGATCGCCGGGCCGCGGATCGTGCGCGCCGGCTTTATCGAGGGCAAGAGCCCGTTCAGCGCCAACAACGGCATCCTCGTCAACAGCGAGGCGGAGACGGTGGCGGCGGTGCGCTGGTACGCCGACCAGGGCAAGTTCTGGGGCGTCAAATCGTACAACAGCATGAACCCGGCCTGGATCCCCGCGCTGGTAAAGGAGGCGCATGCGCGCGGGCTGAAGGTAGTGGGGCACGTCCCCGCCTTCGCCACCGCCGATCAGATGATCGAAGCCGGCTTCGACGAGATGACGCACATCAACCAGTTCATGCTGCAATGGGTGATCAAGCCGGAGGAGGACACGCGCACGCTGTTCCGCCTGACCGCGCTGAAGCGGCTGCCCGCGCTCGACCTCAACAGCGAACGGGTGCAGCACACCATGGGGCTGGTCACCGCGCGCAAGCTGCCGATCGACGTGACGCTGGGCATCCACGAAAACCTGCTGCTCAACCGCGACGGACAGATCGCGCCGGGGGCGGTGGACTATATCGACCATCTGCCCGTCGGCGCGCAGCGCAGCCTGAAGCAGCAGTGGATCGATACCTCCGCGCCCGGCGACGATGCGGCGTATCGCGGTGCCTATGCCAAGATCGTGGAGACCATCCGCATGCTCAACGATCGCGGTGCGATGATCGTGCCGGGAACGGACACGGGCGGATCGTTCACGTTCCACCGCGAGCTGGAACTGTATCAGCAGGTCGGCATGACGCCGGCGCAGATCCTGACCCGCGCGACCTGGGACATGGCGAACTATCTGGGCCAGGGCGCCACGCTGGGCTCGGTGGAGCAGGGCAAGCTGGCCGATTTCTTTCTGGTGCCGGGCGATCCGACCAAGGACCTGAAGGCGATCAAGCGCATCGCGATGGTGGTGAAGGATGGCGCCTTCTATTACCCGGCGGAGGTGTATCCGGAGTTCGGCATCACGCCGTTTGCCGCAGTGCCAAAGGTGAGCGGCGCGGCGGAATAAGGTCGGGGCACCCCGGGTCGGGCCCGGGGTGACGGGTTATTTTGCGGCGGCCGTGCTCATCGAGAACGGTCGTGCATTCGCTGCCGTGCCCCACGCCTTGTTCGGCGTCGCCTGCATGGTGAAGCGCAGCTCGCCGCCGCGCATCAGTTCCTCGTGGGTGAGGTAGGTGCGCTCGATCGCGCGACCGTTCAGCGTCACGCGGCCGACGTAGCGGTTCGCGTCCGTCAGGCCGTCCGCCACCATTGTGAACCGCTTGCCGTTGGGTAGCGTCAGCGCGGCGCGGTTCACGAAGGGGCGGCCGATGACATATTGGTTCGATCCCGGCGCCACGGGGTAGAAGCCGAGCGCGGTGAAGACGAGCCAGGCGGACATCTGACCCAGATCGTCGTTGCCGGACAGCCCGTCGGGCGCGGCCTTGTACTGGCTGGCGACGATCTGCGCCAACCGCTCCTGCGTGCGCCACGGCTGGCCGGCGTAGCTGTAGAGATAGGCGACGTGATGGCTCGGCTCGTTGCCGTGAATGTACTGGCCGATCAGCCCGGCGATATCCTCGGCATGGCTATAGTCGAGCTTGCTGTTGTCGTAGTTGAACATGGCGTCGAGCTTCGCCACCGCGGCCTTGTCGCCGCCGAGCAGCGCGAACATCGCGGCCTGGTCCTGCGGCACGAACCAGGAATATTGCCAGGCATTCCCCTCCGTATAGTCGCTGCCGTAGTTGATCGCGGTGGGATCGAAGGGGGTGCGAAAGGCCCCGTCCGACTTGCGGGCGCGCAGGAAGCCGGTCTTCGCGTCAAAGCTGTTGCGCCAGTTCGCGGCGCGTTTGTCGAAGGTCGCGGCGATGTCGGTTTTGCCGAGCGCGCGGGCCATACGTGCGATCGTCCAGTCGTCGTACGCATATTCGACCGTCTTGGACGCGGCCTCCGGCTCCTTGTCGATCGGGACGAAGCCGCGCTTCATATACTCGTCCAGTCCGCCATAGGGGCCGTAGGTCGCGCTGTTCACCATGGCGGCGAGCGCGGCGTCGGCGTCGAAGCCGCGCACGCCCTTCAGATACGCGTCGGCGATGACGGGGACGGCGTGATAGCCGATCATGGTCCAGGTCTCGCGGCCATGGAATTGCCATATGGGGAGGATGCCGAAGGGGCTTTCCTGCTGGCTGGCGAGGAGCGACTTTACGAAGTCGCGGTTGCGCTGCTCGGGCTGGACCAGCAGCAGCAGCGGGTGTTCGGCGCGGAACGTGTCCCATAACGAGAAGGTCGAGTGAAAGGTGAAGTTCTCGGCGCGGTGGACCTGATCGTCAGTCCCGCGGTAGCGGCCGTCGGCATCGGAGAAGACGCTGGGCGCGATCATCGCATGGTAGAGCGCGGTTGACACCATGCGCTTCATCGGCGCGGGCGCTTCGATCTCGACTGCGGCGAGCGCCTGCTGCCACGCGGTGCGGCTGGCGGCGGCGATCGCGTCGAAGGTGCCGGCCTCGCGGTCGAGGTTGGCGATGGCGCCGTCCTCGTCGACGCTGGAGATGGCAACCTTCAGCTCCAAGGGGCGGGTGACGCGGCCGAAGTCGAGGCTTGCGACGAGCGCCTGGCCCTGTAGCTGCGCCACGTCGGTGCGCCCGCGGCCGGGGCCCTGGAAGCCCTTGTAGGCGATCTTCTCCTCGCGGTTGTGGAAGGCGTGGCCGGTGAGCGGCGCGTTGGCGCGGATGGCGAAAAAGAGCTTGCGCGCGGGCGCCCAGCCACGCGTCTCGCGCATGCCGGTGATCGTGCCGTCCGGGCGGACGCGGATCGAGGACCAGAGGATCTTGCCGGGATAGTTGTAGAGCGAGGAGCGCAGGTCGAGCACGACATGCGCGGCCTTGCCGGCGGGGAAGGTGTAGCGGTGGACGCCCACGCGGGTGCCGGCGGTGAGCTCGGCCCGCACGCCGCTGTCGGCGAGGGCGACGGCGTAATAGCCGGGGCGCGCGGTCTCCTGCGCATGACTGAAGCGCGAACGATAGCCGGAGCCGGGCTGCGCGGGATCGCCCGGTTCCAGCGGCACAGTGTCGCCGGCGACGGGCATCAGCAGGAAGTCTCCGAGGTCGGAATGGCCGGCGCCCGAGAAATGCGTGTGCGAGAAGCCCTGGATCGTCGGATCGTCGTGGCGATAGCCGGCAGCGTGGCCGTAGCATTCGCGGATCTGGCAGGTCGTGTCGGTATCCGGGCTGAGCTGAATCATGCCGAACGGGGCGACGGGCCCGGGAAAGGTGTGGCCCTCTCCACCGGTGCCGATGAAGGGATCGACGCTGTCGTAGGTCGTCGTCTGGGCGGCGAGCGGAGCGGTGGCGAGACCGGCGGAAAGGAGCACGGCAAGGACGGAACGGACCATCGCCGGGTTAGAGCATGGCGACCGGGCCCCGCCAAGCGCCACACTCGGTATAATGCCCACCTTGCGGAATCTGCCGCGTGGGGTCCAGGTTGACACGGTAGCGGCGAACAAGGCGTGATCGATGCCGTAGATGTACGACGCGATACTGATCGATTTCGCCGTTTGGAGTGACGAATTAATGTCGCTTCCGTGCGTTAGGCGAAGGTCTAGGCTGTTGTGACGAGATCATTGAGGAAAGGATGAGTCATGGACGCGACAACAAGTGGCTGCCCGATGGCAGGCGACCCGCTGAGCGACAAGGCCAAGGAGCCGGCTGCGCTGCGTCGCCTGCTCGGCCGCACCAACCGCGACTGGTGGCCCAACCAGCTGTCGCTGGAAATCCTTCAGCAGAACGGCCTGTCGGGCGACCCGATGGGCGACGATTTCGACTATGCCGCCGAGTTCAAGACGCTCGACCTGGAAGCGGTTAAGGCTGACCTGCGCGCGCTGATGACCGACAGCCAGCCATGGTGGCCGGCCGATTACGGTCATTACGGCCCGTTCTTCATCCGCATGGCATGGCATTCGGCCGGTACCTATCGCACCGGCGACGGTCGTGGCGGTTCCTCGTCCGGATCGCAGCGATTTGCGCCCCTCAACAGCTGGCCGGACAACGGCAATCTCGACAAGGCACGCCGGCTCCTGTGGCCGATCAAGCAGAAGTATGGCCGCAAGCTTTCCTGGGCGGACCTGTTCATTCTGACCGGCAATGTCGCGATCGAGTCGATGGGGGGGCCGATCTTCGGCTTCGGCGGCGGCCGCGCCGATGTGTTCGAGCCCGAGAAGGACATCTATTGGGGCACCGAGGAAGAATGGGTCGGGCATGAGAACAGCCAGACCCGCATTCAGCCAGACCGCGAGATGGTGCTCGAAAGCCCGCTCGCCGCGATCCAGATGGGCCTCATCTACGTCAATCCGGAAGGGCCCGGCGGCGTGCCCGATGCGGCGCAGTCCGCCCGCGACATCCGCGAGACTTTCGCGCGCATGGGGATGAACGACGAGGAGACCGTGGCGCTGACCGCCGGCGGACACACCTTCGGCAAGGCGCATGGTGCGGGTGATGCGAAACTGGTGGGCGCGGAGCCGGAGGGCGCCGATATCGCGCAGATGGGCCTTGGTTGGGCCTCCACCCACGAGACCGGCATGGGCGATCACACGATCACCAGCGGCATCGAAGGCGCCTGGACGCCGACACCGACGAAATGGGACATGACCTATTTCGACATGCTGCTCGACCACGAGTACGAACTGGTGAAGAGCCCGGCAGGCGCGAAGCAGTGGCAGCCGGTCGGCAATCCGGAAGAGACGTTGGCCCCCAAGGCGCACACGCCGGGCGTCAAGGTGCCGACCATGATGACCACCGCCGACATGGCGATGAAGGTCGATCCCAAGTATCTGGAGATCATGCAGAAGTTCCGGGCCGACCCGGACTATTTCGCCGACCAGTTCGCGCGTGCCTGGTTCAAGCTGACGCATCGCGACATGGGGCCGAAGGCCCGTTACCTGGGCTCGGACGTGCCGGCGGAGGATCTGATCTGGCAGGATCCGATCCCCAAGGCCGATTACGCGCCGATCGACGATGCTGATGTAGCGATGCTGAAGCAGAAGATCGCCGATTCCGCGCTGACCGTGACCCAGCTGGTGAAGACCGCCTGGGCCTCCGCCGCAACCTTCCGCGGATCGGACAAGCGCGGCGGCGCCAACGGCGCACGTATCCGGCTGGAGCCGCAGCGCAGCTGGGACGTCAACGAGCCGGAAAAGCTCGCCAAGGTGCTGGACGTCTATGAAGGCATCAAGGCCGACTTCGACGGTAGCGCCAGCGGGGGCAAGAAGGTGTCGATCGCCGACCTGATCGTGCTCGGCGGCACGGTGGGTGTCGAGCAGGCGGCCAAGGCGGCCGGCCATGACATCGCCGTGCCGTTCACGCCGGGCCGTACGGACGCCAGCGCGGAGCAGACCGATGCCGAAGGCTTCGCCGTGCTGGAGCCCAAGGCGGACGGTTTCCGCAACTACCTCCAGGTGCGCTACAACGTGCCGACCGAGGAGCTGCTGGTCGATCGCGCGCAGCTGCTGGGGCTGAGCTCGCCGGAGATGACGGTGCTGGTCGGTGGCCTGCGCGTGCTCGGCGCCAATCACGGCGACAACGACCATGGCGTGCTGACCGATCGTCCGGGTCAGCTGACCAACGACTTCTTCGTCAACATTCTCGACATGGGGACGGCGTGGAAGGAAGTGGATGAGACCGGCGACGAACTGTACATCGGTACCGATCGGGCCAGCGACGAACCGCGCTGGAAGGCGACGCGCACCGACCTGGTGTTCGGATCCAATTCGCAGCTTCGTGCCCTGTCGGAGGTCTATGCCGCGGCCGATGCCAAGGAGAAGTTCGTCAAAGACTTCGTCGCGGCCTGGACCAAGGTGATGAATGCCGACCGGTTCGACCTGACCTACGCCTGACGCTGGTGCCCCCTCCCCGGGGTTGCGCCGGGGAGGGGAACAGCGGGATCCTGGAACCGCGCCGTCGCGCTCCCGTTCACCGCCGCATGGCAGATGATCCGAAGAGCGTCGGCGATATTCTCGACCGGCTGAACGAACTCGCCGAAGAGAAGGACGCGGTATCGCTGGGCCAAACGATCGAGGCGTTCGGCAACCGCAGCTATGCGCCGTTTCTGATCGTCCTGCCCCTCATCGACATTTCGCCGGTCGGATCGATCCCTGGGCTTCCGACCTTGCTGGCGTTGATAATCGTGCTGACGGCCGTGCAGCTGCTGTTCGGTCGTACGCATATGTGGCTGCCCGGGTTTCTGGGCAATCGTTCGCTGTCTTCCGGCAAGGTGAAGAAGGCAGTCGAAAAGGTGCGGCCCGTCGGCAAGTGGATGGATAAGTGGTTCCATGGTCGGCTTCCCGCGCTGACGCAGGGGCCGATGATCCGCGTCGCGGCGGCGGCGATCATCGTGCTGACGCTGGCGGTGCCCCCACTGGAACTGTTGCCGCTGGCGACAACCGCGCCGATGGCGGCGACCGCTGCGTTCGGCATGGCGCTGCTGGTGCGCGACGGGCTGCTGATGATCGTAGCCTTCGTCGCCGCCGCCGGTGCGCTCGCCGCGGCGGCCGGCCTGTGGGCGTCGCGTGGGTAGGTGTTTTTCCGCTCCGGTCACGAAACCGGGCGTTCGTCAGACGATCAGTGCCGGCAGGCCCTGCCAAAGTACCGCCACCGCGCTGATTCCGGCACCGATCAGCGCAAGGGTGCGCAGCCAATCGTTGAAATCGTCACCACCAGCCGGCCGACGCAGCTGCGCGACCAACCAGCCGTCCGCCACCAGGCATGCCAGTGTCACCAGCAGCGTGAGCACACGCGCGGTCGTGGTGGTCAGGAACACGCTCGCCACGATGTAGATGGCGAAGAAGTGCACCGTCCAGACGATCAGGCCGCCCAGTAGCCAGGCCCAGGCGCGCATGGCCTAGAACGGCCCCGGAAACAGGCGGGCCAGCAGGGCGGCAATTATGCCTTGCGCGGCCGTGTAGCACATGAACATCACGGTGAGGTCCATCGAGTTGTTGCGCGGACGCACGATCAGCGCACGGCTGTTCCGTGCCGACATGTAGCCCGCCATGAGCAGGCAGATGAAGACCAGGATGCCCTGCAGCGATTGGAAGGCATAGACGATCGCGCCCTGCCCGCTGGCGGTCGGCGAGAGGCCGTGGCCGTACCAGGTGACGCAATCCACCGCGAAGCCGAACAGTAAGGACGCGGCGGCGCAGCAGATCAGCACCCCCGGTGTCCACAATTGCGTCGCTTCGCGTGCCAGCATGAAGCGTGCAAGGAGTGCCAGCCCCGCGCCGCTCCCGTGCCCGACGAGAATGGGCACCAGCCACCAGGGGTCGGGCGCCGACGTCCAGAATTGCGGGTGGATGCCGTAGAGGTAGAGATAGCCGAACGCCGCCATGACGAAGATCATGCCGACCACGATCAGCAGGATGATCATCGCCCACCAGCCATGGGTGCTGGGTCCGGTGGCGTAGGTGGGCAGGCGGATACCGGCGCCGACGTCCACGTCCTCCTCCGGGACTAGCCGATCGGTATCCCACAGCCAGCGCAGCACGCATGCGATTGCAAGCACGCCGCTGACGAAAGAGATCGCATAGGCCTGGATCGTCAGGATGATGAAGAAGCCGGCGGTGAAGATCGCAGCCAGGAATGGCCAGACCGAGGGGCCGGGCATGATCTGGAGATACTGCGGCTCGGCCCGTAGCGGGCTGGTGATGATCGTCTCGCGCAGGCCGGTCGCGGAATTGGGCAGGAAGTAGCGCCCCTCCTCCACATCCTTGCAGATGTGCGGATCGTCCCACAGCGGATAGCGGCTCTTCACCACCGGGATGCTACGGGTGGAGTAGAGCCCGGTCGGCAGCCATTCGAGCGTGCCGCCCTTATAAACGTTGCCGGCATCGTTATCGGTGGTGAAGCGCATGTTGCGCGCACAATCGACCAGGAACATCACCACACCGGCGCCGAAGAGAAAGGCGCCGACCGAGGAGATCATGTTCGTCACCTCCCAGTCACGCCCCGGCAGATAGGTATAGACACGGCGCGGCATGCCCATGAAGCCGGTGAGATGCATCGGCAGGAACGTCACCTGCATGCCGATGAACATCAGCCAGAATACCCATTTTCCCAGCCGCTCCGACAAGGCGCGGCTGCTGGTCATCGGCGTCCAGTAATAAAAGGCGGCGAACAGCGGAAAGACCATACCGCCGATCAGCACGTAGTGCAGGTGAGCGACGATGAAGTGGCTGTCGTGCGCCTGCCAGTCGAACGGCACCAGCGCGACCATTACCCCGGTCAGCCCGCCGATGACAAAGGTGATGAGCCCGCCGAGCACGAACAGCGTGGGCGTATTGTATCGGGCCCGCCCGGTGGCAAAGGTCGCGATCCATGAGAAGACCTGGATTCCCGCAGGCACGCTCACCGCCATGCTGGCCGCCGAAAAGAAGCTGACCGACAAGGTCGGCATGCCAGTGGCGAACATATGGTGCGCCCAGACGCCGAAGCTGATGAAGCCGGTGGCGAGAAAGGCGAGGACGATCAGCGTATGGCCGACCAGCGGCGTGCGCGCCATCGTGGCGACCATCATCGAGACGAGCCCCGAGGCGGGCAGGAAGATGATGTACACCTCCGGATGGCCGAAGAACCAGAACAGATGCTGCCACAGCAGCGGATCGCCGCCGCGGGTGGCATCGAAGAACGGCCAGTCGAACGCGCGCTCCAGCTCCAGCAGCAGCGTGCAAAGGATCACGGAGGGAAAGCCGACGACGATCATCACGCCGAACACCAGCATCGCCCAGGCGTAGATCGGCATTTTCGCCAGCGTCATGCCAGGCGCGCGGGTGCGCAACACGCCAACGATGATCTCGATCGCGCCGGCGATCGCCGAGATCTCGATGAAGCCGATGCCGAGCAGCCAGAAATCGGCGTTGATGCCGGGGGAATAGGTGGTGCTCGTGTACGGCGGGTACATGAACCAGCCGCCGTCGGGCGCCAGGCCGACGAACAGCGAGGCGAAGAAGCACAGTCCGCCCACCGCATAGGCCCAGAAGGCATAAGCGGAGAGGCGCGGGAAGGGCAGATCACGCGCGGCGAGCATCTGCGGGAGCAGCATGACTCCCAGCGCCTCCATCGCGGGCACCGCGAAGAGGAACATCATCACCGTGCCGTGCATGGTGAAGAACTGGTTGTAGGTTTCCTGCGGCAGCACGCCCATCAGCGGCAGCGCGAGCTGCACGCGCATTACAAGCGCGAGCACGCCCGCGAGCAGGAAGAAGCCGAAGGCGGTCGCGACGTAGAAGAAGCCGATGTAGTTGTTGTTGACCGCCGTCAGCAATTCCCACCCCTTGGGCGCGCACCAGATGCGCTCCAGCTGGGCGAGCTCACCGGCGGGCCGCTCCCCCTCGGTGGGAAAGCGCTCGTAGAGCGCGGGGTCAAAGCCGGTTTCGGATGTCACTTCTGCGCCTGCATGTAATCAGCCAGTGCCTGGAGATCCTCACCGGGCAGCATCGTGTAGGGCGGCATGCGATTGCCGGGCTTGATCGCCTGGCTGTTGCCGATCCAGCCGATCAGCGTACCCCGATTATTGGGCAGGATGCCTGCGCCGATCGACTGGCGCGCCCCCACATGGGTGAGATCGGGGCCGGCGAGGCCGTTCGCGCGCGTGCCCGCGACACGATGGCAGGCCGCGCAGCCGGTGGATTGGAAGAGTTGCGCGCCGCGGCTGTTCGTGGCCGCGGGCTGCGTCATCCGCGCCCGGCGCGACGCCATCCAGCGCTGGAAGGCGGCGGGTTCGTGCGCAACGACGACGAAGCCCATCAGCGCGTGCGGACCGCCGCAATATTCAGCGCACTGGCCCCCGAACACGCCGGGTTTGTCGGCCTGGATCTTCATGACGTTACGGCGGCCAGGGATCATGTCGAGCTTGCCGGACAGGCGGGGCACCCAGAAGCTGTGGATGACGTCGTTAGATTCGAGCTCGACGATCACCTGGCGGCCGGTGGGAATGTGCAGTTCGTTGGCGTCGAGCATGGCTGGCCGTCCGGCACTGTCGAGATAGGCAACGCGCCACCACCACATCTCGCCCGTCACGCGCACCGTCATCGCGACCGGCCCGGGTGGCGCGGTGAGATTTCGCGTCAGGGTGAGGCCGTACACCAGCAGCGCGGTCAGCACGACCACGGGAAAGGCGATGCCGCCGATCCAGATCACCTTGCTGCCGCCCAGCCGTATGCGCAGTTGTTCCTTTCCGAACAGGGCAACCCAGAGTGCGGCCAGCACGATCGTGAGCACCCCTACGCCCATCGCGAACAGCACCCAGGAGAGGGTGGAGACCGATCCCGCGAACGGGCCTGCGGGATCGAGCACCGGCGGCGGCCAGCCGGACAGGCCCTCTGCGATGCCGGCGTTATTCGGCGCGGAGGGTGTAGAGGTAGGCGGCGACATCGCGCGCTTCCTTCTCGTTGAGCGGCATGGCCGGCATGGTGGTTCCCGGGATCAGATCGGGCGCGGCCCGGACGAAGTGCGCGAGGACGTCGGGACGATTGGGCAGGCGGCCGGTGATCATCCCCTGATCGCCGAACTGTTCCAGCGAGGGCCCCAGCTCTCCTTTCGGCCAGGTGACGCCGGGAATGCGGTGGCAGGCCGCGCAGCCGACCCGCTCGATCGCCGCGAGGCCCCTGGCGGGGTCAGCGCTCGGCACGTGCTGACGCGTGTCGGGAGCGGGCTTGCATCCCGCCACCAACATCATCAGCAGCGGCAAGGCGCGCATCGTCTGCAATCATCCCCCTTGGCCCGCAGCGCGATCGTTCGTTGCGTGGATGCGCGCGCGATTCGTTTCGGAACCGATCGGGACGGGCGTAGGTTCCGAGAAGCGCGATGACGACGGCTGAAACTTTCCGGCGGGGGGCGCTCGCGTGTGTCCCGCTGATGCTATCGGCCTGCGGCGTCGCTGACCGGACCGCGGCGGACCGGTTCGTCGCGACGGGCGAGTTGGTGGCGCTAAGCGGCGGCGATGCGGGGGCGGGGAGCGCCTGCTTCAGCTGTCACGGCGTGGACGGGGGCGGAAATGGCGCGGGCGCGCCGCGGCTGGCCGGGCTGGACCGGGGCTATCTGACCGCGCAGCTTGAAGCCTATGCCAGCGGGCGGCGCAAACATCCCGAGATGCACTGGATCGCCAAGCGACTGACCCCGGCCGATCGCCAGACCGTCTCGGCCTATTATGCCGCCATGCCCTACGAACCGAGCGGGACGGTATCGGCTCACCTTCCGGGCGCTGCGCTTTATCACCGCGGCGATCCGTCGCGGGGTTTGCAGGCCTGTGCCGTTTGCCACGGCACGGCGGGCGAGGGGACCGGCGCTGCCAATCCGGCGCTAGGCGGGCAGCCCGCGGGTTACCTATCGGAACAGCTGGCGGCCTGGCGGCGGAGCGATCGGCGCAACGATCCGGGTAATGTGATGCTGGAAATCAGCCGCAAGCTCACCCCAGCTGAGGTCGCGGCTCTCGGTGCTTATGCGTCCGGTCTCCCTGGGGGTCTTCCTCGTCAGGAATTTCCGGCAACATCCCGCGCAGTACATCGTGGCGATCCCAGAAGTGATGTTTCAGCGCTGCGCCCACGTGGAGCGGAATGACGAGGAACAGCGCGTACACAACCGCGACATGGACGTCCTCTGCCACATCCATGATCCGCCAACGCAGCGTGAGTGGGAGATCGCCCAGCGGAAACTGCGGCCAGGGAATGACGCCGGCGAGATAAAGCGGCCCCGGCTCCGCGATCGCCGACCACATCACCCAGCCGCTGAGCGGCAGCGCGAAGAAGGTGGCGTAGAAGACGTAATGGATGGCGTAGGATACAGTGGTCTGCCAGCCCTGCTTGTCGGCGTCGTTTACCGGGCCCGGGATCGCCAGTCGCCAGGCGAAGCGGCCAAGCGCCAACAGGATCACGGCCAGCCCCGCGGCGCTGTGAATCTGATACGCATAGAGCTTGTCGGCGCCGACCGGCGCGCGGCTCATGTACCAGCCGAGGCCGAGCTGGAAGAGGATCAGGAACGCCATGATCCAGTGAAAGGCAATGCCGACCGGCGAGTACCTTCCTCGCTCGGTGTGGCCGCGCGCCCATTCGCGAAGCGCCTCGATCATCGCGCCACCGCGACTGTGCCGCGTTCCTCGGCAGCGAACCAGCGGGCGAGCAGCCATAATGCGCCGCCGAGATAGAAGCCCGCAGCGGGCGCCCACATGATGAGGCCGGCGAGTTGTTGATCCTCAAGCGGGGACAGGCCCCAGGCTTGGGTGGTGAGATAATGGGGTGCGTAGAGCGCGTCGGCGTTGAAGACGAGCAATGCGCCCAGCAACCCCATCTGCACCATCATGGCGAGCAGCGCGGCGATGCCCAGCGGCAGGGACGCCGTGCGGACATGGGCCCACATGCCCCAGGCGGTGACGACGAGGCTCGCCTGCATGGCCCAATAGACGGCGTCGCTGGAGAGCGCGGCGGCATAAGCGGGGGGCGCGTGCCAGATCCAGAAGGCAACGGTGTGCGCCACTGTCCAGAGGGCGATGCCGCCGCGCGGCGGGCGGGCGATGGGCGCGAGCGCCACGGCGAGCAGGGGCGCGAGACCCGCGGTGAGCAGCGTATGGTGAACGGTGCGGGCGGAGAACAGCGCGCTTGTCAGCGCGCAGAGCGGCGACAGGAACAGCAACGCGGCGAGCGCGAGGACGCCGATGAAGCAACGTCTCTGCACGGCGTCACTTGGCAGAAAGCGGTAACAGCCGGCAGCGAGGATCAACGCGGCGATGAGGACAGGATCGCCGTTCCAGCGTGCCATCAGCGCGTCAGG
>JBELMF010000013.1:0-35238 GCA_042096015.1 Sphingomonas sp.
GGTCGCTTCCGCCCGTTCCTGTGCGCCCGGCGTTCCGCGTGCCGGCGGCGGGGGAGGCGGCGCAGGTGCCGGTGCCTCGAGCGGCGGGGGAACGTCCTGCTCGGCCGGCACCTCCTCGGTGTAGGTCGGCTCGCGATACGGTTGGCTGCGGTTTGACGTGGCTGGCGGCGGCGGAACCCGCGGGCGCTCCAGATCGCCGTCGATCGCCTGGTTTGGATCGATCGTGCGCACCTGGGCGGCGGCTGGCCCGGCCAGCATCGTGGCGATCAGCCCCATGGCCATCATGAACGTGCGCATCAAAACCCTTCCCCCGGGCAGACCCCGATCCGGCACTTTAACCAAGTGCCTGCTTTCGCGGCAATGAACGGTGCGGCGAGGCGAGTCTGTGCAGCGTCAGAGCGAAGCCGGGCGCAGCGCAAGCGGTGGTTGATCAGCCCCGCGCGCATCGCTATAGCCGCGCTTCCGCCAGGCCCGGAGACGTGGGTGAGTGGCTGAAACCAACGCTTTGCTAAAGCGTCGTACGGGAAACCGTACCGAGGGTTCGAATCCCTCCGTCTCCGCCAGCGATGGGCTACGTCCCACATCCCGTCCAGAACCTTATGCTTCCACAGCTCCCCGGGGCAGGACAAGGGCGGCGCTTGCTGCAGAAATTGCTCCGCTCTTCTGCGGTCGCAACGGGTTGCACGTCATCGCTGCCGGCGACCGAATAGCGCCCCTTTCGCAAGGACATCTCGCCGCAACCACGCTCGGCGCTCAGGGTTGATCTTGTTTACCGCCGCCCGCTTGTTACTAGCCGCATTGGGGGGAACAGATGATGCGCTGGTTGACGACGCTCGCGGTATGTACACTGGCTGCCGGGACGGCAAAGGCGGGCGAGATCCCGCTTTATCAGCCGGTGCCAAGCTGGGTTAAGCCTGCGCCGACGAGCGCCTTGGCCGCGCCATCCTCCTCTGCACCGATCATCGTCTTGCTCGATACGCAACATCGTCTGAACGATGGCCAGGTCTGGCGCTACGTCGATGCAGCCACGCGCGTCGCGTCGGCGGAGGTATTGGCGCAGGCCGGCATGATCAGCGTGCCGTGGCAGCCTGACAACGGCGATCTCATCATTCATCGCATCGAGATCATCCGCGGAGGTGAGCGCATCGACCTGCTCGCAACCGGCAAACGGTTCACCGTGCTGCGCCGCGAGGAGAAGTTGGAAGAGCGGGAGATCACCGGGCGTTTGACCGCGGCCCTCGCGGTGGAGGGTCTTCGGGTCGGTGATGTGCTGCACACAACCATGTCGGTGACCAGCCGTGACAAGGCGCTGAACGGGCATGTTCAGGCATCCGCCGGCTTGCCGGCTGCACCGTTTCGCATCGGATATGCCCGCACGCGCTTCGTCTGGCCAGCGAGCGAGAAGGTCCGGTGGAAGGGCTACGCCGAGGGCTTCAAGCCTGTGCTCATCGAGAATGGCGCAGAGCGTGAATTGCTGTTTGAGAGCACCTTGCCGAAGCAGCCTGAACTGCCGTCGGACATGCCGCCGCGCTTTCAGCGGCCGCCGTTCCTCGAGGTGTCCAGCTTCGGCGACTGGGCGAGCGTGTCGGCGACGATGGCACCGCTATTCGCAACCGAGGGCCTGATCGCCGCGGATAGTCCACTTGCCGCGGAAGTTGCGCGCATCAAGGCGTCAGAGACCGATCCCGTTCGGCGCACCTGGGCGGCGCTGACGCTGGTGCAGGAGCAGGTACGCTACCTCTACAGCGGCATGGACGGCGGCAACTATACGCCGCAGACGCCCGCGCAGACATGGTCGCTACGCTATGGCGACTGCAAGGCGAAGACGCTGCTCTTGCTTGCGCTGCTTCACGCGCTCGACATTCAGGCCGAAGCTGCGCTGGCCCCGGCGCAAGCCGGCGACCTGCTCATCGATCGCCTGCCGTCCCCCGGTGCATTCGATCATGTGATCGTTCGGGCGACGGTTGGCGGCGAGACGCTGTGGCTCGACGGCACGATGAACGGCACCAAGCCGGCGGACATCCGGGATGTTCCGGCGTTCCGCACCACGCTGCCGCTTCGTGCGGCTGGCGCGCAACTGCTCGCGGTGCCGTTCCGCGCGCCGGCCCGTGTGACCGGTGACGTCACGATCAACCTGGACCAGCGCGCCGGCATCACCATGCCGACGCTCGCGACCGTCACCATGGCAATGCGCGGCCAGGCCGGGGCCATGATCGGAATGGCGGCGACGCAGGCAGCGCCCGAGCAGAAGCTCGAAATGGCTCGGGAGATGGTCAAGCAGCTGGTCGGCGAAATGCAAATCACCGGTCAGACGCTCGCGTTCGATCCGGAGACGGGTATCGGCACGTTGACCGCCAACGGCCTGATGACCACGACGTGGAAGCGGGAACGCGGCCGACAGCGCATGGTCCTCGATAAAGCGGTCAGCGACATCGCGTTCGAACCCGACCGCGCACGGGCTGCCTGGCGTACATTGCCCGTGTCGTTCGGCGCGCCGGATCGCGTCGCCTATCATGTGCGGGTCCATCTGCCGCAAGGCGAAAAAGGCTTCGAGTTCGCTGGCGATCAGGCATTGGCCGAGACGATCGCCGGTCGGGCGCTGCAGCGCCGTGTGTCGATGACGGACGGCCTGATCGTTCTTGACGATGAAATCGCCGTTGTTGAACCGGAGCTCCCCGCTGACGCGATCCCGGCCATGCGCGCGCGCGTGGCGCTGGCGCAGGGGCGCAAGCTGGAGGTTGTGGCGCCCGCCACGATAACGTCTCATGCCGCGGAAGTGGCGGAGGCGAGGCGCAACGGGTCGCTCAAGCCGCTGCTCGCCGCCTATGGCGAGGCGATCGCCAATGATCCGGAGGAACAGGAACCCTATCTCAACCGGGCCCGCTTTCTTGCCGGGATCTACGACTATGCGGCAGCGATCCCTGACGTGACAAAGGCGATCGAGCTGGAGCCGACGGCGGATAATCTTATCTGGAGGGCCGGCCTGCACGAGCTCGCCGGCGATCAAAAGCGTCAACTCGCTGATCTGGAAGAAGCGCTGCAGCTTGATCCGTCCTCCGCCAGTGCGCTCGCCCAGATCGCGAGGTACAAGCTCGATCATGGCGACAAGGACGCAGCGCTGGCGTTGGTGACGGAGCGCATCGAGGCCGGCGGCCGCGACACGGCAGACTATCTGTCGGTGAAGGCGGACCTGCTGGCGCGCAGCGGTGACGCCGCCGCCGCGATCGCAGCGGTCGACGAGGCGCTGCTTGCCCAACCCGATAGCGCGAGCCTGCTGAACTCGCGATGCTGGATCAAGGCCACCCTGAACGTCCAGATCGATGGTGCGCTGAAGGATTGCACCCGCGCGCTGGAGCTCAGCAGTGAGCGGGTCGCCGTTCTTGACAGTCGGGCGATGGTGTATTTCCGGCTAAATAGGCTCGATGATGCGATGACGGATCTTGCCGCGGCGCTCGAAAGCGCGCCCGATCTTCCCGCCAGCCTGTACCTGCGCGGGGTCATCCGCGCCAAGCAGGGGCAGATCGCCGAGAGCCGCAGCGACTTGGCGCTGGCCCGTACCATGGCACCGCTGATCGATCAGGATTACCAGCGATGGGGCGTCAGGCCTTAGGACGGGCGCTTGGCGCGCGTTCAGATTTTCGCCGCGCGTCTATGGGAACAATCGGCATCTGTCATCAGCACGTCGAGCAGAATGGAACGTTTGTCGATCATCCGCCGGGGAGCAGCTATCTAGGCCGTGACGACCCAAGGGTCGTGTTCGCGGTCGCCCTCCTCGACGGTCGCGCGGGGCACGTCGCGCCCGACTATCGCTTTGACTCCCGCTTCTTTTCGCGGCGTGGCGAAGGCAGCGGGACTCCGGAGCATGGCCGGGGTGACGGTGGTCTGAAGCGTCGATCAACACGTGCCAAGGTCCTGCCTTGTGCCGGGTGCTATCGCACCGCGAACTCGATGAGGCGAACTTCGCGGCGGCGTGGGTGCCGGGACCAACTCGGCGTGGCGACAGGCACTGCGGCACGTCGCTTGCCAATCAGCCCCGATTTGTACACGACGCTCCAGCGCTATGTTACCCTCACGATCGTCACCTTCGCCGCGTCGCACGCGGCCTCCAGCGCGTCGTCCACCCCGTCGGTGACCAGATAGTCGATATCGCCAAGCCCCCCGATCCGCACCGGCGCGGGCCGCCCGAGCTTGGACGAATCGAGCGTCAGGATCACCTGCCGCGCCTGCGCGATGATCGTCTGCGACACGCGCACCTCGTCGATGTCGAAATCCAGGAACGTGCCGTCGCTCTCGATCGCCGAGGCGCCGATCAGCGCGTAATCGACGCGGAAGCTGCGGATGAAGTCCATCGCCAGCGCGCCGATCACCGCGCGGTCGCCCGGCCGCACGCGCCCGCCCGCGGCGAACACCTCGATGCCGGCGCAATCGGCGAGGATGTCGACCACGTTCAGATTGTTGGTGATCACCATCAGCTCGCGATGACCGGTCAGGTGGCGCGCGATCGCCTCGGTGGTCGATCCGATGTTGAGGAACAGGCTCGATCCGTCGGGGACCAGCGCGGCGGCGGCGGCGCCGATCGCGTCCTTGGTGTCCGCCGCAACCAGCCGGCGCTTGTCATAGTGCAGATTGTCGACGCCCGACGTCACCACCGCGCCGCCGTGGACGCGCGACAGCATCGATTTCTGCGCCAGCAGGTTCAGATCCTTGCGGATCGTCTGCGGCGTCACCCCCAGAGTCTCGGCCAGCGCCTCCACCGAGACGCTGCCGGTATGCCGCGCCGCTTCCAGGATCTGCCGGTGGCGTTCCGCCACCACGTCGCCTGTCGGCTGCATCAACGCGCGACCTCAGCCGCGGTCCGGGGCGCGGCAAGATAATCGTCGAGCGCGGCGGCGGTATCGGCGGGCGTGTGCAGCCCCAGCTTGCTGCGCCGGTAGAGGATATCCTCGCTCGTCCGTGCCCATTCGTGCGCGACGAGATAGTCGACCTCGGCCTGGTACAGATCGCCGCCGAAGCAGCGCCCGAGATCCGCCACCGTCCGCGCCGCACCGAGCAGGCGATCGGTGCGTGTGCCATAGGCGCGCGCCAGCCGGCGCATCAGCGTCCGCGGCAGGTCCGGGTAGGCCGCGACGAGGCCGCTCAGGAAGCGCGCGAAATCGGCATCGGGCATGTCGCCGCCGGGCAGCACCGCGCCGGCGGTCCAGGCGCCGCTCGCTTCGGGGAAGAACGGCGCCAGTTCCTTCATCGCGTGCTCGGCCAGCTTGCGATAGGTGGTGATCTTGCCGCCGAAGATGCTCAGCATCGGCGCACGGCCCCGCCCTGAACGATCCGGGCCGGTGTCGAGATCGAGCACATAGTCGCGCGTCACCGCCGATGCGTTCGACGATTTGTCGTCGTACAGCGGCCGAATGCCCGAATAGGTCCAGCGAATTTCGTTTTCGCTCACGAAAGTTTCGAAATAGCGCCCGATCGTGTCCAATAGGTACCCGATTTCGCCGGCGCTGATCCCGGCTCTGCCGGGTTTTGCCGTCCAAACCTCGTCTGTCGTACCGACCAATGTAAAGTCGCGCTCGTAGGGAATCGCGAAAACGATCCGCCGGTCCGGGTTCTGCAGCATGAAGGCGTGATCGCCTTCGTAGAGCTTGGGCACCACGATATGGCTGCCCTTGACCAGCTTCACCCCGCGGTCGGTACGTGCATCGGGCACCCGGCCCAGCACGTCGGCCACCCACGGCCCCGCGGCGTTGACCAGCGCCCTGGCGTTGATTGTGCGGCCGTCGTCCAGCGTCGCCACCCAGCCGTCGCCGGCGCGCCGTGCTTCCACCAGCCGCGTGCGCGTCTCGATCGTGGCGCCCCGGGCGGCGGCGTCCATGGCGTTGAGGACGACCAGCCGGCTGTCCTCCACCCAGCAGTCCGAATAGATGAAAGCCTTGCCCTTCTGGTCGCGCAAACCTTTGCCGACGGGCGACTTTTTCAGGCTGACGGTGCGCGTGCCGGGCAATTTCTCGCGCCCGCCCAGGTGGTCGTAGAGGAACAGGCCGAGCCGGACCATCCACGCCGGCCGCGGCGACTGGGTCTGCGGCAGGACGAATTCGAGCGGCCAGATGATGTGCGGGGCCATATTGAGCAGCCGCTCGCGCTCGATCAGCGCCTCGCGTACCAGCCGGAACTCGCCATATTCCAGGTAGCGCAAGCCGCCGTGGATCAGCTTGGTCGACGCCGAAGAGGTATGGCTGGCGAGATCGTCCTGCTCCACCAGCAGCACGCTGAGTCCCCGCCCCGCCGCGTCCCGCGCGATCCCCGCCCCGTTGATCCCGCCTCCGACGACCAACAGGTCCACCCGATCCACCACCACGCCACTCACCCCATCCATCACCCCACAATACCCAAGAAATTTTCCAACCGAAAGTGTTGACGTTCATCCGAAAGGCGTGGAGGTTTCACCCGAAAGTCCGATTGGAGAGGGTGGTGGCGGCGTATATCCTGGTGATCGATCAAGGGACGACGTCGACGCGCAGCGTGCTCTTCGACGATCAGGCGCGGCGGGTGGCGATCGCGCAGGTGGAGTTTGCGCAGCATTATCCGGCCCATGGCTGGGTGGAGCATGATCCCGAGGATATCTGGCGTGATACGGTGGCCACCGCGCGAGATGCCATCGCGAAGAGCGGGGTCGCCGCCTACGACATTGCGGCGATCGGCATCACCAACCAGCGCGAGACGGCGGTGGTGTGGGATAGGGCGACAGGAGAGCCGATTCACCCGGCGATTGTGTGGCAGGATCGGCGTGGTGCCGGGCAATGTTCGGGGCTCCGCGCGGCAGGAGCGGAGGAACTTATCCGTTCACGGACCGGGCTCCTGATCGATCCCTACTTCTCCGCGACCAAGATCGCCTGGATGCTCGACAATGTTGCCGGTGCGCGCGCCCGCGCCGAGCGCGGCGACCTCGCGTTCGGGACGATCGACAGCTTCCTGCTGTGGCGGCTGACCGGCGGGAAGGTCCACGCCACCGACGTAACCAATGCCAGCCGGACGATGTTGTTCGACATCCACCGCAGCGCGTGGGACGAGGAGCTCTGCCGTTTGATCGGCGTCCCGACGGCCATGTTGCCCGAGGTTCATGACAATGCATATGTTTACGGCACGACGGACGCGAGCCTGTTCGGCGCCGCGATCCCGATCGCGGGCATGGCGGGCGATCAGCAGGCCGCTTTGTTCGGGCAGGCCTGTTTCGAGCGCGGTGCGGCGAAGTCGACCTATGGCACGGGTTGTTTCATGCTGCTCAACACCGGCGATCAGGCCGTCGGGTCCAAGCATCGCCTGCTCACCACGCCCGCTTACCGGCTGAACGGCGGGACGACCTATGCGCTGGAAGGCTCGATCTTCGTCGCCGGCGCGGCGGTGAAATGGCTTCGTGACGGGCTCGGCATCATCACGCACGCAAGCCAGACCAATGACATGGCGACCAAGGTCGAAAACAGCCACGGCGTGTACATGGTACCAGCATTCGTCGGTCTGGGCGCCCCCTATTGGGATCCCGACGCGCGCGGCGCGATCCACGGCCTGACGCTGGATACGACCGCGGCGCATCTCGCCCGGGCGGCGCTCGAGGCGGTCGCCTACCAGACGCTCGATCTGGCGGAGGCGATGGTGGCGGATGGCGGCCATCGGCCACAGGTCCTGCGCGTCGACGGGGGCATGGCCGCGAATGACTGGCTGTGCGGGTTCCTCGCCGATCTTACCGGCATGGCCGTTGAGCGACCGGCCGATCTGGAGACCACGGCGCGGGGTGCGGCGTTCCATGCGGGGCTCGCGGTGGGGCTATGGTCCGGCCTCGATGCCTTGTCGGCGCTCTGGTCGCGTGAACATTGTTTCGAGCCGACGATGGCAGCGGAGGCACGCACGCCGCTGGTAGCCGGTTGGCGCGATGCCGTGCGGCGCACGCTCAGCAATCAGGCTCAGGCGTAGGCGCCGGGATGCACCCGACTGGCACGGTCTTCGTTGACGAGATGAATGCCGGCCTGGTCAGTTGAGGCGGTGCCGGTTCAGCTGAATGTGCGGTGGCGTGCCGTTCCTGACGACTTTCGCTCCGGGCACATTTGGTGGAAGGCAGGCGTCATGAAGTTCCTGATGGCTGATTTGCCGCCGCGGCAGCGCTACAAGCTGCTCGTCTCCACCGTCACGCCGCGGCCGATCGCCTGGGTGACGACGCGTGGACGCAATGGCGTGGTCAATGCCGCGCCGTACAGCTTCTTCAACGCGATGGGTGACGATCCGCCGCTGCTGGTGCTCGGGCTGCTCAAGGATGGCAATGGCGCGGATAAAGATACCGCGAGCAACATCATCGAGACGGGCGAGTTCGTCGTGAATCTCGTTTCCGAGGATGATGCCGAGACGATGAACCAATCGTGCGTCGAAGCGCCCCGCGACGTGAGCGAGATCGATTACGCCGGGATCGCGACCGCGCCCGCCGAGCGAGTCGCACCGCCGCTGATCGCGACAGCGCCGGTCAGCTTCGAATGCGTCCGGCGCGAACTGCTGGAGATCGGGCCGCGCCAGGTGATCGCGGTGGGCGAAATCCTGGTGACGCACATCCGCGACGCGTTCATCGCCGATCCCGACAAGCTCCACATCGACACTGCGGCGATGCGGCTGATCGGGCGGATGCACGGGGCGGGCACCTACCTGCGCAACACCGACACCTTCACCATGGCGCGGCCAACCTTCGACCCGGCACGAACGAGCGGAGAACCGCAATAAGGCCGCTCCACCGCATCGACCTGAACCTGCTGGGCACCTTTGCGGCGATCTATACGCACGGCGGGGTGACGGCGGCGGCGCGGCATCTGCATTTGTCGCAATCGGCGATCAGCCACGCGCTGGCGCGGCTGCGCGTTACGTTCGACGACGAACTGTTCGTCCGGGTTGGCAATGCGGTCGTGCCCACGGCGCTGGCCCGATCGATCATCGATCCGGTGCGTGAGGCACTGCAGGGAGTGGAACAGGCGCTGGTTGCCGCCGCGCGCTTCGATCCGGCGACCTCGACGCGCGGCTTCCGCATCGGCTTGCGCCAGGCAAACGAGGCAAGGGTGTTCGCCGGCATCGTCGCACGCAGTCTGCGCGACGCACCCCGGGTCACGCTGGCGGGCGTCAATTTCCGCCGCAGCGAGGTTGCGGAGGATCTGGCGCGCGGCGAACTCGACCTGGCGATCGATGTGGCGAGCGATGCTACCGTCGGGCTGCGCGCCCTCCCGTTGCAGACCGACACGATGATGGTGGCAGCCCGCCGCGGGCACCCGAGCATCGCGGGCGCGATCGATCTATCGACCTACCTTGCCGCCGATCACGTTCAGGCCTCGCCACGCCCTTCCGGGCCCGGGCTGGAGGATGAGGGGCTGACGGCGCTGGGCGAGAGGCGGCGGGTGGCGGTGCGCTGCCAGAATATCTGGTCGGCGTGGCAGATCGTCGCGCAATCCGACCTTGTCCTGACATTGTTGGGGACGCATGCCGCGTCGCTGCTTCCGGTGGCGGACAACCAGATCCTGCCGCTGCCGTTCGAGATAGTGCCGCGTCCGCTGCAATTGCTCTGGCATCCCGTGGCTGAGCGAGACCCGGGCAACATCTGGCTCCGGGGCGTCATTCGGGAGCAGATCGCCAAAGTCTAGGTCATGTGCGTGGCTCATGACCGTGATCAGGGAAGATCATTACCGGTGATGGCCGGTGCCCGTTACGCTCGGGCGCATCCAGCATCAGGACAGGTTTCCATGTCGAACATCTTCACGATCCCCGAGCTTGACGATCTGCGCATGTCGGAGGGCGTTCGCCCGCTGTTCGATGCGGTGAAGGCCTTCATCCGCGACCATGTCGATCCGATCTACCCCGAGTTCGAGCGGCTGGGCGAAGAGCGCAAGGAACGCTGGAGCTTCGCGCCGGGTCAGCTCGAGCTGCTGCAAGGCGCGAAGAACAAGGCAAAGGCGGCGGGGCTGTGGAACTTCTTCCTCCCCAATGCGGAGACCGGTGAGGGGCTGTCGAACCTCGATTACGCCTATATCGCCGCCGAGCTCGGCAAGTCGCCGCTCGCCTCCGAAGCGCTCAATTGCTCGGCGCCCGATACCGGCAACATGGAAGTGCTGGAGCGCGTCGGCACGCCCGAGCAGAAGAAGCAGTGGCTCGAACCGCTGCTCGCCGGTGAGATCCGCTCGGCTTACGCGATGACCGAGCCCGATGTCGCTTCGGCCGACGCGAAGAACGTGCGCTGCGCCGCACGGCTCGAGGGCGATGAATGGGTCATCAACGGCGAGAAGCATTATATCTCGGGCGCCGGCGATCCGCGCTGCAAGGTGATGATCACCATGGTGCGCACCAACCCCGATGCGCCGTCGTCGCAGCAACAATCGCAGATCCTGGTGCCGATGGATGCGCCCGGCGTCGAGATTCTCGGCGCGATGGAGGTGTTCGGCAAGGACCACGCGCCGCGTGGGCACATGCACTTGCGCTTCAACAACGTGCGCGTGCCGCGCGAGAACATCCTCTTGGGCGAAGGGCGCGGGTTCGAGATCTCGCAGGTGCGCCTGGGGCCGGGACGTATCCACCACTGCATGCGCACGATCGGTAAAGCCGAGATCGCGCTCGACCTGATGGTGAAGCGCGGCAATTCGCGTGAGGCGTTCGGCCGCTCGCTGATCATGCTCGGCAAGAACCTCGAGCTGGTCAGCCGCGCGCGGATCGAGATCGAGGCGATGCGGCTGATGGTGCTGAAGGCAGCGAAGGCGATGGACGTGCTGGGCAACCGGGAGGCGCGCGTTTGGGTCAGCATGGTCAAGGCGATGGTGCCCGAGAAGACCTGCCAGATCATCGACCAGGCGATCCAGATCCACGGCGCCTATGGCATGAGCCAGTTCACCCCGCTCGCCGAACTGTACGCCGACGTGCGCCACCTGCGCTTCGCCGACGGGCCCGATGAGGTGCACCACATGGTGGTGGGCCGCAACGAACTCGCGCTGCATTGATCGAGCGAATCCGTCAGAAGCGATAGGCGACAGCCGGGGCGTCCGGGAATAAGGCTGTTCCCCGACGTCTTGCCGTGGTGGGGGAGCCTGAATGACCGATGCCATCTTCACGCGTGACGGCGCAGGGTTCGTCGCGAGCCGCTATGCGGCGGGGCCATGGCATCCGGACCTGCAACACGGCGGCGCGCCTTCCGCGCTGGTCGCCTGGGCGGCGGAGCAGGTGCCGACGACGGCGCCGATGCGTGTCGCGCGCGTGACGGTGGAGCTGCTCCGCCCGGTGCCGGTCGACCGGCTGGCGATCGAGACCGAGGTGATCCGCGACGGGCGCAAGATCCAGCTCGTCCAGGTTCGGCTGGTCCACGAGGCGAAGGAAGTGACGCGCGGCATCGTGCTGCGCGTGCGCATCGCCGATGAGCCGCTGCCCGCTGGGGCGGAGATCCCCGGCGGGCCGGGATCGCCCGACGACGTGCCGCCGGATACGCAGTTCCAGGGCGAGTTGCCCGACCGTGTCAACTTCGGCGCCAATTTCGACATGCGGCGCATACGCGGCGGGTTCGGCCAGCTCGGGCCCGGCAAGATGTGGTTCCGCCAGCACCGCGCGCTGATCGCGGGAGAGCCGCAGACGCCGGTGACGCGCGCCATGGCGGTGGCGGATTTTTCGAACGGTATCGCGCCGATGCTGCCGTTCGACGCGTGGACGTTCCTCAACGCCGACTTGACCGTCAGCTTCGCGCGGGCGCCCGAGGGGCAGTGGATTTTCTCCGATGCCGAGACGTGGCTGGGCGAGGACGGCGCGGGGCTGGCGATGACGCGGCTGGGCGATGCGCGCGGGTGGTTCGGCCGCGCCGTGCAATCGCTGATCGTCGAGCGGCGCTGAAGGGGCCTCTGACCAGGCGCTAAGTCGCCCGCGTCATCGCGGCACTTCGCACCGCAACAGGCCCGTGACAGCGTAGCTGAGTCACCGGATCTTTACTCCTTTGTCGGATGGTCCCGCCGTTATCCGGGGGGACGACAACGCTATAATGAACACAAAGTCGCGATCAGCGCCGTGACTAGTCTCGGCCTTCGACTGCCGCCACCCGTGCGGGCGTTCTGCATCCTCGGCGTCGCCGTGTTCGCCGCAGGCATGCTGGGGCTTGCCTCTCGCCACGCATTTTCGGTGTCCTTCTGGCCCGCAAACGCCGTGCTCGTCGGGTGTGCGATACGGGATCGCCGGCTGTTCACCGCCGCCGGATGGGCCGGCGCGCTCGTCGGATTCGTGGCCGCGGACCTGTTGTTCGGGCGTAGCTGGTCGCTCGCGGCCTTTTTCGCGGGCACCAACCTGATCGGTGCGCTGACGGCCACGGCCGTACTGTATCGCTTCGCCGGCGCGCACCTCAGCCTGCATCAGGCGCATTCGGTGCCGTATCTGGTCGCCTGCCTGTTGCCGGGATGCCTCGTCGCGGGCCTTGGCGGCGCCCTGCTGGTGACGGTGGAGTTCGGCGGTTCCGCGGCTCAGGCGCTTCTGACCTGGCCGGCGAGCGAGCTGGTGAACTATCTGGTCGTTCTGCCAGCGATGCTGACGCTGTGTCGCGGGCCCGAGGGACGTGCGCCCGCCAACCGATCGGGGACGGCATGGCCCGCGCTCCTGCTGGCCGCGTCTTGCGCCGCGGCGGTGTATTTCGACGGGCCGGGAAGCATCATGTTCCCGATGCCGGCTCTCCTGCTCTGCGCGCTGGTGTATCCGATGCCGGTCACGGCGGTGCTGACCATGGCGATGGGCACGGGCAGCCTCGTGGTGCTTGGGCTCGGGATGGTCGACATCGGTCAGAACATGGCGGTGCCGGCGATGGTGGTGTCGGTGCGCGTTGCCGTCGCCTTTCTCGTGCTGGTACCGCTGACGATCAGCAGCGTGAT
Source organism: Sphingomonas sp. (assembly GCA_042096015.1). Taxonomy (GTDB): domain Bacteria; phylum Pseudomonadota; class Alphaproteobacteria; order Sphingomonadales; family Sphingomonadaceae; genus Sphingomonas. Next base: position 12,900 of record JBELMF010000013.1, read on the forward strand.
GGCGGTGCACGATGATCTGCTGGCGCGGCTGCGCCAGGTGGCGGATCACGACGGCCTGACCGGTCTGCTCAACCGGCGCACCTTCGAAGTGCAGCTGCAGGAGCGGTTCGATACCGGGGCAGCCGATGGCGCGCGATGGTTGCTTCTGTCGATCGATATCGATCACTTCAAAGCGATCAACGACACCCACGGGCATCTTGCGGGCGACGCCGTGCTTAAAGCGTTCGCCACGGTCGCGCGTGGTTGCTGTGGCGATCAGGATCTCGTCGGCCGGCTCGGCGGGGAGGAGTTCGGCGTGCTCGCGCGCGTTTCGGGCCCTGCCGAGGCACAGGGCGTCGCCGATCGGCTCAGCCGCGCCTTTGCAGCGCATACGAGCTGGTGGAACGATGCCCCGATCAGGGCGACGGTGAGCATAGGCGCCGCGTATCTGGAGGTGCCGGTACCCTCCCATGCCGATTTGTCCCGTCGGCTCGACGAAGCACTGTACCGCGCGAAGCGGAGCGGACGGAACAGGATCGAGTGGATCGCGGAGGCCCAGACGGGCGCGAGCATGATCGTTGGTCGATCGCGTCTCGGGTTGGCTGCATGAGGCCTCCGGCCTTGGGATCAGGTTGCTAGAAGCGCCGGCGAACCTGAAACGCCACCTCGCGCGGGGCGACAGGATAACCGATCGCGCCGACGCTGCCGCTGTTATACCGTCGATCGGCGACATTGGTTGCGGCAACGGTCAGCCCCCAATCGCCCCAGTCTAGACCCGCCTGGGCGTTGATCGTCTGCGCATTGGTGACGCGATGCTGCGGCTCATTGCACAGGGCGATCGAATAAGGGGAGGCGCCGCTGATGTCCCCACCGATCCGCAGTTGCGCGCCGCCCAGCGAGCGGGTGACGGCGCCGCGCACCTGATAGCGGACGCTCGGGGTGAAGCGCAGGTCGAGCTCACGCTCGTCGGCGACAAAGGCGGTACAGCCCGGGCTGGCGGCGAGGCGGGTGAAGCGATCGGCGAGCGTCGCGATCCAGCCGCCCAGCTCTAGCCAGGGGAGGGGACGCGCCAACCATTCGATCTCCAGGCCTTGCAGGCGCGCGTCGCCGACATTCTGCCGGAAAATCTCGGGCGGCCCGGCCGTGGCGCGTGAGGCCGAGAAGGCGATATCGGTATAATCGCTGATGAAATAGCCGGCATTGATGCGAAGACGCCGATCCAGCCAATCCGATTTTGCGCCTATTTCATATGTCCACACCGTCTCGGGCGCGATTGCCTGCTGCCGATCGAGGACAAAGCCGATGTTGCGTGCTCGACCGTCGAAACTGCCGCTGCGAAACCCCTTGGCGATGGAGGCATAGGCAAGCACGCCGCTTCGTCCGCTGGAAAGCTGGTAATCGAACGCCAGGCGCGGCGACACATCGGTCCAACGATCGGCAATGCGGCGGCGTGCGGGCCTGCCGTCTTCGAGCACCAAAGTCGCGCCAGGTGCAGCAAGGAAGCGCACATCGTAGCGCTTGCGCTCGTCAGTGTAGCGCAAGCCCGCCGTCAGATGACCGCGACCGCCGATCGCCAGGGTCGCCGAGCCGAAGGCCGAATAGCTGTCCGTATCGAGCTGTGGCTCATAGGGCGACCAATTGCCGCTCGTGCCGGTTGCGCGCGACGGCGCGACGAAAAAATCGTCGGTGCGAAAGCGCGCACCGCTGCCGGCCGGTGCTGCGAAGCTCACGGCCGTCAGTTGGTCGTTGTGCTCATTGAAGTAATAGGCGCCGATCAGCCACTCGGCGCGGCCCTCGAGGGCGCTACCCGCGAGTTGCAGTTCCTGGCTGAAGCTGTGCTGGTTCTGGTCCTGCAGCAGGATGACATTGGCGCCGATCCCCGGCGGATTGGCCGTCTGGTCGAACCCGATGCGCGAGCGTAACACCCGGTAGCCGGTAATCGATGTCAGCGAGACAGTGCCGGGCCGATAGGTCGCCCGCAACGACACACCGCCGCTGTCCGTCTTGTTGAGCGGCATGGTGTCGGCGGAGTCGAACGTGTCGATGTCGCCTGCAGGCGCGACGAATTCGTTCGAATAGCCGCCGGGCGCGGCAGGATCCGCTTTGAAGCGCTGGGGGAACCGCGGACCGGATCGATCGCGGGTGAGATCCGCGGTGGCATGGAGCGACACGTCGGCGCCGGGCTCCCACAGGAGTGAGACGCGCCCGCCCTGAAGATCCTGGCCATTCACCACGCTGCCGTCGGTGCGATTGCGGCCCCAACCGCCCTGATAGCGCGAGATCGCCGCCAGCCGCGCCGCCACGTTGCCGCTTAGGGGCACGTTGACCGCCGCACGGACATCGAACCGATCGTAGCTGCCCACCGTGACGTCGGCGGTGCCGGTCACGCCGTCGAAGGTTGGGCGTTTGGTCACCAGCTTGATCGCGCCCCCGCTGGTGTTGCGGCCGTAGAGCGTACCTTGCGGTCCGCGCAGCACCTCCACCCGCTCGATGTCGAGAAAATCGAACAGTGAGCCGGTGGCGCGCGGGAAGATCACCCCGTCGACATAGATTCCCACGGGCGGGTCGTTGGTGAAGATCGAATCGCCCTCGCCTACACCGCGCATGAAGACGAGCGCGCCCGAGCTCGTCCCGAAATTGCGCGCGAGATAAAGGTTCGGCACCGCGGCCCCGATCCGATCGAGATTGGCAATCGCCTCTCGTTCGAGCCGCGCGGCAGGCAGCGCATCCATTGCGATGGGCACCGATTGCGACGGTTCTTCGCGATGCTGCGCCGTCACGACGATATCGTCGATCCCGGGTTCGCTCACCGAAGGAGCCTCCTGCGCCACCGCCGGCGCAGCGCATAGCCCCGCCAACACCATCCATCGTCGCATGAAAATGCTCCCGTAAGTCGGGCGGCGGATGCGAAAGCCCGGCGCGCGCCGCTAGAGAGAGCATCGCGACCGGTCAAGATTTCCTATCGGTACGCGCCGGCGATTGTGCCCTTCCCCTATCCATAACGTGATCTAATCTGACCTGGTCGCGGCCGCGTAGCCCGGCAAGGAGGAGAGGATCATGCTGGTGGGAGAAATCCCGGCCCTCGCCGCGCATCACGCGCCGGACGTCGTGGCCGTGCAATTCCAGGATCAGGTGATGACGTACCGGCAGCTGCGCGACCGCTGCTGGCAGCTGTCCAACGCGCTCCTCGCGATCGCCGCACCCGGCGATCGTATCGCCATCCTTGCCGGGAATTGCCCTGAATATGCGCTGTGCTATTATGGCGTTCCCGGCGCCGGCATGGGGCTGACCTTCCTGAACTATCGGCTCAGCCCGGCGGAACTGGCCTATATCATCACCAACGCCGAGCCGACGGTACTCATCGTCGAGGACCGCTTCATGGCGGCGATCGTGGCCATTCGCGACGACATCTCGGTCCGCACGATCGTCACGATCGGCGAAGCGCCGGGCGGGACGATCACCTTCGATGCCCTGCTGGCTTCGGGCGCAAGCAGCGAACCGGCCGTCACGATCGGCGAGGATGATCTGGCCTGGCTGCTCTACACCTCCGGCACCACCGGTTTGCCGAAGGGCGCGATGTTGAGCCATCGCAACGTGCTCGGCGCGGTGCTGAACGCCCTGGTCAGCTGGGATCGCGACGGCGCCGATGTGGCGGCCCCGGTCTATATGCTGACCTTTCCGATGTACCATGTCGCGGGTCATGCGATGCTCGTCCAGCACCTGCGCCATCAACCTGTTGTGTTGATGAAGAACTTCGACCCCGAAGCATTGTTCGCGACGATCGAGCGGTGCCGGGTGACCGCCACCTCCGCGGCGCCGACGATGATCGCCATGCTCCTCGATCATCCGGCGATGGCCCGCTATGATCTCTCCTCGCTACGCAACATGGGCTATGGTGCATCGGCGATGCCGGCGGCGGTATTGCGCCGTGCGCGCGAGCGCTGGCCGAACGTCCGCTTTGCCACGGGCTTCGGCATGACCGAACTGGCGGGCAACGTGATGGTTCTGACCGCCGATGAACATGATCGGGCGCTCGACCAAGAGTTGCCGATCCTCAACTCGGTCGGACGGCAGATGCTCTTGTCCCGCGTACGCGTAGTGACGGAGGACGGGCGTGACGCGCCGCCGGGGACAGAGGGCGAGATCCTGGTCCAAGGCGATCAGGTGCTTTCAGGCTATTGGCGCAATCCGGATGCCACCGCGCAGGCGTTTACCGGGCGATGGTTTCACACCGGCGATGTCGGTCGGTGGGACGACGAGGGCTATCTGTGGATCGCCGATCGCAAGAAGGACATGATCGTTTCCGGTGGGGAGAATGTCTATCCGCGCGAGGTGGAGGAAGTGCTCTACCGGCACCCGGCGGTTCTGGAGGCGGCGGTAATCGGCGCCGAGCATGCGACCTGGGGTGAAGAAGTGGTCGCGGTCATTTCGTGCCGTGTCGGCGAGACCACGTCGGCCGGAGAAGTGATCGAGTTCTGCCGGGCGCATATCGCGAGCTACAAGAAGCCGCGGGCGATCGTGTTCGTCGAGGAACTGCCCAAGAATGCGTCGGGCAAGGTTCTGAAGCGCGAATTGCGCCGGCGGATCACCGGCGGCGAGTTGCTGCTGGAGCGCTGAGCCGCGCGGGGCAGGAATCGAACATGCAGGGGAGGGAAGAGCATGGACCTACAGCTTGCCGGCAAGGTGATCTTCATCGCCGGAGGATCGCGCGGGATCGGCCTCGGGATCGTCGAGGCCTGCCTCGCCGAGGGCGCGCGGGTGGCGATCACCGCGCGGGGCGCGGAGTCGCTTGCGGAGACCCATGCCAGGCTTGCCGCCTGCTATGGGGCCGATGCGATCTGGAGCAGCGCCGGCGACATGACCCAGCCCGTCGCGGTGGAAGAAGCGATGAGCCGGGCCGAGGCGGCGCTCGGCCCGATCTGGGGCGCGGTGGCGAACGTCGGGCTTCATCCCTGTCCACCGGGGTTCGAGGTTGATGACGCGAGCTGGCGCGGTGGCATGAGCCAAAACCTTGACTCCGCGTTCTTTCTGGCCCGGTCGGCGTTGCGCAGGATGACCCCGCGCGGGGAGGGCGCGATGGTGATGATCGGATCGATCGCCGGCCTCGCCGCCAAGGGAACGCCGCTGACCTACGGCACGGCCAAGGCGGCGATGGGACATTTGGCCAAGGAACTGGCGGTGATCGCCGGGCCGAGCGGGGTGCGCGTCAATACGATTGCGCCGGGCAACATCATCTTTCCGGGCGGCGATTGGGAGGCGCGGTCGACCGGCCCGCGGGCGGAGAGCTGGCTGCGCTGGATCCGGCGTGAGGTGCCGTTGAACCGGTTCGGCAAACCCGAGGAAATCGGCCGCGTTGCGGCGTTCCTGCTGAGCCCGATGGCAAGTTTCGTGACCGGCGCGATCATCCCGGTGGATGGTGGGCAGGACCGGTGACGCGCGGCGCGACGGCCCCGAAAGGCAGCGTTTCGCCGGGTCTTTTTCGGGGTGAAATCGGGGGTAAATCGGAGAACCAGCGGCGATCGGCGGGGGTGAAGCTGTTCTTCGACGGCGGCCTGCGGATGCGCACGGGGATGGAGCATGCCGTGGTCGTCGGGGGCCGCACGATCATCGCGCAGGATCTGGGCCCGGGCACGAGCATGACCGCCGAGTGGCTGGCGCTGATCGCGGCGATGCGATGCGCCGTTGCCCTGAAACTGCGCGAACCGATCCTGCTGGGCGATGCCGCGGCGGTGATCGCGCAGGCCAACGGCACCGTCCGCTGCCCGGCGGCGCACATCGACCATCTGCGGCAGTTCCAGGCCCTGCCACGGCCCCCCGGGCGGGTGCGGATCCGCTACATCAAACGCACGCAGAACCTGGCCGGCATCGCATTGGCGATGCTGCACGGGGAGTGATCGCCGGCCGCTTGAGCGTCAATCATGGATCCAGAAGGCGGCATCGGCGAACTTGCGATCGCGCCACCAATTGCGGCCGTTGTGCCCGCGTCGGAAATTGCGGACCCCCGCCTGGCTTTCAACCGACTGGATGACCTCATTGACGGAATCGCGTACCGCCGCCACCGCCCCTTCGGGTGCGATCGTGACGATATGGCCGGGTCGCCCCTCATCTTCGCGCAAGGCGACGATGAGGCCGATGCCGCCGGCATTCGCGGCCTGCTGGAGCTTCGTCAGCGTACCGGTGCGGCGCCAGCCGAACATCGGCCCGAAATCGCGCAACCAGTGGAACAGATTATTGGCCCGCATCTCGAAGATGGTGGCGCCGATCAGGGGCTCCACGGCCTCGCCGCGGCTCAGCTTCACCAGCGCCTGCTGTGACCACCAGCATCGCGGCAGATAGACGCCCGCCAGGGTGCAGTAATCATGGGCGTAGATGTTGCAGAAGGTGAGCGAGGCGCGCGGTGCGTAACGTTTGTGCGACACCTTTTCGACCGCGAGCCAGTCGATGACGGCGTCGAGCGACGTGCGAAGCTCGGCAGCGGTGGAACCGGTGCGGCGCGGCTGACCGGCCTCGTTGAGCGAGCTGGCATTGGCGATATCGCTGCGGCGTGTGATCGATCCCGGGCGGCGGGGCAGATGCGCCTCCGGCAGCGGCGGAACGGCACGCGTCGGTGCGGGCTCGACCACCGGGATAACGGCGGCGGACGGATCACGCACGAGGAATTGGGCAGCAGCAAAGCCGCGGAGCAGCGCACCGTCCAGGCTGGTCTCGACTTCGAGGAAGCCGTTCGCCGGCTGGCCGGTCAAGGCATGAACGGGGTGACCGTCGGGCAGCCGGGCGTCGATCGGCGCGGTCTTGGCCGCGGCGCGGCGCAGCATCAGCCGACCTTCGCGGGTATCGACCCGCATCGCGACGCCCGACGCGGTGACCGGCGAGGGCGGCGGCAGCACGGCACGGCCATCCACCGGGCTGGGAGCGGCGGCTTCGATCACCACCGTCTTGGATTTCAGCAACAGGGCAAAATAGTTCTCGCCATAGAATTTGCCGCCGCTCTTGTGCCCCTGCTTCAGTCCGCGCGCCGGATCGAACTTTCCCGTGTTATAGGCGATGGCGACATGCGCCATTTCGCGATCGCTGAGCGCGGTGCGATCGCCGAGACCGATCTTTCGCGCCTTCGCCCGGAGCTCCTCCAGCGCCTTCCCCAAGCTCGCCGAAAAATCGGCGTAACGCCGCGTCAGGAAATAGGCGGGATCCTTTTCGAAGAATTGCAGATCATATTGGAAGATGCCGAAGCCGTGGCAGAACTTGTCGGGTCGATTGGCGACTGCGGCATAGGCCGGGACGTGCCGGGCCATATCGACAAGCCCGGCGCGGGCGATATCGAACATCGCCGCGCCCTCGTTCGCCGCCATCAGCGCCGCCTTCGTCCGGGGAAACGCCCGCCGCCCCTTGTCCTCGTCCAGCGTGTCCCCGACGCATAGCGCGAGGATGTCAGCGACGGGGAGGCCTGCCTTGCGGAAGGCGGACCATAATTCCCCGGTTTCCTGGCAGGCCAAGGCGGTGAGCATGTCGACGGTGAAAGGCGTGCCGACCGTCGCCGCGCGAATCGCGTCCGAAAACTGCTGCTTGAACCAGCGGATATCCTCGATCGTCGCCAACGCCCTTCTCCCCTAAAGAAGACGTACCAAAGCAACGCCCCTGCATCGGGCAAGGCGATGCGGGTGCGAAAACAACAACATGAGAAAATGGTGCGCTGACAGATCTGGCGTCTGAGTGCGCGAACGAGTCCAGCACCGATAGCCATGTGCGACAACATGGCGTGCAGCACCGATATCATTATCCGTTGCCGACGTCCATAAGGACCACCAACAACGTTCATGACAAAAGTAATGCTATAGACAAGGCTATAAACGAGTGTTGTGTTAGGGTGAAGAGATCGGCGGCGATGAGCGACCGGTGAAAACCTACGGCAATTGATGAACGACTCGGCCCAGGCGAGCAAGACGCGGTGGGCATGTGTTGGGGGAGTGGGGCATGCCTGAAGAGGATGGTGGCAGCATTCCGCCCAAAGCGGATGAGTCCGTGATCTGTCGTGGCAAGTCGATCCTGCTGTTTTCCGACGGGACCGGCAACAGCAGCGCCATGCTGCTCAAGACCAATGTGTGGCGGGCCTATGAGGCGGCCGATCTGGGCCCCGCGCCGCCTGACCGGCGCAAGCAGATCGCCTTTTACGACGATGGCGTTGGCACGTCGCGCCTGCGGCCGCTCGCCATGCTGGGCGGAATCTTCGGTTTCGGCCTGAAGCGCAACGTCCTGGAACTGTATCGCTTCGCCTGCCGCAATTATGATTTCACGACCGCGCATGGCGGGGACGAGGATTGGATCTACGGCTTCGGCTTCAGCCGGGGCGCCTTCACGATGCGCCTCGTCATCGCGCTGATCGCCACCGAGGGGCTGGTCCGGTCTCGCAGCGAGGAGGAACTCGCGCGCCGCTCGATCGAGGCCTATCGCCGCTTTCGCGCCCGCTTCCTGCCGCGCTCCACGATTGCGGCGGCGATCACCCGGGCCGTGCGGCGGTTGCGTGCGGGCATGGCGACGGGGTGGCGACGGGCGTTCGGCGGCGACGATTACGACCAGGCGACCAACGTTCGGCCGCGCATCCGCTTCATGGGCGTGTGGGACACGGTGGCGGCCTATGGCGGGCCGATCGTCGAGATCACGCGCGCGATCGACAATTGGTTCTTCGCGCTGAGCATGCCCGATTACCATCTGAACGAGCATGTCGAGAAGGCGCGCCACGCGCTGGCGCTGGACGACGAGCGCGACGCATTCCACCCGCTGGTGTGGGACGAGGTGCACGAACAGACGCTGATCGATGCCGGGACCGTGGCGGAGGACCGGCTGGAGCAGATCTGGTTCACCGGCATGCATGCCGATGTGGGTGGCGGCTATCCCGACGAAAGCCTGAGCTATGTGTCGCTGCTGTGGATGCTGGAGGAGGCGGAGAAGGCCGGGCTGCGCACGCTGAACGCGCTGACCGAGCGGTATCGCGCACTGGCCAACAGCGCCGGGCCGCTGCACGACAGCCGATCCGGTCCCGGCGTCTATTATCGCTATCAGCCGCGCCGGCTGGCGGCGCTGACCGACCCGCCACTCGCCGATACACGGGTGCATTGGGAGCCCGAGCGCCTGGCCAGCGGCACGCCGCGCGGCCTGCTCCGGCGGATATTGGTGCACGAAAGCGTCGCGGCCCGCATTGCCAGCGGCACCGATCGTTATGCCCCGATCGTGCTGCCGCAGGATATCGAGATCGTGCCGCCGCAACGCAGCGGCGAGGCGGCGCCGCAAGCCGACAATGAGGCGCGCGATGCCGGCACCCGCACGACATGGCACCCTATGGTGCCGCTGGTGTCAAATGACGTGCGCGCGCGGCTGGGCGGCAGCGGCGCGGCGCGCATGGCCGCGATGGAGCGGGTGTGGGATTTCGTCTGGTGGCGTCGGATCGTCTATTTCGCCTCGCTGGGCGCGACGGCGCTGCTGGTGTCGATGCCGCTGTGGCCGGCGCAAACCCGGATAGAGCAATGGTGCGGCGACGACCGGTGCGTGCTGCCGGGCGTGTTCAGCCCGTTCAAGGCGATCCTGCCGGGCTTCACCAGTCCGTGGCTGGACGCCTTCGCCGCGCAGCCGATCGTGGCGAGCGGGCTGATCGGCGTGCTCATCACCCTGCTGTTCTTCGCCGGGCCGTTCCTCGAGCGCCGGTTGCGGGCGCGGTCGCACGCGACCTGGCAGGCGGCGTTGGGACGAGGTGCTTATCCCGCCGATCCGCGGTGGCGCTTTGCGCGGGCGGTGCGCCGGGCGCCGCTGTACCTTGACGGCTTTCGTCTGCTCAAATGGCGCATCCTGCCCTTTGTCTTCGCGCTGGTGCTGCTGGCAGCGGGGATCCTGATCGCGGGAAGCGTGCTGACGCAATGGTGGCTAGCCTCGGCAGAACGCCGCGGCGTGCTGTGCACGGATCCGGCCCGGGCAACGCATTTGTCGGACGCAGGCGCGGCGGTGTCGTTCGACACCGCCGCCCTGTGCCAGGATGCCGGTCGCGACGTGCGCGCCGGGGCCCGCTATGCCATCGCCGTTCGGGTGACGGCGGACTGGCGCGACCGCACCCTGCCGGCTGACCCGGGCCGCGGCGTTGCCGATCCGCCGGCCTATCTGCGCGCGTTCGGCTTCTATCGCCGCGTCGTCGGCGCGCCCTGGCTCAAACCGCTGGTCGTCGTGCGCCGCCGCGACGGCACGCCAGCGACCGCGCCGAGGATCACGATCAACGCGCTCGACCTGGAGCGGTCGGGTGCCGGCTGCTGGATCGGCAGCTTTACCGCTCGCGCCCCGGGCCGGTTGTATGTCGCCGTCAACGACGCCGTCCTGCCCTTCGCGCCGGGCGTCTTTTACGCCAACAACAAAGGATCGGCGACGATCCGGGTGACCGAGCACGGCGCGCCTGGCGAGGCGGCCGGGTGCACGCCGGACCTTGCCGGGGTGGCCCGACAATCGGGAAGGAGGAGCGGATGATCGCGCGGCTCTGCGGCACCATCGCCTTTGCGATCGCTGCCGCATCGACCCTGACCGGCGCCGGCCAACCGGGCGCCGGTCTGGCTATCCCGACCGCCTTCAGCGCGGCTCGGCACGTCGAGCGGCTGGACGGGGCGGGCTATCTCGGGGACCGCTGGATCCTGCGATCGCGGCGCGGCGACGCGATGGTGGAACTGGTCGTTCTCCTCCTACCGCAGGCGCGCTTTTCGACGTCGGTGGCGCCGCTTTCCTATGCGGCGCCCGCCCGCCAGCTATTCCGCGGCGCGCCGTGTCGGAACGCGGCGGTGGTGACCAACGGCGGCTTTTTCTGGCGGCACGCATCGGGGCCGCGGCCGCTGGGGTTGGTGCGGGTCGACGGGCGGACGCTGTCGCGGCCCTCGGGGCGACGCTATGGCGGTTTCCTGACCAGCGACGGGGGGCGCCTGGCCCTGCTGCCACGCGGGTCGCGGTCCGTGGCGGTGCGCGCCGAGGACGCCATCGAATCCTCGCCCATGATCGTTCGGGCCGGGCTCAGCGACATGAAATCGGACGATGGCGTGCGCTTCGACCGAGTGGCGATCGGCCTCACCGCTGATGATCATGCGGTGGTGGTCGGCGCGTTTGCGCGCGATCAGGAAACGGTGACGTTGAGCGAAATCGGCGCGCTGGCGCGTTCGGCGGTGCAGCTGCGCGGCAAGCGGCTGGAGACCTTGCTGGCGCTCGACGGCGGGCCGAGCGCGCATGTCTATCTGCCGGCGTCACGGCGCTTGTTCGGCTTCGCGGGATCTATCTACGTTCCCAACGTGATCTGCATGGTGCCGCGATGAGCGCGGACGAGCCGACCGGCGGGGGCATGATCACGACGCTGCGCGCCAGGATCGCGGCGCTGTTCGCGAGCACTATCACGCAGGTCGCAACCGGCCTGTCCGCCGCGATCGTGGCCGGGGTCCTGGCATTCGCCGAGCCGGTGCGCGCGTGGATCGGGGACTGGTTCTGGCCTGAATCGGTCGCCGTGTCCGCCGCCCCCGTCACCGCCGACGAGGGACAGAAGGTACCGCTGAGACTGGTGCTCAGCGATCGTTCGGGCAGCGGCATTTCGGGGGGCACCGTCACCATCACCTCGCCCGACCGATCCGTCGTGGTGCACAATGGCACGTTCGCGGTGCCGCGATCCGCGGGATCGGTGGACGTGGCGCCGCCGGGCCTGATGGTGGAGCCGCGCGCGCCGGGCACGAGCCGGTTGAAGGTGTCGCTCGTCACCAACAAGGGCACGCAGGCGATCGGCGAGGTCGAGGTGACCGGCATCCCGGTGCACGCTGATCTTGTCGGTCGGAGCCTGACGGGATCGTGGCGTGCGACGCTGGACGGCGTCCCCGGCGAATGGCGGATCGTCGAGCAGGCACCGGGGCGGTTCACCGGGGCGCTGACGCTGGAAGACGGGACGCAATACGATGTGGTGTCGGGCTGGTATGATTCGCGCCCGCTGATGTTCAGGCTGCACGCGCCGGGCGGCGCGATCTCGCGCGTGGAGGGCATCCATTGCGTCGTCGGGCGCGCCGGCGGACGCTGGGTAGTGGTGAACGCGCGGGTGAAGCGTGCCGCCGCACCGCCCACGACGCGGGTGTGGCGCGGCCGGTTTCCGCAGCGCTGTCCGCCCGACCAGCCGCAGGAACGCCAGCCGTCGCTGCCGCTGGAGGAGGAACTGGCCGACTATTACGGCGAGGGCACGTTCTTCGCGGCGGCGAGCCTGCGCTAAGGCCCCGTTCAATCCGACCCGAACAGGTCGCGGGTGAAGACCTTGTCCGCCACGTCCTCCAGTTCGTCGGTCTTGCGGTTCGCGATGATGACGTCCGCGGCGCCCTTGAACGCGGCGAGATCGCGCATCACGGTGGAGCCGAAGAATTCATCCTGCGCCATGGCGGGCTCGTAGATCACGATCTCGATGCCCTTGGCCTTGATCCGCTTCATGATGCCCTGGATCGACGATTCGCGGAAATTGTCCGATCCCGCCTTCATCACCAGCCGGAACACGCCCACCGTCTTCGGGCGAAGCGCGATGATCTGATCGGCGAGGAAATCCTTGCGCGTGCGGTTGGCGTCGACGATCGCGCGGATCAAATTTTGCGGCACCTCTGAATAATTGGCGAGGAGCTGCTTGGTGTCCTTGGGCAGGCAATAGCCGCCGTAGCCGAAGCTCGGGTTGTTGTAATGCTTGCCGATGCGCGGATCGAGGCCGACGCCGTCGATGATCTGGCGCGTGTCCATGCCGCCGGCGATGGCGTAGCTGTCGAGTTCATTGAAGAAGGCGACGCGCATCGCGAGATAGGTGTTGGCGAACAGCTTGATCGCCTCCGCCTCGCGGCTGTCGGTGAACAGGATCTCGACGTCCTTCTTCACCGCACCCTGAAGCAGCAGGTCGGCGAAGATGCGCGCCCGCTCGGAACGCTCGCCGACGATGATCCGCGAGGGGTGGAGATTATCGTGCAGCGCGCGGCCTTCGCGCAGGAACTCGGGGCTGAAGATGACCTGATCGGTGCCGAGCCGCTCGCGCACGTCGTCGACGAAGCCGACGGGGATCGTCGACTTCACCACGATCGTCGCGGTGCGGTTCACCGCGATTGCGGACGCGATCACCGCCTCGACGGAGGAGGTGTCGAACTTGTTGGTATCGACGTCGTAGTTGGTCGGCGTGGCGACGATGACGTAATCGGCGCCGGCCAACGCTTCGTCGGGATCGAGCGTCGCGGTGAGATTCAGCGGCACCTCGGCGAGGAAGCGCTCCAGCTCCTCGTCGACGATCGGCGAGCGTCGCGCGTTGAGCATCTCCACCCGCTCGGCGGTGATGTCGACCGCCGCGACTTCATTATGCTGCGCCAGCAGCACCGCGTTCGACAGGCCAACGTATCCAAGTCCGAAAACTGCGATCTTCATCTCGTTCTCTTTCGCCTGCTCGAGGGCCGAAACGAGGTGTGAGACGACGGGTAGCCCACAGTGATGTGGCCCGTCCGCTCCCCCCAGGGTCGCGCTATCCCGCAACGGAGGCGTCCCGGTCAATCCATTGCAGCACGATCATCGCCGAGAAGGGGCATTCAACGGTGGCGCGCCGCGACGCATCGAGCCGCGGACGTTCAATCGTAGCGGATGCTGACGCTCCGTGCGGCCGCGCCTGCCGCTGCGCGGGCGGTGTCCACATCGGCCGCGCGGGCCAGGGCCACGCCCATCCGGCGATACGGACGGGTGACGGGCTTGCCGAACAGCCGCACGTCGAGCTCCGCGCTGGAGCCGGTCGTTCCGGACAGGGCCGTCGCCAGCCCTTCGTAACGGAAGCCGCTGGCATCGCGATCGGCCAGGATCACCGCGGAGGCGGCGGGGCCGATCAGCGCTATGTCGGGGATCGGCAGGCCCATGATCGCGCGGGCGTGCAGATCGAATTCGCTCAGGCGCTGCGAGATGAGCGTCACCATGCCGGTGTCGTGCGGGCGCGGGGAGAGCTCGGAGAAGATGACGTCCTCGCCCGCCACGAAGAACTCGACGCCGAACAGGCCATAGCCGCCGAGATTGTCGACGACCTTGCGGGCCATCTCCTGCGCCTTGTGCAGCGCGTCGGGCGTCATGGCGGCGGGTTGCCAGGATTCCTGATAATCGCCGCGCTCCTGGCGATGGCCGATCGGCGGGCAGAAGCGCACGCCGTCGCGCGTGCGCACCGTCAGCAGCGTGATCTCATAGTCGAACGCCACGAACTGCTCGACGATCACCCGCTTGCGATCCCCGCGCATGTTTTCCACCGCATAGGACCAGGCGCGATCCAGTTCATCCGGCGTGCCAACGGTGCTCTGCCCCTTGCCGGACGAGGACATCACGGGCTTCACCACGCAGGGCAGACCCGTGAATGCCGCTGCCTCGCGCGCTTCCTCAAGGCTTTCGGCATAGCGGTAGCGCGAGGTGACGAGGCCCAGATCCCCGGCAGCGACATCGCGGATACGATCGCGGTTCATGGTGAGCTGCGTGGCGCGCGCCGAGGGGACGACGGTGGTCCCCGCCGCTTCCACATCGGCCAGGATTTCGGTGCGGATCGCCTCCACCTCCGGCACGATGAAGTCCGGGCGATGCCTGGCGATGACGCGGCGCAGCGCCTCGCCGTCGAGCATGGAGAAGACCTCCGCCTCGTCTGCCATCTGCATCGCCGGCGCACCGGCATAGCTGTCGCACGCCACGACATGGGCGCCCAGCCGCTTTGCCGATATGGTGAATTCGCGGCCGAGCTCACCCGAGCCGAGCAACAAGATCCTGGCCGTCACCGTCATCTGTCCGATCCTATCCTTTGCCCGATACCTCAGGCCGCCTCGGCCTCGACGAAGCCGGCCCAGTTGCGCATGTAGGTGACGAAGAGCGGGCTGAGCCCCTCGTCCAGCAGATGCCGCGCGGTGACTGGTAGCGCAGGCGACACATAGCCGGGATCCTGCCGCACCCGTTGCGGGACATCGTGGCGGAGGATGGCGGCGCGGCCGATCACGGCGAAATCGCAGCCTGCCGCGACGACGCTTGCCGCGTCATGTGCGCTCATAATCTTGCCCGCCGCGCCCAGCCGCACGTCCCCGCGCGGGAGATCGGTGAAGAAGCTCATCAGCGGGCGTCCGCGATGCTCTTCCTCATAGGGCTCCTTGGTCACGTCCCACAGCGACATGTCGAGAAAATCGATATCGCCGCGCGCCAGCACTTCGGCGGCCAGATCGCGGATTTCCGCCAGCCTCAGGCCGAACCGCTCGGGTGACAGGCGCAGACCCAGCTGGAACTGCGGACCGCAGCTCGCCCGGATGCCGTCGATGATCTCGAACAGGATGCGGGCGCGGTTCTCCAGGCTGCCGCCGTAGCGATCGTCGCGGCGGTTGATCTCCGGCGAAAGGAACTGCGCCAGCACATAGCCGTGCGCGCCGTGGATCTCGACGCCGTCGAAGCCGGCGTCCTCCGCGCGCCTGGCCGCGGCGATGAAATCGTCGCGCAGCTGCTCCACTTCGGCGAGGGTCAGGCCGCGCGCGCCGCTTTCGGGATCATCGGACGGGCAGAGCGGGGTGCCGACCAGCTCCTTGGGCGAACGGTTGCCGGCGTGATGGAGCTGGAGCGAGGAAACCGAGCCGGCCGCGCGGATCGCCGCGGCGAGCCGGGTGAGCCCCTCGACATGTTCATCGCCGAAGACGCCGATCTGGCCAGCGAACCCCTGGCCGGCCGCCTGGACGTGCGCGGCGGCCGTCATGGTCACTGCAAAGCCGCCGGTGGCGCGCATCGTCAGCCAGCGGAACTCCTCGTCCGAAAGGCGCCCGTCCTGGTGGCTTTGCTGGTTGGTCAGCGGCGCCAGCATGAACCGGTTCTTCATTGCTGGGCCGCGCTTCATCGTCAGCGGCTGAAACAGGGTGTCGACGCTCATCATCCTCTCCTGGAAATCGCTTCCTCCGGACGCGGCAGGCGCGCCCGGACGCCATCATTTCGCGCGCGCCAGTGCCGCGCCGACCTCTGCCGACTTGGCATCACGCAGCGCGCCGCACAGCCGGATCTCTTCCAGCGTGCGCTCGTAATCCAGCACCCCGCCGCCTGCCGCGCGAATGCGGTCGCCGACCGACGCGTCGATGCGCGCGGCGCGATCAGCCCCGCATTGCATCGCAAACGATCGCGCGATGCGGTTGAAGAAGATGCCGTTGGAGCCGGCGAGCAGGCGATCGATGTTGGCGATGAACCAGTCACCGGTCATCGCCACCGTGCCGGACGACTGGGCGAGGCGCTGAAGCATGGTAATGCGGTCCAGCGAGCGCAGCCGGGGATCCTCGAACCCGAATATCCACCGGGCGATGTCGGGCCGGCCGCTGGTCGCCACCGCGGCAAAGGCGGCGTCGCGGACCACCGGCTCCTCGCTGGCGAGGCCGACCTCCATGATCCTCTGCGCGGCGGCAAGGCCGCCCTGCTGGACGATCGCGGCGAAGCCGTCGCCGATATAGGTGACGTCGAGCGCCGCCTTGTCGCCCGCCAGATAACGCTCGCCCGCCGCCGCGAGCTTCGTGAGCAATGTCTTGTCCTGCGCCTCCCCGGCCAGCAGCGCTACCATGTCGGCGCGCAGCTTCTGCTTGTCGGGATCGTCGGCGGCATGGGCGCCCGCCGCGGGATCGAAGCCGAGCGCGGCCAGGCGCGGGGCGAAGACACGGTCGAGATAGGCGCGATAGGCCGGCACCGCGGCATCGGGGATCACGCCGCGCCGGTGCAGCCCCGACAATCGGTATCCGCCGTCCAGCGCGGCGTTCGAATCGGCGTTGCCCGCCATCGCCGCTGTGCCGGCGAGCACCCGATCGGCGGTCGCGCGCCCGGCGCGGAACGAGGCCCAGAGGCTGTCGCTCGCGGCGATCGCCTCCGCGCCGGGCAGCGTGGCGAATGTCCCGATCAGCCGATCCCAGGCGG
The DNA here is from genome assembly GCA_042096015.1 of Sphingomonas sp. Taxonomy (GTDB): domain Bacteria; phylum Pseudomonadota; class Alphaproteobacteria; order Sphingomonadales; family Sphingomonadaceae; genus Sphingomonas. The sequence goes on from JBELMF010000013.1 coordinate 29,820, forward strand.
CGGGCTCCAGATCGAAACGATAATAGCCGGTGCCGCCCGCATTAGGCATCAGCACGCCGCCGCCCGGCGCCACATCGAGCGTCGCCTGCGCGCCGTCGATCAGATGACAGCTGCGGCTGGTATCGACACGATAGCAGAACGGCACCGTCCAGCGCGTGGGCTGCTGCGCCTGCCCGATGAAGGTGTAGCGCGACTGGGTCGCGACCAGGCGGTCGCCGTCCTGCCGCAGCGAGATCAGCGGCACACCCTGCTGATCGACGAAGCTCTGCATCGCCGTGACGACCCGCGGATCCCTGGCGACATCGGCAAGGCTCTTGAAGAAATCGGCGGTGGCGGCGCTGCCGTAGGCGTGGCGCTTCAGGTGGAGGCGCACGCCTTCGCGGAACGTGTCATCGCCGAGATAGGCGGCGATCATCGCGATGACATGGCCGCCCTTGCCGTAGGTGATGCCGTCAAAGGCCGAATCGATCTGAGCATTCTCGGCGATCGGCTGGTGGACGGGACGTCCCACCGTCAGCGAATCGGTGTTCATCGCCGAAAAGCCTTCCTCAAGGCCGCCGACGCCGATGTTCAGTTCGGGGCGCCATTCGCCGCCGATGCGAAAGCCCATCCAGTTGGCGAAGCTTTCATTGAGCCACAGGTCGTCCCACCAGACCGGCGAGACGAGATCGCCGAACCATTGGTGCGCCAGTTCATGCGCGACCACCATGCCGAACAGCTTCTTCTGCGACACCGGCGCATTCGGCGCGAGGGCGATGATCCCGTCGCCGTAGATATCCGCACCGGCATTCTCCATCGCACCGGGCATGACCGGCGAGCCGATCTGGTCGAGCTTCGGGAACGGGAAGGGCGTGCCGAAGTAACGTTCGAGCAGGCCGACGATGCGCGGCGTTTCGGCAAGGACATAGGCGGTCTTGTCGCCTTGCGCCTGGGTCAGCACGGCGCCGAGCGGCAGCGGCTGCGCCCGCTGCGGCGTTGGCGGGACCGTCGCGGTTTCGTGCACGAAGGGGCCGGTGACCAGCGCGACAAGGTACGTCGGCAGCGGCCGCGTGGCAGCAAACTGATGCTTCTGGAGCGATCCGGCGGGCGTCAGCGCGGTTTCGGGCGCGTTGCTGACCGCCTTCGCGCCGCGATCGGTCGTGATCGAGACGGTGAAGGGGGTCTTGAAGCCGGGCTCGTCGAAGCTCGGGAAAGCGGCGCGCGCGTCGATCGATTCGAACTGCGTCCAGCTGTACCATTGGTCGCCGACCTGGACGCGATACAGGCCGGATGCGCTATCGCCGAAGTTGCCCGTCCAGTCGAACACCAGCGTCACCGCCCCCGCCGGGATCGGCTGCGTGAAATCAAGCCGCGCCGTTCCCGTCTTGTCGACCTGGATGAACGTGCCGGGGATGGTCCGGCCGGCGACGCGCGCCGATGCCTTCACCCGGAGATCGCGGCCGTGCAGGTAGAGCGAGCGGCTCGCCTTTTTGAGCGTGATGTCGATCTCGCCATGGCCGGAGAAGTCCGGCTTCGACGGCTGGATCGTGAAATCAAGGCGGTAGGCCAGCGGCGTCGCGGTGTCCGGCAACCTGCCCGCGGGTGCGGCAGGATCGGCGACGATCGCGGCAGGCGCGGCATTCTGGTCGGCGGTTTGTGCAACGGCCGCGGGCGTTGCGATCAACGCTGCGGCGGCAAGAAGAATGGCCCGCATGTAAGCTCCTGATCAGATGCATCAGCGGTAGGCGCGCGGGCCGGTGGCGACAAGCGCGAGTGACCGGTCAGGTGACGGGCAGGTAGGGGGGGGCAGGGGTCGCCTTTCCCGCGGCAGGGCGATGCCGCTACAAGCGGCCGCACGCATCAGGGCACGAGAGGGAGAGAGACGATGGCCGACCGGAGCATGCCCAAGGTGCTGGCGTTCGACGTCTTCGGCACGGTGGTCGACTGGCGCACGAGCATCACCGCAGAGTCCGCCGCGTTCCTCAGCCGGATCGGGCGGCCCGACCTCGACCCTGCCGCCTTCACCGACGCCTGGCGGTTCCGCTATCTGGGCGGGATGAAGGCATTCGCCGCATCGGGGCGCGACTTCACGGTGCTGGACGTGCTCCATCGCGAAATGCTGGAGGATACGCTGCGCGGCGAGGGGATCGATCCCGCGGGCCTCGACGACGCGCTGCTGCAGGACTGGACGTTCGCGTGGCGCCGACTGGCCCCGTGGTCGGACTCGGTGGCGGGACTATCGCGGTTGAAGCGCCGGTTCCCGATCGTCACGCTGTCGAACGGCAACATCGCGCTGATGCTGGAGATGGCGCGACGTGGCGGCTTGCCCTGGGACGCGATCCTCGGGGCGGAAGTGACCCGCGCCTACAAGCCGGCCCCCGAAGCGTATCGCGGCACCGCCGCCATCCTCGGGATCGATCCGGGCACGCTGTGCCTCGTCGCCGCGCACCACAGCGATCTGGCGGCGGCGCGTGCCTGCGGATTGCAGACCGCCTATGTCGCGCGGCCGCGGGAATATGGCGACCGGCCGTCACCCGATGCGGCAGCGGCGCAGGCCTGGGACTGGTCGAGCGACAGCCTGACCGATCTCGCCGCACAGTTGAACTGCTGACCTGACGGACACGTCGGTCAGCATTCGACCAGTTCCACCACCTCGAAATCGTAGCTTCTCCATCCGCGTTGACGCGCGGCGTCGGCCGTTGCGGCACGCTTCGCATTCGCCTCCCGAAGCGATTTCGTGTGGCCCCAGAAGATCTCGGTCTTCCCGTTTTGAAGATGGGCCACGATCCGCCAGTAATGAGTGAAGGGCGCAGCGGTCGGCCCGATCACCTTGACGTACCCGTCGGCGAGGGTCGCCGCGAGCATGCGCTTCTTCTTGGTCATGTCCCTAATAATAGCGGCCCTCGCCGCAGGGCGCATCATCTCTTCCTGGGGGGCGGGCGGCCGCTTCGGCTTACGGCATCTTGCACGAAGAGACATATAACAGAAGAAAGCATGACTATGCTAATACCGTTACAGCTATAACGGAGCGAGTTTACTTTGAAATTAAGACTATAGAGCTCTTGACTCTGATTATCATTTCTATTTACGCAAAGGGAATACTTCAAAAGAGCGCATCTTATGGCTTGCGAAAAGGGCGACGCCCCTTTGGAAACGGTTGAATACGGGCCGGAGCGCAGAGTTTCCGTGCGCACCATGACTGTTCTTCGGGTGGTGCGGGTCGTCGCGCCGCATGACCGAGGGCTGGCCCGGCTCGTCAACATTTCGGATCACGGCCTCAGGATAGTTACGCGGCTGGATCTGTTGCTGGGCGATGAGATTGCCGTCGATCTTTCCGAGCATTGCTCTCTGGTGGGACGGGTCATCTGGCGAACGCCGGACCATTGCGGCATTCAATTCTATGTCCCGGTCGATTGCGCGGCGCTGCTGCGGCGTCTGGGTGAGGAACGGACGGCGCCGCTGGGGCTGACGCTCGACAAGCCGATACTGGTGCGCAGCGAACTCGGCCTGCGCACGGTGCGGTTGCGCGACATTTCGCCGCGGGCAGCGCGGATCGCGCATGACGGCCGCTTTCAGCCGGGCATGCTGGTCAAGCTGATGATCGCACCGCCGATCGAATGCCAGGGCATCATCACGGCATCTCGCGACGGCATGGCGGACATCGACCTGCTGCAGCCGCTCGATCCCGACCAGCTGGGATCCGCACGCGGCCTTTCCTAGCCGCGCGCCGTCGTGCGCCCCGCGACGGCTTGTCACCAGCGTGCGATCGCTCCAGCGAAAGGTGACGCGCCGCGCCGCGGCCGTGTCCAAGCGACGGCCATGGCGCGCGGGCGGCGCGATCATTCGGCCGATCGCCGCATCAGCAGAAGGTGGATGTACTTCCAGCGTCGCCGTTCGAACGTGCCGAACTTCGCCAACCGCACGCGCTTTTCGGCATAGGACAGCGGATCGGACGAATGCTGGGCGGCGACAAGCCGCGCACGAGAAACAGCATCTGTCCGCCACCGCTCCGGTGCCGCGGAAAAATAATCCCACCGCTTCACTGACACCCCCCCGGATGCAAATGAGCGGGCCGGACGATCCGACCCGAATAGCCAAAACAGTCGAGATCGGGCGCAACGGGCGGATCATGCCGGATCTTGCAACAGCGGCCATACGCATTCCCGTGTCCGGCGGAGCAACGATGACGTCGTGCAATCTTGCGGAGAGATGTTTGCCGCAGCGACCATATTCTCTGCGGAGGATTATAGCCGCGGCCGCCGACAGCTCTGTCGGTCAAAGGCCTACGGCCCGGGATTTTCATCGCATTTCCGCGTGAGCAGAGGCGGGGCCTCTAGGCATGATCCACAAGTGCCGTACACACGGCGCTCATGGCGGCGTCCGTGCTCCTTATCGATGACCATCCGATCGTTCTGTTTGGATTGAGCCTCGCGCTCGAGCAGCGGGGCGAATACGTCGTGTGCGGCAAGGCCAGCGATCCGGAACGCGCGCGTGCGCTCAGCGCGGCATTGGCGCCGTCGTTCATCATCCTTGATCTGGTATTGGGCGGTCGGGACGGGCTGGAGATGATCCGCGATCTCGCCAGCCTGGCGCCGGGCGTGCGGATGCTGATCTATTCCAGCCAAAGTGAAGCGCATTATGCGCGCCGCGTGCTGGCCGCCGGAGCGGCGGGCTTCGTCGCCAAGTCGGAGGGGCTCGACGTCGTTGTCGGGGCGCTGGACGTGCTGGCCCGGGGGGAGATCTTCGTTTCCGAGACCCTGCGCAGCCAGCTTCTCGACGACTTCATGGGGATCGAGGCCACCGCGCCCGATGCGCTTGCTGCCCTCTCCGAACGAGAGCGTCAGGTGCTGCGCCTGATCGGGCGCGGTCACGCGTTGCGCGATATCGCTGCTGAGCTCGACCTTTCGGTGAAGACCGTCGCGACCTATCGTGACCGGTTGAAGGTAAAGCTGGCGCTCGACCATGCACGAGACCTGCTGATCGTCGCCCGCAACATCGTCGAAATCTGACGGTGCCGATCAGCGAACCAGCATCCGGCTTTCTCGATCCTGTCGGCGGCGACGGGAGCATGGAGGACATTACCCGCATCAATTACCACCGTGTCCTGATCGGATCGGTTCTCATGGGCCTGGTCGGGCTCATCGAGGCGGTGCTCAACCGCTATCGTGATCTGATGTGGCTGTGGGCGTGGGCCGTCGTGGTGATCGCAGCGGCCTTGTTCTTCGCCATTGCGGCGCGGCGGGCCTTGCGGGCGCGCCGCGCCGAACCCGGCTGGCTGATCGATGCCTTTGCGCTCTTCTGCCTGCTCGCGGCGAACGCGGCGAGCTACATTTCCGCGACCGGCCGCCATGTTCCTGCCGGTTTCGCGCTGGTCTATCTCGCCCTGGCGGCGTTGCTGATGGTGCGCCCGAAGCGCTTCGCGCTGATGGGAGCGGTGACC
>JBELMF010000014.1:0-34576 GCA_042096015.1 Sphingomonas sp.
TCGACTTCGGCGCCGCGCGGCCCACACCCCGCCGCGCCCCCGCCCTCAATGCCGACGGCGACGCTATCCGCGCAGAACTGGGTATCGAAGCAGCCGGATCACCGGCATAAGAGAAAGCATTTCTGGGGAGTTAAATGGACAGGGCGAACACGGCAGCCGCAGGCAGCGGACGCGGCGAGGGGCCGGCGCGCGAGACATTGTTGCAGGCGGCAAGCGACCTGATGATCGAGCTCGGCACGCCTGAAGTCTCCTTGCATGCCATCGCCCGCAAAGCAGGCGTGACCGCGCCGCTGGTGAAATACTACTTTGGCAGCAAGGAAGGCCTTCTGGTGGCGCTGGTCGAACGCGACACTGCGCGGTCGCTGGCTCAGCTTGACGGCCTGAACGCCATGCCTCTCGATCCGCTGGCGAAGCTCAAGATCCACATCGCCGGCATCGCACGTACGTACAGCCGCTACCCCTACCTGGTCGGGCTCCTCAATCACCTGCTGCGTGAATCACGCAGCGACGCGTCCGAGCGCATCAAGGCGAGCTTCGTCACGCCGCTGATTGACGCACAGCGCCGGATCATCGAGGCGGGCGTGGCGGCCGGACAGTTCCGTGCGGTCGATCCGGAAAAGCTGTACTTCGTCATCGTCGGCGCGTGCCAATATCTGTTCTCGTCGAAGGTGGCGTTCGCGAACATCATGAACGGAAAGTTGGACGACCCACAGTTCGAGCGGGACTTTCCCGCAACCGTCATCGACGTGATCCTCAACGGCCTTCGCGCCTGACGTCGTGCGCCGCGCCACTTTACCAGCCAGACAGCTTTAGCCGTACACGCACGACCATATCGCTGGAGGTTAGGAACAACGTCCGCCCGTCTTCCCCAAAGGCGCAGTTGGCGATTGCTTTCCCGGTGGAGATCAGCCCGAGCTTCGTTCCGTCGGGTGCGATGACATAGATGCCCCCCGGCCCCGAGGCGAACAGGTGTCCAGTGCGCGCAACTTTCAGCCCATCGGGGAGGCCGGGAAGCTTGCGCGCCAAAGCATCCGAGAAGTCGACGAACTGCCGCCCTTCACCGCTGACGAGGCCGTCTGCAGAAAGATCATACACGCGGATTTCCGGCCGCGCCTCATCGGAACAGGCGACGTACAGGCGGTCTTCCTGTGGTGACAGCGCGATGCCGTTAGGACGGCGCAGGCTGCCATCGACTACCGAAAGCGTACTGTCAGGCGATAACCGAAAGACACCGTTGAAGCCGAGCTCCTTGAGCGGCGACCCATCGCCGTCGGCAAGGCCGTAGGGCGGATCAGTGAAATAGATAGAGCCGTCACGTGCGATCGTGACATCGTTGCAGCTGTTGAAGCGCTTGCCCTCGAAACGATCGGCCAAGATCGTCTTGTGTCTGCTCGCAAGCTCGACACGGCAGATGGCGCGTGTGCCCGAATCCGCCATGATCAACGCGCCCGTAGCATCGATCGCCAGTCCGTTTGCCCCGGCCTCCCGAATACCGTCGGGCACGGCTCCGGCGAGGCCGGACGGGGCGAGAAATGGCCGCGCGCCGACGCCCGGCTGCCATCGGTACACGACGTTCGCGGGCACGTCCGAGAACAGCAGATAGCCGCCATCGCGCACCCACACGGGCCCCTCTGCCCAGCGATAGCCATTGGCGATCACCTCGAGGGGGCTGGTGACATTGAGCACCGGATCAAGCGCCGGATCGAAGCGGATGATCCGGCCGACCGGAGCGGCACGCGCGGGCATGCCCGCAAAGGGTGAGATCGCGATGCCTGCCAACAGGGCGCGGCGGGTTCCGCTGATCATGAAGCACGGCCTCTCTTGCACCCCGGCAGGAACGCCGGTGCCGCCGACGTAATGCGTGACGCCGCCGGAGGCTACCCGCCCGCCCGGTGGTGCGCTCCGGTCGCAAAGACCGGAGCGGGCGCGAGGGATCAGAAGTTGGCGCGCAAGCCGAACTTCAGCGTGTAGGAATATTCCTCATATTGCAGCAGACGGCGCGACACCGGACCGTTCTGATAGGCGACATATTTCGCGTTGTTGATGTTCACCCATTCGCCGAACACCTGAAAGTTCGGCGTGATACGGAACCGGGCACTGGCATCCAGCTGGAAGTGATCGCGGACATAGCGATCCTCCTCCGAAACCGCCTGCACCTCGTCGAGATACTTGTCGCGGTAGGTGCCGGCGAGCCGAATGCTGACCGGCCCCTTTTCATAGCCGAGCACGGCGTTGAACGTGTGTTTCGACGACGCTGGCAGCGGAATGTCGCGCAGCCCGCCGGTATCGCCGTCAAATGTTTCTCCGTCGGCATCGGTGTACGTGTAGTTGAGATTGGTGAGCAGCCCGTCGAACGGCGCCGGCAGCATCGAAAAGATCTGCGAATAACCGACTTCGACGCCGAAGATCTTCGCCTTGCCCATGTTTAGCGGGATATCCGCTTCCGTAAAGGCGATGCCGCGATAGACGCCATCATAGGGTGCATCGTCCGCCTCGAACGTCACGGTCGTGATGTAATCGTCGATATCCTTGTAGAACACGCCGGCCTGCAGCGCGCTCGACCGCGCGAAATACCATTCCGCGCCCGCATCGAAGTTCCAGGCCCGATAGGGCTTGAGATCGGGATTGCCGAATGCGCCCTCCAGATCGTCTCCGTCCCTTTCGATCGCGAAACGAGGGGCGAGTTGGCCGATGGCCGGGCGCACCAGACTTTTGGATACCCCGGCGCGCAGGACCACGTCTTCCGCGGCTTCAAAACGAGCCACCGCACTGGGCAACCAATCGGTGTAGCTGCGCCGCAGGATTACGGGCGTGACGATAAGCTGTTGTCCCTCGTCGCCGTCCTCGTTGAGGGTGACCGAGTTGCCCTGGATGCCGTTTTCGGTGCGCTCGACGCGAACACCGCCGATCACGCGCAGGGGCCCAGCCTGATATCGCCCGAGCAGGTAACCGGCGAAGATATCCTCCTTCACCGAATAATCTTCCACAACCGAATCGAAGCCGGAGCCGAGCGCGTCGCGCTCGAAGCCGGGAAGGTTGCTCGACAAGAAATCGCGCTGCCCCTTCTTCGCCACGACGGGGCCAAGATCGGCAAGCCGATAGGTCTGCGGCCCCAGGACGTCCGCCAGGGTGAAATCCCCATCGAACCCGTCGAACGTATCGACGTTCAGATCATAGGTCTTCTTGCGCAACCGCGCCTTTCCCCCGAACTGCACGTCAAACGTCCCTTCGGCGAGCGCAAAGGTCCGCGCGATGTCGCTGCGAAAACTCCATTCGCGATCCACCGAGCGGCTCAGCGTCGTGCGGTCGAAAGCCTCGAAGCCATATGCCGATGCATCGCTGAAGACGGCCGCATCCGCGCCGCCGACCGTGAACCGCGGGGTGAGATAATCGGAATAATCGAACCCGACGGTCAGATCGTCGCCGTCCTCGCCATTGAAGTCACGACGGAATGCGATCGGATCAATCGACCCTTCTTCCAGCTCAGACGCGCGCGACCACGCCGCCGAATATTGCAGCCGCCACGGACCCGTGTTGGTTTCGCCGCCGACGGTGTAGCTCTGAATCGTCTGCACCTCGAAGCGATCCTTCAGATCGCGTTCGACGCGGATCTGGCCATCGGCGCTGTCAAAGGTAGCGCCGGTAGCCGTCGAGGCGGCGGGATCTTCGTCGAACTCAAAGATCAGGCGGCGGCGATCCTCCTGGTCGGAGAAGCGGTTGTAGATGCCGCGAGCGTAGAGCGTGGTGCCCGGTGCCGGCGCCCAATCGAATGACAGCGATCCGCCGGTGCGCAGCCGGCGCACGTCATAGTCGCGATATTCAACGGTGTCGGCGAAGCCGTTGCCGGCCTCGTCCTCGTTCCAGCCGTCCATCTCGATATTGTCGGTTTCGAACTTGCGCAGGTAATAGGATGCGCCGCCGGAGATGCCGAAATTATCGGCGATGCGGGTGGAGAAGTTGACGCTGCCCTTGGGCGTCAGCTCATCGGAATATTCGTTGTAGGAGCCCTCGATCGAAGCAACGAGCAGGTCCTTCTTGCGCGCGAACGCGCTGGTGGTGTTGATTTCCACCGATGCGCCGATCGTGTCGGCATCCATATCCGGGGTGAGCGACTTCTTGATCTCGATCGACTCGATCAGCTCCGACGCGACGACATCGAGCGCTACCGAGCGCGTATCGGCCTCCGGTGCGGGAACGCGCACGCCATTCAACGAGGCCGCGTTCAGGCTGGGATCAAGGCCACGAACGGCCACGAAACGTCCCTCGCCCTGATCATTCAGCACGTTGACTCCGGGCGCGCGGCGGACGGACTCAGCCACGTTCTGATCCGGGAACTGGCCCATGGAATCGCGAGTCAGGACGCTTTCCACGCCATCCGCACCGCGCTGACGGCTCAGCGAACTGGCAAGGTTCGCCCGTTGACCGTTGACCAGGATGTCGCCGCCGCCGCCGACAACAAGGTTCTGAACCAGATCGCCGCTTTCATCGACGGTGATCGTCGTATCGACCGGCTCAGCGCCCGTATAGACGACCCGCAACGTGTACGTACCGGCCGGAACATCGGGGAAGCGATAACGCCCGGCCTGATCCGCCTCGACGGAGCGACCCAGCTCGACGATCGTCACCAAGGCACTGGGAAGCGTGCGCGTGCCGCTGGAGTCCGACACCGTCCCAACGACTTGGCCGGCATGTGCGACGGCCGGAGCGCAGATCAGCGCCGTTCCGACCAGAAGGCGCAGGCGCGCCGTCTTCATGAGCATTGGTTCCCCCGATGTTCGAAATGAATGGGCGCGCTGTGGCGGGGGATTGTGACCGAGCGGCTGAAGTTTCGTTTCACTTTTGTAAATCACGCACGACTGCGGGCGGACGCGAGCGTGGTGCTGAAAGCGGATCGGGCAACCATGGTCCGTGATCCGCATGCCGGCACTAAACGCCTTCTCACCGTGAGCTCAGAAGGCGTAGGCACATTGCCGCAGGACTGAAGGCAGGGAGGCGAGATGAAGACCCATCGATATACGTTGGGGCTGGAATGGACGGGCAACCGCGGCCGTGGCACGCGCGATATCGCCGCGTACGATCGCGCCCATCGTATCACCGCGCCGGGAAAGCCGGATGTTGCGGGATCGTCGGACCCCAGCTTCAGAGGCGATCCGACGCGGTGGAATCCCGAGGAGTTATTGGTTGCCTCGCTCGCCGCCTGTCACAAGCTTTGGTACCTGGGCCTGTGCGCGGGCGCCGGCGTCGACGTGCAATCCTATGTCGACGAACCCGTCGGAGTCATGCAGGAAGAGGCGGGCGGTGCGGGACAGTTCGTCAGTGCGACGCTGAGGCCCGTCGTCACCATCGCGCCCCAATCCGATCCGGCAGTCGCCGCCGCGCTCCACGATCAGGCGCACGCCATGTGCTTCATCGCGCGGTCCGTGAACTTTCCGGTGCATCACCAAGCCACGATCGTGCAGGCGAAAAACACGTAGCCGGGCTTCATAGTCTCTTCCAAGCACATCACCGTTCGCCGGGCGCAGCGCTCTAATCCGTCATGTGGCGACCACCCGGCAGCGCCTCAGGCCCGATCGGTGCGCCCGATATCGAAGGCCGCCATCGCGCGATCCGTCCAGCGACGCACCCGTGGATAATGGTCAAGGTCGAAGCCTCCTTCCGGCGCCAGCAGCGTGTAGGGCAGCAAGCACAGATCGGCCGCCGAAACCCGATCGCCGATCAGCCAAGCGCCGGTCGCGAGCGCCTGCTCCATCCGCGTCAGCGCTGCCGCGCCGCGATCAAACAACTTGGGGTCGATATCCTCATCCGGCGTGCCGAGGTACAATCGCTGAAAACGGCGGACGGCGAGGTAGGGCTCGTGACTATATTGTTCCCAGAACAGCCATTCCATCATTCGGGCACGCATGAACGCGTCGTCTGGAACGAGATCCGTCCCTTCCGCGAAATAAAGAACGATTGCATTTGACTGCGCGAGGAAGCGGCCGTCGGCAAGTTGGACCACCGGCACTTGGCCGGCGGGGTTCATCGACAGGAATTCCGGCGTTCGGCTTTGGCCCTCGAGCACATCCAACTGGTGCCATTCATAGGGTAGCCCTAGATAATCGAGCAGCCATTTTACCTTCAGGCAATTGCCCGAGCGGTCGTCGCCAAACACCGTAATCATTTTACGCTCCTTACAGCACGATCGTGCGGCCCTGCGGCGGTGACGGGGACATGGACGAACGGAGGCAGCCCCTCAAGCGCATCCATTTTTGGATGATAGTGACTTGCAACAGCGAAGCGGCTAGGCGCGAGGCATTCATGGACGCTGCGCGCCGACCTCGGCGAGCGATCGTCCCCGAGCCCATGAAAGGCATATTCAATGAAGCGTTTCCTGTTCGTCACTTTGCTGCTCGCCACCTCTGCCCCCTCTTCGGCACATGAGATCTGGATCGAACGCGACGGCGGCGGCCCCGCGCGTATCTATCTCGGCGAGCCTGCAGAGCCGCTGCCCGCCGGCGGCGATCCCGAATTTGCGAACCTAAAGGCCCCCAAGCTGATCGGCGCAGACGGCGCGACGCAGGTGCGTAAGGCGGGGTATATCGAAGCCACGGTACCGGCGGGTGACGTTCGCGCATGGGACGGTGATGTCTTCAAGCCTTGGGGTCCGGAAGGGAAGAAGGAAGGCATCACTTACTATGCCCGGGCGGGCCGGGCGGAGCCGCGGGTGGCCATGCCCTTCGAATTGGCGCCAACCGCCGCAAACGGAAGCACATTCACCCTGTGGCGCAACGGCCAGGCGGTTGCCGATGCGGAAGTAACGGTGATCAGCCCGGACAAATGGACCAAGAAGCTTCGCACCGACGCCACCGGAACGGTAAACGTGCCGACGCGCGGCTCGGGCCGGTATCTGCTGACGGCATCGGCGAAGACGGACAATGGCAAGAGTGCAGCCGGCGAGGAACTGTCGGTGCTGCACGAGATCACCACGACGACCTTCGTCGCGCGCTGAGGACAGGCCGTCGGGCGAGCGGCGGCTACGAGGCGCCGCTCGGTCCGGCGGCGCCAGCGCGAGCGACACGTCCTCTCGACCCCGGACCTGGCTTGTCCGGCACGGATGGCCATGCAATAGGCCGCGCCCCTTCACGCTGGCTCGTCGCGAAAAGGAAACGTCCGTGCAGACCGTCACCGCGCTCGGCCTCGATTTCGGCACGACGAACACCGTTGCCGCGCTGTCGGATACGGACGGGCCGCCCCGGCTGATCGACTTCGCCGGCGAGGCGGCAACGGGGCCGGTCTTCCGCTCGGCGCTTTGCTTCTGGGAGGACGAAAGCGCCTGGAACGGCATCGCGCATGAGGCTGGACCATGGGCGATCGCGGAATATCTTCAATCGCCTCTGGACAGCCGCTTCGTCCAATCGTTCAAGTCCGTCGCGGCAAGCCCGCTGTTCGAACGAGCGCTGATATTCGGCAAGCCGTTTCGATTCGAGGATCTGGGCCAGCGCCTGCTGCAACGGGTGGTGGCACATGCCGGCGGCCAACTCGACTCCCGTCCCCGTCGCATCATCGTCGGACGGCCGGTCGCCTACGCCGGTGCGCGGGCGGATCCGCTTCTGGCGCGTCGCCGCTACGACATGATGCTGGAGGGGTTCGGCACCGAAATCCATTATGTCTATGAACCACTTGGCGCGGCGTTCAGCTTCGCCTCGCGCCTGACCGAACCTGCCACCATCCTGGTGGCGGATTTCGGCGGGGGCACCACCGATTTCTCGATCGTGCGGGTAGCCGAACCGGGAGCAGCGCGGCGTTGTCAGCCGCTGGCGTCGAGCGGGATCGGCATCGCCGGCGATCGTTTCGACCAGCGGATCGTGGAACGCGTCATTCTCCCGATGCTGGGCAAGGGAGGAACCTATCGCTCTTTCGGGAAGGTGCTGGACATTCCGGGCGGCTATTTTGCCGATTTCGGAGACTGGTCCCGCCTTGCGTTGATGCGCAACCGGCGCACGCTGGATGAACTGCACCGGTTGAAGAAGGACGCCATCGATCCGGTGCCGATCGGACGCATGATCGCGCTGATCGAACACGAACAGGGCTTCCCGCTCTATGATGCGGTGGGCCAGGTGAAGCGGGCGCTGTCTGGGGCGGAGGTCGCGCAGTTTCACTTCGACGGTGGCGGCGTCTCCATCTCGGCCGAGGTGCGTCGCGCCGATTTCGAGCGCTGGATCGCGGACGATCTGCGCCGGATCGAGGCGACGCTCGAAACAGTGCTGGGCGATGCGGGCGTGCAAGCCACGGACATCGACCGCGTGTTCCTGACGGGCGGATCCTCGCTGATCCCGGCGATCCGCGGCACGTTCGAACGCCGCTTCGGCGAGCACCGGATCGCAACCGGCGGCGAGCTGACGTCAATCGCGCATGGCCTGGCGCTCATCGGGAGCCAATCCGACCTGGCCGGCTGGACGACCTGAGCGTCAGCGACAGACGTAAACGAAATGCTCGCGCGCCCTACGTCAAGCTGACAACAGTGGCAGGTGGCAAGCGCGACGCCTGTGATGGTAGACAATGATAGCGACATCATTCGGTGTCGATGAAGAGGCGCAATCAGCGCCCGATCACAAGGGAGGATATCTGATGATGCGCTGCACGGCGTCCGTATTGGCAGTGGCGGTCTCGAGCATTTATGCGAGCCCCGCCTTCGCCCAGGACGCAGCATCGGCAACCCCGTCCAGCGCGGTCGATCAGGACGCGGCTGCGCCGTCCAGTCCCGGTGTGCCTGCAGCCGCCGAGCGGCCCTCACCTGCCGAAACCGGCGAGATCATCGTCACCGCGCAGAAGCGTGAGCAGAGCCTGCAGGACGTGCCGGTCGTCGTGTCGGTGCTGAACCAGGCGCAGCTGGAAAATGCCGGCGTCCGGGACGTAAAGGATCTCCAGACGATCACGCCCGGCCTCAACGTCACCTCCTCGACCAGCCCTGCGCAGACGTCGATCCGTATCCGCGGCGTGGGCACGGTTGGCGACAATCCCGGCCTTGAAAGCTCCGTCGGCACGATCGTGGACGGCGTTTACCGCGCCCGCAGCGGCGTGGCATTCGGCGATCTAGGCGAACTGGAGCGCGTAGAGGTCCTGAAGGGGCCGCAATCGACGCTGTTCGGCAAGAACATGTCAGCAGGCGTCATCAATGTCGTGTCAGCGTCCCCGAGCTTCAATCCATCGGCCGAATTCGTCGCGGGCTACGGCAACTACAACGCCTGGACGGTCTCCGGGGCGGCTACCGGCGCGCTGATCGGCGATACAGTCGCGGGGCGCATCTTCGCGCTGAAGCGCGAGCGCGACGGCTTCTGGAAAGTGCGCACCGGCGCCGGGCCGCGGACCAGCGACCGCGCCGACAACGAGAACAATTGGACCGTTCGCGGCCAGCTGCTGATCCGCCCCACCGATACGATCGATGTCCGTCTGATCGGCGACTGGTCCGAGCGTGACGAGGACTGCTGCGTCAATGCTCCGAGCATCGCGGGTCCCACGGCCGCCTTTGTCGACGCGCTCGCCGCAGATGAAGGGACGCTGCGCAGCGGCAGGCCGTTCGACAGGGTGACCTATGCCAATCGGCCGACCGACTTCCGTATTCGCGATCGCGGCATCTCCGGCGAGGTCAACTGGGAAATCAGCGCGGATCTCAGCCTCACATCGATCACCGCCTACCGCTATTACAAATCGAACAGCGGCGTCGATATCGACTATTCCTCCGCCGACATCTGGTACCGTGACTCGGGCGGCAACTCGAACCAGTTCAAGGTCTTTTCCCAGGAAGCGCGCCTCGCCTATTCGTCGAACTGGCTCAATTCGATCCTGGGCGTCTTCTACGCCGACGAGCGGCTGGAAAGCCGGCAGAACACCTTCTTCGGTTCCGCTTATGAAAGCTATTTCGGGCTTCTTCTGTCCGCCGGCCGGAATCCGAACACCGTTTCGGCGCTGACCGGGCTACCCGTCGGCACAAACTTCGTCCCCGGCACCGGGCAGAAGGATTTCCACAAGCACCGCGCCAGCTCCTTCGCGGTGTTCAGTGACAACACATTTACCATCACCGATGGTCTCGATCTCACACTGGGCATCCGGTACACGGATGAAGTAAAGCGCGCGACATCGCATTACATGAACACTTCTCCCGGCAATGCCTGTGCGGCAGCGTTGGCGCGTCAACTGCCCGCGGCGGCGGTGGGAGCATTGTGCGCGCCGACCGCAGACGTGGCGTTCAACGACGTGACGATCCAGCAGCGTCGGCCGGAGGACCGCTGGGCAGGCTCGGCGAAGCTGCAGTATCGTTTCTCGCCCGCGGTGATGGCCTATGCCTCTTATGCGAACGGGTTCAAATCAGGCGGCTTCAACCTGGATCGCGCGCGACTGAGCGCGGGCGTGATAAACCCCGACACCTCCTTCGCCACCGAGAAGGTGGAAAGCTATGAAATCGGCGCGAAGACGACTCTTCTCGACCGCCGGTTACTCGCGAACGTCGCGGCCTTCTATCAGACCTACAAGGATTTCCAGCTCAACACCTATACGGGCGTGAGCTTCGTCGTGACGTCGATACCGGAAGTGACATCGAAGGGCGTAGACGTCGACTTCCTGTTCAACACCGGCATTCAAGGCCTGTCGCTCAACGCCGGCGCGACCTACGCCGATACCAAATTCGGGGATTTCCCGCCACCGCTACCGAACCTCACACGACTGTCGGGCAACCAGCTGCCGTATGCGGCGAAGTGGAATGTGACGGGCGGCTTCACGTCGAAGCAGCCGATTACCCATGGTCTCAACCTGCTTGCCTCCGCTTCGCTGAAGTGGTCATCGAGCTACAACACCGGATCGAACCTTGATCCGCTTAAGGTTCAACAGCCCTTCGCCATCCTGAACACGCGCATCGGGATCGAGCCGGAGAGCGAAGCCTGGTCGCTGGAGCTCTGGGCGCAGAACCTGACGAACTCGGACTATTATCAGGTGATCGTCGATCAACCGCTGCAGAGCGGCACCTACGGCGCGTTCATCGGGCAACCGCGCCTGTACGGCGTCACAGGGCGAGTGCGCTTCTAAACGACCCGGCCGGCTCGGCCGCCCTTGCCCCCGCCACGCGGATCAAGATGGGGGCAGAGCCGGCATGTGCCGCGGCTTTCCCGATCAGCTTCCCCGGCCTTTGCCGGGGAAGCTGGTTACGCAGCAGATCGACACGACGTGCACAACGTATGGCGATGCGTCGCCGGCTTATTGTCCCGGCTTCGTTTGCGACAGGAGCGCGCGCACCGCGCGCCAATCGACGAGCTTGAAGTTCTGCGCTCTGGGCGTGTTGTCGCCGTCCTGCACCACCATCAGACCCTCGGGGAATTGTGGTCCGAAGTCTCCGATCGCGACTTCGATGCCGTCGGTTTCGCTCGTTGCTCCGAACTGACCTGCTGCGATCCGGAAGCGGCCGACGTATCGATCGTCAGCCAAATCGTACAAGGCATAGGCATTGTCGCCCTGGCTTGATGCGACCAGCAGCCCCCCACCCCCCGGCGATGGCGCGAGCGCAAGCCCCTCCACGTCGGCGACCAGCGTCCGGCCGTCGACCTTCGCGACCGCGATGGCAGCGGCGCTGGCGTCGCGCCGCGCATCGAAGCGCCAGATGCCGACATCCTCTTCCGCGACGTAAAGCCGTTCCGATCGAGGATCGACGACACACCCTTCGGACTGGCTGGCGAGTTTCATGGTACGAACGATCGATGCGACGGGATCTGCGCCGGAAAGATCGAGGGCGACCTGATTTATCGTGCCGTCTTTCAAGACCATGAAAGCGTCCAGTTCCCCGGCGCGGCGGCCGAGGCAGATGCCATATGCTTCTCCCGTGCCGGCCGGAACGGTGCCGAGCGGCTCGAGGGCAGCCCGATCGGTATCCAGCCGGAACAGGGCCACCTTCGCCGTCACGGGATCGCTGCGATCGGACGCGGCGACGAGGACGATCGGCTTACCGCGCATCGTCGCCTCGATCAGATCCACGTTGTTGACCCTGCCCGCGTCAGCGAAGTGGCGCCGGCGTCCGCTGAGGTCATAAACGTACAAGCCGGCTTTCTTGTCGGTCGCGACGATCAAACTCGCCGCCGGATCAGCGGCGTTGCGCCAGATCGCCGGATCGTCTGCAGCATCGGCGTTCGCCGTTGCCACCGCCTCGGTCTCCGCGACCGCCGTCACTGTGGGCGCCGGATTGCGCGCAGCGATGTCGGTCCAGCTCGGCGCTGTGGTCGCGCAACCGGCAAGCAGGCCGGCAACCAAGATCGATCCATGGCCGGCCGTCAGGCAACGCTTCGTTTTGGTCATTCTAGCCTCTGTTCAGGGGATAATCGCATCGCACGGCCGGCGAAGGGGGGAGCCGCGGTCCTTAACAGAGGTAATAAGAAGCGAATGTGACAATGCCGTCGAGCTTGCCCCTGCCCCGAGGTGCGGAGCAGGGGCAGCAAGCGTCAACTATTGTCGTCCTCGGTCTCGTCTTCGGTCGTATCACTCACGTTCAGGCGAGCACCATCGTTGCCGCGCTCAAACCGGGCAAGCTCGTCCTTACCGACCGGCCCCAGCACGCGATCGAGATCGGCCGTAACCTCATCGATCGCACGGCGCAGTTCGGCATAACGGGCCGCAGCATCCGGCGGCACCTTCTGGTCGGTCGCGTTGGTCTGATTATAGAGGTACACGACATGGGTTTGCAGCGCCGGCGGGCTATAGCGGATCTTCGGCGTGATCAGCCGTGCTGCAATCGGCTTCAGCGCGGCGTCCTTTGCGGCATCCGGCGTTCCCTGGAGGGCCGTTTGCGCCTGGGTTACACGCGACACCGCAAGGTTCATGTCGTGCACAAGCTTCAGCACGCGCATGTTGTGCTCGTACAGCGCGACAAGATCGGCATTCGTCACGCCGCTGGCGAGGATGCGTGGATCCTCGACGATCACCAAAGATTGCCGGCTGACGATCGAGCCGACTGACAGCGCAACCGTGTAGTTCCCCGGCGGCACGACCGGCCCGGCAGGTCCACGCCGGGCGCCGGAAGATGCGGCGCCGTCAGTCATACCGTCACGGCGCAAATCCCAGATGAAGCGATGCATGCCGGGGGTGGCCGCCAACCGCGTCGGATAGGTAGGGCGGTACCGTCCGAGCCCATCGTCATCCCCTCCGCCGCCGCTCGCCGCCGCGCTCGTCCCCTCCGTGCTTGAGAACCTGCGGACGACCTGGCCGGCCGCATCCGTTATCGTCAGCGTCACGGGTGTTTCTGCTGTTCCCGCGGCAAGATAATAGTCGATCTGCGCGCCGGGCAGGATGTAATCCGGCCCCTCGCTTGGATCAGATCCCTTGTCACCGGATGCGTTCACGCGGATCGCGACCGCCGGCTTGTACAGACGGGTCGTTCGCGCCTCCGCCGAGCCCGGCAATTGGCGCAACACGCTGAGGTTATCGAGCACGTAGAACCCGCGTCCCTGCGTCGACAACACCATGTCACCGTGCGCCAGCCGTAGATCGGTGACCGGGGTGGCGGGGAGATTGAGCTGAAGACTTTGCCAGCGCGCCCCCCGATCAAAGGACACGTAAAGCCCGAATTCCGTACCGGCATAGAGCAGGCCCGGCCGCTCAGGATCTTCGCGTACGACGCGCGTCGGCTCATCGGCGGCGATGCCGTTCTTGCCGTCCGTCAGACGCGTCCATGATGCGCCGTAATCGTCGGTTCGATAGATATACGGCGCGAAATCGCCCATCAGATAACGATAAAGGGCAACATAGGCTGTGCCCGGCGCGCGCACGCCCGGCTCGATATTCTGCACGCGACCGCCCGGCGGCAGGCCCTTGGGCGTGACGTTCCGCCAGGTCTTGCCGCCATCCTGCGTGACATGGACCAGCCCGTCGTTGGAGCCGGTCCAGATCACGCCCGGCTTCACCTTGCTCTCTCGGATGGCATAAAGGGTCGAATAGACCTCCTCACCGGTCGCATCGATGGTGATCGGGCCACCCGAGGCATATTGCTTGTCCGGTGGATTGGCGGTCAGATCGGGGCTGATCGCTTCCCATGTCACGCCACCGTCGCGCGACCGGTGAACGAATTGCGAGCCGTAGTAGATGGTATTCGGCTCAACCGGGGAAATCTCAAGCGGGGCGACCCGCTGAAAGCGATATCGCAAATCCTTCGGATCGCTGCCGTACAATGACTCGCTCCCGATCCAGAAGCGCTCCTCATTGTTGTTGGTACGCAGGTCGAGACGACTGAACTGCCCCTTGCACGCGCCCCAGACCAGCGTGGGATCATCCAGCTTAGGGATGATCGGCCCCGTCTCGCATCCCGGCCCGATGCGATAATCCTGACCGTTGCCAACCGCAGCGGACGGCACGATCACGGTCGTATTATCCTGCTGGGCGCCATAGAGACGGTAGGGAAACTGATCGTCCACCGCGACCTGATACAATTCGGACGTCGGCTGGTTGGCCTGGCTGCTCCAGGTGCGACCGCCGTCCAGCGAAACATTGGCGCCGCCGTCGTTCGCCTGAACGATCAGTTGCGAGTTTCGCGGATTGATCCAGACATCGTGGTTGTCGCCGTGGGGAGTTGCCTGGGTGACGAAGGTCTTCCCCCCATCGGTCGACTTGAACCAGCCTTCATTACCGACGAACACGGTGTCTGGATCATTCGGATCGACCCCCAGCGTGGTGTAATAGAATGGGCGGGTGACCAGCCGCGTCTCCCCGTTCACAAGCCGCCACGTCGCACCGGCATCGTCGGACCGATACAAGCCCTGCCCCGGCTTCGCCTCGATCAGCGCATAAAGCGTGTTCGGCGCCTTTGCGCTCACCCCCACGTTGGCGCGGCCGAACAGGCCCGTAGGCAGCCCGCCGCCGAGCTTCGACCAGGTTTCGCCGCCGTCGACGGATTTGAACACGCCCCCGTCGGTGCTGCCCGAGATGATCGACCAGGGTTGGCGCAGACCATGCCACATGGTGGCATAGAGGACCGACGGATTGTCCGCCTGAAACTCGATGTCCGCGGCGCCGAGCCGGTCACTGAGGAACAGAACCTTCTTCCACGTCTTGCCGCCATCACGCGTGCGGTAAACGCCACGTTCCTTCGTGTATTTGAACGGATCCCCGGTGGCGGCAACGAATACCTCGTCCGGATTGCCCGGGTTGATCCGGACCGCAGCGATCTGCCCGACGTCGCGCAATCCCATGAACTGCCACGTCTTTGCGCCATCCGTGGATTTGTAGAGGCCACGCCCGATCGACACATTACTGCGGATCTTCGACGAGCCCGTTCCGGCATAGACGATGTCGGGATTGCTGTCGGCGACGGCAACCGCGCCGATCGGCCCGACGGAAATCTGGCCGTCGGTCATGTTGACCCATTTCTGTCCGGCGTCCGTCGTCTTCCATACGCCGCCGCCGACGGTGCCCATGTAGAAGGTGTTCGGCTGAGAGGGCACGCCGGTGACCGTTGTCACGCGACCACCGCGCCACGGGCCGACGTGACGGTAGCGCATGCCGGACCATTGCGCGGCATCATAGGTCTGCGCATCGGCAACCGTGCTCAACGCGCCGAGTGCGCTGCTTGCCGCAAGCAAGGCCAGAACAAATTTCACGTTACACCCCCCTGTCATCTGCGGCCCACATGTCCTGTCAGAAGATGGACTGCGCCACGCCGGAAGGGAACGACAGATACCGATGTTCATGCAACATGCGAGTTGTTTCGGAAACAACTCGTTACAACAACTGTAGAGTATCGAATGCAAAAAGCTCCGGAGTACGTGATGCACTCCGGAGTATTCACCACCTGTTTCGTTCGGTTACAAATCGAACCGGACACCAACGCGGAATGTTCTGCCGAGATAGTCGAAGAACGTCTGGTTGATACCGAGATCGACGTTCGATGTATCGGACGGCCCCTTTCCGACTGCCGCCGGATCGCGGTTGAACAGATTGGCTACCCGAAAGTACAGCTGGCTTTTGACGCCGCCGATCGGAAGATCATAAGCGAAATAGGTGTCCAGATAGAAGGCACCATCAACATGATTGTCGAGGATGGTCCTGTTGATCGTATTCGATGCGGGGCAGGACGTGGCGCATTCTACCCAGTCATTGTTATAGACGCCAGCGCTGACGCCGCGACCGATGACCTGCATGGAAAAGTTGTCCAGCGCATAGCCGAGGGTCATCCGGTACGTCCAATCCGGTGGGCCGCCGCCGGCAGTCTGACCGACGGTATCGGTGGGTTCGTTGACCCCGTTCGATTCCGATGCCTCCAGATAGTGCGTGGCGATGCCGCGGAAGCTCATCGTGCCCGGCAGCGAGCTGGAAAGGTCAGCAAGGTCGAACTGGTAGCTCAGCTCGAAATCGAGGCCCCGCGCCCTGTTCTCAAGAAAGTTGTACGGGCTGTTGGCGATGTAATATTCGACAGCGGTGCCCGGCCCGGTGGTATAGGTGAACCCATTTGTGCCATAGGCGATAGTCCGCGGACTAGCGTCGGTGCCGACATTTGCCGACAGTCGCTGACATAGTTCTTCGTTGCCGGTGAAGCAGCGATCGATGATTTCCTGTGGTCCCAGGGTGCCGATCGCACCCTTGATCTTGATGTCATAATAATCGACCGAGAGACCAAGACCCGGGATGAACGATGGCCGGTAGATGACGCCTAGACCCCAGGTATCCGCCTTTTCCGGTTCGAGCGCGAGATTGCCCGTGACCGTCTGGGTGTAGCGGATAGCCCTGTTGCCCTGCCACGGATCGCCGATCGAATTGGTGTTCCGCGAACCGCCCTGGAAAAGCTCCGACAGGTTCGGCGCGCGGATGTCGCGCGAACGTGTGACGCGGAACCGCAGATCGTCGATCGGCTCCCAGCTGAGCCCCGCCTTCCAGGTTACGACGTCGCCGGATTGGCTGTAGCTGGTAAGCCGGGCCGCACCGTTGAATTCGAACTCGAACGGGAGCGAAATCAGCGTTTCGAGATACGCTTCGGTGACGGTGTACGAACCGAAGGTCGCCACGAAATTGCCCGAATACCAACCCGAGGCATATTCAGGCGGCACATAGCCCGAGATCTGCTCCTCGCGGCTTTCCACGCCGAAGGCTAGCCCGATCGGTTCCAGCCACGGATTGGCGATGTTGGTGCTGACGTTCAGCGAGGCGACGTCCTGCTGCAGGCGACGATCACCATAAGGCGTGCCCATGATGTAATCGACCGCCGCCTGCGAATTGACGCCGATGCCCATCCGATTGAACGGAACGCAACCGGCAGCGAGCGGGTCGGCGCTGCCATCACGTGTGACGCGACACACGATCTGGCCGCTCGAGTCGAAGACGGCATCTTGCGCAAACTGCAGCTTGGTTCGGTTTGCCGCAACCAGGGCCTCCTTGGCGTTCATGATGCCGCGCTGGTAATAGCCGTCCCACTTCCAATCGAGCGCGAGGAAATCGAACGATCCCTCTACGCCGACAAGGTAACGTTGCACTTCGCGATCGTAATGGCTCTCGCGTGTCGGGATATCCTGGTTCCACGTTCCCAGGGTGAAACCGGCACCGTTGAGTTGAGAACGCACGGACGCCGGAATGAAGGCGTTGTCGCCACGGATCGTCACGTTGGCCTTGTCGGTGTGATATCCGCCCCAACTGTTCTGTTTGCTGCGGTTGTACGACAATTCGGTGAACAGCTGAAGATTGTCGAGCACGTCAAAACTGAACCGGCCGAAGATACTGGTCAGCTTTTCCTCCGGCTGGATGGCCGTGGCATCATATTGCTGGCTGAGCTTCCAGTCACCGCCGATTGTCCACGGCAGATTGTTGAGACGATTGTCGCCGTAATCATACTGGTTAACAGTGCCGCCCTGTCCGAAGTACGTGCCGCGCAACGGGCCGGAGGTGATGATGCCGCCCCCGGTGGTGGTGTTCAGGCCGGATTGATACGCGACCATATATTCCGGCTGCCCATTACCGGCGATGTAGCGCGGGTTCTGGATCAGGTGGACGCCGCGATATTGCCATTCCCGCGCCCCGGCGCCGAACACGCCGCCGCGGTGGACATAGTTGCCGCTGAGCAGCGCATGGCCGCGTCCATCGGCGAATTCCAAGCCGCCGGTCAGCGTCGCCCGGTAGCTTTCGTCATCGCCGTACGTCGTCTCGCCATAGCTGAAATCCCCCTTCAGCCCGGTGTAGGTGCGATCCAGGATGAAGTTGACGACGCCGGCAACGGCATCCGAGCCATAGACCGACGACGCGCCACCGGTCACCACTTCGACGCTCTTCACCAGCCCCTGGGGAATGGTGTTCACGTCAACGGTGCCCGTCGCCAGTGATCCGACGGAGCGATGCCCATCGAGCAACACGAGCGTGCGGGTGGTCCCCAGCGAGCGCAGGTTGATGGTATTGATGCCGCCCGCGCCACCGCTCAAGTTGCGCTGCGTGTTGGACGGCATCACGCTGCCGGCAACCGATGGAATCTGGTTCACGAAGTCCGCGACATTGGCGGGGGCTGCCGCCTGAATGTCCGCAAGCCCGATTACGGTGACCGGGGTGGGCGCGTCATAGCCGTTCCGGACGATGCGGGAGCCCGTCACCGTGATCGTCTCTGCATCCCCCGGATCTGCCTGCTCCTGCGGCGGCAGTTCGGCTTCCGGCGTCAGGGTCGGCGACGGGGAAGGCGCCGCCGGCACGGGCTGCGCATCCTGTGCGTAGGCGTTGGTAGCACCCGTGAGGAGAAGTGCGCCGATCAGCGCCCTTTTGGCGTTCAGTCCCTGCACTCGCGCCCGGCGCGACACACCCGCGAGAGGATGTTGGCGTGAGTTATCAGCGATAGCGGCTTCGTCGAAGCGCACTTGACGAGGCGACACCTTACATGACGCGGATGCACTTTCGGAATAGCGCCTTGCCACAACAGAACGCACAAGACCACGCATGTTGACCCCCCGTGATATAAAAGGCTAAAGTTCTCCTGCTCGGACTGCTTTGACTGCTCTTTTCGAGCTATATTGCGTCCGTTACGGGCGAGCACACTTTTGTGCCTTATCCCCGCCCCTAATGCACGAAAGCTATCAGCCCCTTTTTGCCGGTCAACCTAATGCAAGAGCGGCAGCCATGCCGATACTTCTGACGCCCATGGCGATTCACTATGGACCATCGCGATTGCGTCGAAGTGTTGCTGGAAAGGTTTAAATGGCCCAGGAGGTATTTTGTATCACTTGAGACAATCGTCTCGCAAGGACTTGGGCCATCTAAAGCGATAGCGAGGCGGAACGCGCCTCGCCCTCCACTCGCCGTCAGAAGTCGAGTGGGGTCACTCTCTTCATTTCACTTGGAAAGCACAGCCGGTCGCACGTAAGACGTTACGGCTGTGCCCCACCGGCAACGCCCATTCCCGTCGCCGTCCAGTAGATGCCGCCCATCAGGTGCCTCAGATATTCGGCATCCCGATACATCTCACCGTTGTGACCCAACGTCGTCACGAAGACGCGGCCCTTTCCATGATGCTTGTACCAGGCGATCGGGTGGTCCCGGCCCATCGGCTTCGACACCTGGCCGGGCCAGATCTTCGTCGGATCGTAGCTGCTTTCGTCGACAGTCATGACCGTGTTGATGCGCACGGAATAGGGATTGGTCGTGGTATAGAATTCGTCGCTCCACACCCATCGCTCGGGCACGCCGAAGACCGCGGGAAACGCCTTGTCGATCGTCGTGACCACACCGGTCTGGAGCATCGGGTGGACGCCGACGGTGCGCCCCACCAGCTTTTCGTACCATGACCAGTTGCCGGGCGCCGAGATGGCACCGCGGTGGACGATCATGGCATTGCCGCCGCCGTCCATATAGGTCTCGAACCCACGCCGCGCCGCGGGCTTCAGATCCTCGACCGGCGTGTTGAGCAGCATCACTGCGGCAAAGGGGCGAAGATCCCGCTCCAGCGCAGCGGGATCGTGGGTCCAGGTGAGATCAAAGGCGTGCAGCTTCGCCAGCCGCTCGATGCTGCCACGCGCGACGGGAATGTATTCGTAATGATATTTGCTGGGCATTGCGAGCACCAGCAGCTTGTACTGCGGATCGGCCCAGGCAGCCGAGGGAACCAGCGCAGCCACGCCGGCGAGCAACAAACGCTTCATCATCCTCTCCCCTTCTGCTGCTATCGCTTGGGATAGCTGGCGAGCTTGACGCGCAGCAACTGCGGCGCGGCGGTGAAGTTGAGCCCCCAATCGGCCTGGTCGCCGTTCCACACCCGTTCGAACACCCAGCGGCCGGATGCGTCGTAGTGACCTTCCTCGATCCGGTCGAAGATGATGTTCTCGCGCGTCTCGTCGGCCAGCGAGAAGTCGATCCGGGCGCGGTAGCCGGTGACGAGATATTCGTCGGGCGCCAGTTCGGCGATCGCCACGCCGCCCGACGGCTCCGGGTTGCCCTTCGGCGGCGCGGTGCCGAAGTCGGAGCGGCCGAAGGTGGCGGTCGCGACATATTCGCCGAGCTTCATCACCTGACGGTGCTGGTCGGCAGGATCGTTAGGTTCGGCGGCGCCCCAGGTCTTGCCGGCGAAGGCGCGCTCGGCCCAGAGCCGCGCGATCGGGCGGAATAGGGCGAAGTTTGCGGCAAAGGGCGCGATCGCCTCGTCGTTGAGCTTGGGCGTCAGCGGCAGGCTCGGCAGGTAGCGGTTGCCGTCAACGCCGAAGGGCGCCCAGCCGATCGCGCCACGGCCGACCGCCTCGAAGAAGTAGCGGGCATATTCCTTCGAGTGGCCGGTCTCGGGCACCATCAGCGGATTGTCTGGCCGATCATAGGCGGCGAGGAAGCCAAGATAGGCTTTGTGATCGGGGTTGTAGATGTCGGGCGCTAGCACGTCCAGGTGCGGCGCGGCGGCCTTGTACACGTCGATCACGGTGTTGGCGGGACCGCCGCTCGCGTAACTTTTCGGTTCCTGCCAGGTGAACGGATCGCCGGGCAGCGCAGCGTTGACGTACATCGGGATCGGCTTGATCGCCTTCCCTGCCGCCGCGACATGATCGATGTAGCGCGCGACGTGCCAGGCGTGGAAATACAGCTCGGCATCGCGGCCGAAGACTGTCGCCCAGTCGCCCGGCTGTTTCTTCATCTGCTTCAGCAACGCTGTCGGTACCGGGCCGGCGAAGGCGGCGTTGGCTTCCGCCGAATGATCGCGTGGAAGGCCGTAGGAGCCGGGCTCGTTCTGCACCTGGACCATCACCACGGTGTTCTGCGGGTCGGCCTGCTTCAGGTGGCGGATGAAGGCGGTGAAGGCGCGGCTGTCCGCCGCCAGGGTCTCGCGGCCGAAGGGGGAGAGCGCGTAATGATTGGTGCCGTCGGGCTTGCGCATCCGCGGAAAGCGCTTGTTGTTCAGCTTGACCCAGGATGGCGTATATTGCGGGTTGGTGTTCTTCCAGGTGCCGAACCAGAGGAGGACGAGGCGCAGATCGCGCTCGCGCGCTTGGGCGAGCAGCAGGTCGAGGTAGGAGAAGTCAAACTTCCCTTCCTCGCGCTCGATCTGCTCCCAGGCGATCGGCACCTCGACGGTGTTGACGTGGAGCGCTTCCATCGTCGGCCAGACCTTCGCCATGGCGGCCGGCCAGGCGCTCGAATTGTTGACCTGCGCGCCGAGCATCAGGAACGGCGCGCCGTCGACGATCAGCGCGTGGCGCCCGTCCTTGCTGGCGATGCGCGGCACGGGCGTTTCCTGCGCGGCCAGCGGCATGGCCAGCGCGAGCATGGCGGCGAGCGTCGCCGATTTCCTCACAATCCCTCCCCTTTTCAGTGCTTGTCTATTCGATGAACGGGTCGACCCTATTGTGGCGGCCACACAGGAATGCGTCCGCGACAAGCCGCAATGGCGTGACGTCGACATCGCTGGCGCCGCTCCGGACGAGATCCGCGAAGCGGGCGTAGAGCGCGGCATATTCGGTGTGCGCGGCGGCGTCGGGGAGCGTGATATCGGCACCGGCGAGTTCGTCGCCGCCCTTCGACAGCATCAGCGTGCCGGCGTCGGTCTCGACCACGATGTCCCAGCTTTGCGGGCCTTCCTGGCGGAAGTCCAAGTCCATCGCGACCGGCATGCCGGCGGTGTCGCGGAGCGATACACGCGCAGCGATCGGGGCGGCGAGGTTATGGGGCACGTCGAGATCAGCCTGCTCCACGACGAGCGGATGGGGCAGAATGTGGGTGATGATCGACAGCGCGTTGATACCGGGATCGAACACGCCGAAGCCGCCGGGCTGCCAGATCCATTGCTGGCCGGGGTGCCAGACGCGGACGTCCTCGCGCCATGTTACTGTTACCGCGCGGATTGCTCGATCAGCCAGCCAACGGCGGGCGGGTTCGACAGCGGGGGCATAGCGCGAGTGCCAGCTGGCGAAGAGTGACACGCCGCCTTCCTCCGCGGCGGTGCGGAGCAGTTCGACCTCGGCGAGCGTGGAGGCGGGCGGCTTCTCAAGGAAGACGTGCCAGCCCTGCGCGATCGCTTGCAGCGCGACGGCGCGGCGGACCTGCGGCGGGGTGCAGATCGACACGGCGTCGACCGCGATGCCGCTGGCGATCAGCGCCGTGATGTCGTCGAAATGCGGCGTGCCCTCAATGCCTTGGCCGTGCTTGCTGACCGTGGCGGCGAGCTGAAAGGCGGGGTTAGCCTGCACCACGGGGAGGTGCTGATCGTGGGCGATCTTGCCGAAGCCGATCAGGGCGAGGCGGATGGTCATAGCGGGCGCACCGTGATGGCTTCGGCGGGGGCGATCTCGAGGCGATTGCTTAGCGGCAGGACGAAGGGATCGGCCGTGATTTCAAACACATCGCCCGACTGCGTCCGCAGGCCGTCGCTGAATGAGAGGGTGGCGGTGCCGAAGAAATGGACGTGGATGTCTCCGGGGCAGCGGTGGCCGGCGTATTTGAAGTGATGCGCTTCGAGATTGGCGATGTGGTGGGACATGTTGTCCTCGCCGGTGAGAAACGGCTTTTCCCACAGGCACTTGCCATCGCGCAGGATGCGGCTGGTGCCGCGGATGTCGGCGGGGATTGGGCCGAGCAGCAGTTCGGCGCCGAGCGCAGCCTGGCGGAGCTTGGAATGGGCGAGCCAGAGATAGTTGTGCCGCTCGGTCACATGGTCGCTGAACTCGTTGGCGAGCGCGACGCCCAGGCGATACGGGGTGCCGTCGTCGCCGATCAGATAGATGCCGGCGAGCTCGGGTTCCTCGCCGCCGTCGAGGGCAAAAGCGGGGCTCTGCAGGGCGTCACCGGGGTTTTTGACGGCATAGCCGGAGCCTTTGTAGAACCATTCGGGTTGCTGGCCGAGGTGACCAGGGGCCGGCTTGCCGCCCTCGACACCTTCGAGGAACATGCGCATCGAATCGGTCGGGCGATCGGTGCTGGCGGCGGCCTTGTGCATCGCGTCGCGGCCTTCGGCGGAGCCGAGATGGGTGAGGCCGGTGCCGGCCATCATCAGCCGTGCGGGATCGGGATGGTCGATCGCAGCGAGCAGGCGGCCGGCAGCGAGCTCGGCCTCGAGATCGACGGCGCGGTCGGTGCGGCGGGCGCGGGCGGCCTCGGCAAGCGTGGTGGATTCGGCGATGGCGAGGAGGGCGAGGTCTCGGGTTGTCTTCACGCCCGCCAGGAAGACGGCCGTAGTGGCGTCGGCGAGGATGACGCTGCGGGTGCCGTCTTCCGTGCGGTGCTGGAGCAGGCGATCGGTCATGCGAGACTTTCGAGTGAATGGATATAGCGGCGGGCGTCGGTGGCAACGTCGGCGGCGGGCTTGCCGGGCTTGTACAGGTTGGAGCCCAAACCATAGCCGTCGGCGCCAGCCTTGTGCCATGCGACCATCGTCTCGGGGGTGACGCCGCCGACCGCGAGGACGGGGACATCGCGCGGCAGGACGGCGCGCTGCGCCTTGAGCATTGCAGGCGTGGTGCCGTCGGCGGGGAACAGCTTCAGCGCGGTGGCACCGGCGGCGAGCGCGGCGAAGCCCTCGCTGGGGGTGAAATAGCCGGGCATCGAGACGAGGCCGGCGGTGACGGCGGCGCGGATCACGTCGGGGTTGGTGTTGGGCGAGACGATCAGCGTGCCGCCGGCATCCGCCACCTGCCCGACCTGCTCCACCGTCAGCACGGTGCCGGCGCCGACGAGCGCGCGGCCGGCGAGGCGATCGGCCATCAGGCGGATGCTGGCGAAGGGATCGGGCGAGTTGAGCGGCACCTCGATCAGGGTGAAGCCGGCGTCGGCGAGCGCGTCGCCGATCGCGGGCGCCTCGGCAGGGGTGAGGCCGCGCAGGATCGCGACCAAGGGACAGGCGGCGAATGCCTGGGCGAAGTTCATTGCAGATGCTCCCGAAGGGCGTGGATGCCGGCGAGGAAAGCGGCCTCGCTGTCGATGGTGATGGGGTGGGCGCCGGCCTCACCGATCGCGGCGGCGTAGAGGGTGGCGAGCGCGCCGGTGCCGAGCAGGTGGACGGTGCGACCGGCGAGATCCGGGCGGGCGGCGACGTCGGCGCCGATCAGGATGCCGCTGGCGAAGCTGGCCGCGTCCTCGGGCGCGCGGGTGCCGAGCAGGACGGAAGCGCGGACCTCGAACAAGGCGGCGGGGAGATCCCCTGCCCCGCCGCGCATCAGGCCATCGCGGAAGGCGGGGCCATCGACGACGGCGCCGTCGAGCATGCCGGCGAGGATGCCGTGCGCCTTGAGCAGCGCGAACAGCTCGCCGGTCATCGCGGTGGTGAAGTCGGTGATCGCGCCGGCCTGCGCAACGATCCACTTGTTGTGGGTGCCGGGCTGGCAGAAGAAGGCGTCGGCGGGGGTGAGGCCGGCGGCGATGGCGCCGAACACCTGCACCTCCTCGCCGCGCATCACGTCGGCGCGGCGGTCGTCGCGGCGCGAGATGCCGGGGAGGATGGTCGCCCCCTGCCCCGCGTCGAGCGCGCCGGCGGCGAGCGCGGCGGGGCCGGCGGGCGCGGCGACATAGGGCACGTCATGCCAGCCGCGGGTCGAGCCGATCATGCCGGCGGCGAGGATCGGCAGGTCGCCGTGCGCGGCGCGGATCGTGGCGATCTCGGCCGGGTAGCCGCCGGCGGGGACGGTCAGGACGCCGCGATCGTCCTGCGCACGATGCAGCACCGCGCCGTCCGCCGCGACGGCGTAGAGGCGGCGGTTGGTGGTGCCCCAGTCGATCGCGAGATACGCGGCATCAGGCACGCGCCGCGATCTCCGCCTCGGCGGGCTGGTCGAGCGACACGGAAACCTTCGATCCCCACAATGCGTAGAACAGGATGTACACCTCGCACGCGACGGTGATGAGGAACGACGGCTGGAGGCCGATCGTGTCGGCGATCTTGCCCTGTAGCGGCACCAAGGCGCCGCCGGCGATCGCCATGATCAGCAGGCCCGAGCCTTCCTCGGTCAGCGGACCAAGGCCCTTGATCGCGAGCGTGAAGATCGTCGGGAACATGATCGAGTGGAACAGGCCGACGAGGATCAGCGCCCACATCGCGGCCTGCCCCTCCGCCACGACGGCGATCATCATCACGACGAACGCGCCGATCGAGAAGCCGGCGAGCACCTTCGCCGCATCCACCTTCTGCATGATCGCCGAGCCGATAAAGCGGCCGACCATCATGCCGCCCCACAGGAGCGTCAGATACTGGCCGGCGCGCTCGGTCGTCATGTTGCCGATCTCGGGCTGGCTGACGAAGTTCACGAAGAGATTGCCGACGCCGATCTCGGCGACGAGATAGATGAAGATCGCCGGAATGCCCCAGACGAGATTGCGGTGGCTCCACAGCGAATGCTTGTGGCGCTCCTCCTTGGCGACGCGGGTGGTGGCCGAGCCCATGGCGGGGAGCGGGAAGCGGGCGATGATGATCGCAAGCACGATCAGCACGGCGGCGACGATGGCGTAGGGCAGCACGACCGACTGCGCGTCAGCCAGCCGCTCCGCTTCGGTGAGCACGGTGCCATGCGCGGCGGTGCCGCCCTTCGAGCGGCCGAGGATCAGGAACGAGCCGAACAAAGGCGCCGCCACCGTGCCAGCGGAGTTCATTGCCTGAACGAGGTTAAGACGAGACGAGGCGGTTTCTGCTGGGCCCACCACCGCCACGTAAGGATTGGCGGCGACCTGAAGCAGCGTGATGCCGCTGGCGATAACGAACATCATGATAAGCGTAACGCTGAAGGATGGTATGCTAGCCGCCAGTGCCATACCGAGCGCGCCGGCGGCCATGATCGACAGGCCGGTGACGAGCGACTTCTGGTAGCCGATCCGTTCGATCAGCTTGGCCGAGGGGATTGAGGCGAAGAAGTAGGCGATGAAGAAGACCGCTTCGATCAGCGTCGCCTGGAAATAGCTGAGGTCGAACACGCTCCTGAGGTGCGGCAGCAGCGTGCCGTTGATGACGGTGATGAAGCCCCACATGAAGAACAGGCTGGCTAGCAGCGTCAGCGCGGAGCGGTATGACGCCCCCGCCGGCTGCGCCACCGCGCTGCCCATCGAAACCGGCATCTGAGGCATTCCACTCTCCCGCTTAACTTACCGCCCGCTTTACTGATGGTAGCGCTATCGTCTTGTGCCGCGCCTGTCCATCGGCCTAAAAGGAAAAGCGGGCCGACGCATTCGCAAAGCCGGTTTCCTGCGCGGAGGGGTTCGTTGAACAGGCGTATCGCAGCATTGATGGTCGGAATGGCGGGCAGCGCTATCATCGCGGCTGTCCCCGCAGCCGCTGCGACGGCTGAACGTGTGTCGTTCGGCGCGCTGGCGGACGGCACGCCGATCGAGGCGGTGATGCTGATTGGCACGAACGGCGTCCGCGCGCGGATCATGACGCTGGGGGCGACCTTGCAGGCGCTGGAGGTGCCCGACCGCGAGGGCCGCGTGGCCGACGTGACGCTGGGCCATGACGATGCCGCGCGCTATCTTTCCAGGCCCAATTACTGGGGCCAGACGATCGGCCGCTATGCCAACCGGATCGCGGGCGGGCGCTTTACGCTGGACGGCAAGGCGTACCAGCTGACGCTGAACGAGAAAGCGGCGTCGCTGCACGGCGGCACGACCGGCTTCGACAAACGGGTATGGCGGATCGTATCGGTGGGCGGCGGGAAGGCGGCCAAGGTCGTGCTGGCGCTGACCAGCCCGGCCGGCGACCAGGGCTATCCCGGCAAGGTCGAGGCGCGCGTTACTTATACGCTGGACGATGCCGGTGCGCTGGTGATCGACTTCGATGCGACGAGCGATGCGCCGACGATCGTCAACATGACCAACCATGCGCTGTTCAATCTGGCCGGCGAAGGATCGGCGACCGGCGCGATGGGGCATCGGCTGACGATCCCGGCGGCGCGCTACACGCCGGTGAACGACGCGCTGATCCCGACCGGCGAGCTGAAGCCGGTGGCGGGCGGCGCGTTCGACTTCACCCGGCCGCGCGTGATCGGCGAGGCGATCCGCGATGGGCGCGATCCGCAGATCGTGCTGGGGCGTGGGTACGACCATAATTGGGTGCTCGACAAGGGTGTGACGAGCGAGCCGCAGCTGGCCGCGCGGCTGGAGGATCCGGCGTCGGGGCGTGTGCTGGAGGTG
Source organism: Sphingomonas sp. (assembly GCA_042096015.1). GTDB lineage: Bacteria > Pseudomonadota > Alphaproteobacteria > Sphingomonadales > Sphingomonadaceae > Sphingomonas. The sequence continues at coordinate 27,553 of JBELMF010000014.1, forward strand.
CTCTCCACCGAGCCGGGCGTGCAATTCTACGCCGGCAACTTCCTCGACGGCACGCTCGTCGGCAAAAAGGGCCACGTTTATCGCATGGGCGACGGCATCGCGCTGGAGCCGCAGAAATTCCCCGACACGCCCAACCAGCCGGCGTTCGGATCGGCTCGCGTCGAACCGGGCAAGCCCTACCATCACCGCATGATCTATCGCGTCTCCGTGACGCGCTGACCGGAGTATCTGTAAATGACCGACCCGACCAATCCGCGCGCCCCCGCCAATCCGCCGAAGCTGCGCAGCCGCGCGTGGTTCGACAATCCCGACAATATCGACATGACCGCGCTGTATCTGGAGCGGTACCTGAACTTCGGGCTGAGCCTGGAGGAATTGCGCTCGGGCAAGCCGATCATCGGCATCGCGCAGACCGGCAGCGACCTTTCCCCGTGCAACCGCCACCATCTGGTGCTGGCGGAGCGGGTGCGCGAGGGCATTCGCGAGATGGGCGGCATCGCGCTCGAGTTCCCCGTCCATCCGATCCAGGAGACGGGCAAGCGGCCGACCGCCGGGCTGGACCGCAACTTGGCTTATCTTGGGCTGGTCGAGGCGCTGTATGGCTATCCGCTCGACGGCGTGGTGCTGACCACCGGGTGCGACAAGACCACGCCGGCGCTGCTGATGGCGGCGGCGACGGTGAACATCCCGGCGATCGCGCTGTCGGTCGGGCCGATGCTCAACGGCTGGTACAAGGGGCAGCGGACCGGTTCGGGCACGATCGTGTGGAAGGCGCGCGAATTGCTCGCGGCGGGGCAGATCGACGACGAGGGGTTCATCAAGCTGGTGGCGTCGTCGGCGCCCTCGACCGGCTATTGCAACACCATGGGCACGGCGACGACGATGAACTCGTTGGCCGAGGCGCTTGGCATGATGCTGCCCGGGTCGGCGGCGATCCCGGCGCCCTATCGCGATCGGCAGGAAGTGGCGTGGCGCACCGGCCAGCGGATCGTCGACATGGTGCGTGAGGACCTGAAGCCCTCCGACATCCTGACGCTCGACGCGTTCCACAATGCGATCATGGTCAACAGCGCGATCGGCGGATCGACCAATGCGCCGATCCACCTGGCGGCGATCGCGCGGCATGTCGGCGTCGAGCTGCCGCTGAAGGACTGGGAGGATGTCGGGCACAAGATCCCGCTGCTGGTAAACCTGCAGCCGGCGGGCGAGTATCTCGGCGAGGATTATTATCGTGCCGGCGGCGTGCCCGCGGTGGTCGGGCAGCTGATTTCGCAGGGGCTGATCCGCGAGGGTGCGATGACGGTCAACGGGCGCACCATGGGCGAGAATTGCCGGGACGTAGCGATCGAGGACGAGGCGGTGATCCGGCCGTTCGCCGCGCCGCTGAAGGAGGAAGCCGGCTTCCTGGTGCTGTCGGGCAATCTGTTCGACGCGGCGGTGATGAAGACCAGCGTGATCTCGGAGGAGTTCCGCGAGCGCTATCTGTGCAATCCCGACGATCCCAATGCCTTCGAGGGGCCGGCGGTCGTCTTTGATGGCCCGGAGGACTACCATGCGCGGATCGACGATCCGGCGACCGGGATCACGCCCGACACGCTGATGTTCATGCGCGGCGCGGGTCCGGTGGGCTATCCCGGCGCGGCCGAGGTCGTGAACATGAGGCCGCCGGCTTACCTCATCACGGAGGGCGTCCATGCGCTGCCGTGCATTGGCGACGGGCGGCAGTCGGGGACGTCGGGGAGCCCGTCGATCCTCAACGCCTCGCCCGAGGCGGCGGCGATGGGGGGACTCGCGCTGCTCGAGACGGGCGACCGGGTGCGGATGGACCTCGCCAAGGGCGAGGTGAACGTGCTGATCTCCGACGAAGAACTGGCGGCGCGGCGCGAGCGGCTGGTGGCGGCGGGCGGGTACCGCTATCCGGCCTCGCAGACGCCGTGGCAGGAGATCCAGCGTGCGGTGGTGGGGCAGCTCAACACCGGCGCAATCCTGGAAGGGGCGGAGAAGTATCAGCGCATCGCCCAGACCATGGGGCTGCCGCGCGATAACCACTGATCACGGATCACGGATCGCGCACCCCTTCCCCGTTCGTACTGAGCCTGTCGAAGTACGTGTTCCGCACGGTTCGCGCCTGGGACACGCCCTTCGACAAGCTCAGGGCGAACGGAGCTAGGTGATCGATTGGGAGAGGAACACACATGACCCAAGGACCGTCGCGGCGTGCCGTGATCGCCGCCGCGATGGCGGCCCCTGCCCTCATTGCCGCGCGCAGCGGCGAACGGGTGCAGCCGAGCTGGCCATCGCTGGTGGAACATTACCGCTACCCCGACTGGTTCCGTGATGCGAAGTTCGGCATCTGGTCGCACTGGGGGCCGCAGGCGGTGCCCGAACAGGGCGATTGGTACGGCCGGTTCCTGTACATGCAGGGCCACCCGATGGCGGATTTCCACCGCAAGACCTACGGCCACCCGGCCGAGTTCGGGATGAAGGACATCTTCCCGCGCTGGACCGCCAACAAGTGGGAGCCGGAGGCGCTGATGCAGCGCTTCGTGAAGGCGGGGGCGAAGTATTTCGTCTCGCTGGCCACGCACCACGACAATTTCGACTGCTTCGCCAGCAGCCATCACGGCTGGAACGCGACGACGATCGGGCCGAAGCGCGACGTGGTCGGCACCTGGGAGCGCGCGGCGCGGGCCGCGGGGCTGCGGTTCGGCGTGTCGAACCATATCTCGCATGCGTGGCACTGGTATCAGCCGGCCTATGGCTATGACCCGGTGGGGCCGCGCAAGGGCGAGCGCTACGACGCCTACCGGCTGACCGCCGCTGATGGGCGCGGGCAATGGTGGGACGGGCTCGATCCGCAGGAGCTGTACACCGGCCGCCACATGGTCGCGCCCGACGGGATTGACAGCATCGAAGCGATGAACGCCTGGCACGACCAGCATGACGGCCAGTGGATCGAGACGGCGCCGCCGGGCGACCGGCGCTTCGTGCGGCAATGGCTGCTGCGCCAGCAGGAGCTGATCGAAAAGTACCGACCCGACCTGTGCTATTTCGACAATTACGAGCTGCCGTTCGGCCAGACCGGGCTGGAAGCGGCGGCACATTACTACAACCGCTCGATCGACTGGCATGGCAAGATCGACGTGGTGCTGACCGCCAAGCAGCTGAAGCCCTATGCTCGCTTCGGCGTGGTGCAGGATGTCGAGCGCGGTTTCTCCGACCATCTGTGGGACGAGCCGTGGCAGACCGACACGTGCATCGGCGACTGGTTCTATAATCGCAGCCGCTTCACCGATCGGAGCTACAAGAGCGCCGAGGACGTGGTGCAGCGGCTGGCGGACGTGGTTTCGAAGAACGGCAATCTGCTGCTCTCCGTCCCGCAGCGCGGCGACGGCAGCATTGATGCGGAGGAGGAGCGGATCCTCGACGATCTCGCCGGCTGGATGGCAGTGAACGGCGAGGCGATCTTCGGCTCGCGGCCGTGGCGCGTCTATGGCGAAGGGCCGACGCAGCTTGCCGCGGGGATGCAGAACGAGAGTGCGTTCGCGGGCTTCGACGAACGCGACGTGCGCTTCACGGTGAATGGTGGCGCGCTGTACGTGCTGTTCCTGAAGCGGCCGACCCGGCCGGTGTCGATCGCGGCGCTGGGGCGCGGACGGTGGGACGGTCGGATCGTGCGGGCGACCTTGCTGGGCGGCGGGCCAGTCCGAGTAGCGCAGCGCGCTGAGGAGCTGACCGTAACCGTACCGATGGACGCGGGCTTCGTGCCGGTGGTGAAGCTGGAAGGTGTGGGGTTCGTTTAAGCAGCCCAGCTCGGCCGGATACGCCGAGGCGCACGCTCCGTGTCGTCTCTGAACCTCAAGCCGCCCCATAGCGCCGCAGCGCTCCTCTCAATAGCGCTATGTGCAGAACTCAACACGCCAGCCCGCGGGACTCACCCGTGAGCGGCGTCAGTTCGGTCGCGCGCGCGCCACGATGGTGCCGATCCGAACCACCCCACCTCGCTGGAAGTAGATAACCCCGCCGAATGACGTCGCGTTGGGGCCGAAGAAGCCGTAGTCGATCTGACTGTCGTAGGATGCCGAGTTGCGAACGACACCCCCATCGAGCGTCACGGTCACCTGGCTACCGTCCGTGTCCGTGAATGCGAAGGAGCCGGCCAACGCCGATCCAGTATTCCCCTGGTAGGTTGCGGTAAAGGCGAGCGGAACGACGATGTCGGAGGTGCCCGACGGCCCTGCGGACACGTTCACCTGTCCTTCGAACTGGCGCCGAGTTCCTTCTGCCGGATAATCGTAACCGACCGTCCGCAGCCCCCAGATCTGACGCGTCTCGCGCAATGTGGTTGCTGTCACAAGCTGTGACCTCAACCAAGCGACATCGGTATAAGCGGTCGACGGCCGCTCGACCGTCAGCAGATTAACATTGCCGCCCGCATCCACGAAGCGGTAATCACGACGGAGCGGCGTATTGCCGACTAGGGAACTTCCCAGGAATATAACGTCGCTCGACATGCCATATTTGGCACCAAAGCTGCCGGTGTCGGCACGATAGCTGGAAATTATCCATCGATCATCCACACGAAATGCGTAGATGCTTCCAACGCGTGTTGTCGGATCGACGGACATTGTAACCAGCGGCGCCGAAAACGCATGATTGACGCTGAAATCAAACGCATCCGGATAGTATCCAACCGGTGGAGGAGTTGGTGTCGGGCTCGGCGTGGGACTGGGCGTCGGCGTGGGACTAGGAGTCGGTGATGGTGTTGGACTCGGCGTTGGCGACGCTGTCGGACTTGGGACGGGCGTGGGTGCCGGCGTCACCGTCCCATCATCAGAATCCCCACCACATGCCGCGAGGGGCAGCAGAAGTGCAGACAAAATCACAAGCGACCTGGGCACCTTAGCTCCCCTTCCCGTTGCCTTGGCCCCAGTCGTAGAGTTGCTCCCAGTTTCTGGATAGTCGGAAATTACAGGCGCGATGTGCTCGAAGGCGGCCGAACACGCAAGTTGCGATCTTGATGCTGATCCTCCCCATCGCGCGACAGGGAGGATCAGGTGGCCGTGTTACTTCCTCGCGATGGTCAGTGCGCGGCCGTTGTAGGTTGCTTCCGCATCATAGGCGTTGCCGTCCGTCACCGGCTTGCCTTCGCTGACCCAGCGCACGCGGATCGTGCGGCTGGCGGGCATGCCGGTCCAGCCCTTGCCCTCGCGTGCGCCGAGCGTCACCGTGCCGGTGCGGTCGTCGTAGCGGATCGGCATGCGGCTGAACGCGCCCTGCTTGTAGGCGGTGCTGGTACCGTCGTCCTCGTAGAGCGAGAACTGGCCGTCGGCGCCGGTGTACACCGTGATCGTCAGCGGTGCGCTGCGATCCTGATCGGTATATTGCATCACCGGGCCCATCGGCACGATTGCGCCGGCGCGGACGAAAAGCGGCATGCGCTCGGCCGGGGCGTCGATCGTGGCGGTCTGGCCGCCGCGATAGGTCTTACCGGTCGAGAAGTCGTACCAGGTGCCGGTGCCGGGGAAATACACCTGCCGGCTGCGCGCCTTGTACTCGACCACCGGCGCGACGAGGAACGCATCGCCGAAGAGGTATTCGTCGTTCAGGTCGCGCGCCGCCTTGTCCTGAGGAAAATCGGCGGCGAGCGCGCGCATGATGCTGCCATCCTTCATGTAGGTGTCGGCACCCACGGTGTAGATGTACGGCATCAGGCGGTAGCGAAGCTCGGTGTACCAGACCATCGACTTGCGCATCGGCGAGCCTTCCGGGCTGATCTCGTAGATTTCGCGATACGGATATTCGCCGTGGCTGCGGAACAGCGGGCTGAACGCGCCGTACTGGAACCAGCGCAGGTTCAGTTCGCGCCATTCGTCGAGATCCGCCGCGGTCGGTGTCTTGGTGGCGTAGCGATCCTCCAGTGCGAAGCCGCCGATGTCGTGCGTCCAGTTGGGGATGCCCGACATCGAGGCGTTCACGCCGGCGGAGATCTGCGCCTTCAGGTCGAACCAGCGGCTGGCGACGTCGCCCGACCAGATCGCCGAGCTGTAGCGCTGCAGCCCGCCGAAGCCCGAGCGGGTGAGCAGGAACGGCCGCACGTCCGGCTTGAACGAGGTCCAGCCGTCATAGAACGACCGCGCGTTCATCAGCGGGAAGCTGTTGAAATACTGCGTCGCTGGCCCGATCGCGGTGGGGCCCATCGTCTTGATGCGCTCTTCAACCGACAGGTTCGAATGCATGTCGGGCTCGCTGGCGTCCGCCCACCAGGCGTCGGTGCCGAGCTTCGCCAGCCGCTCCTCGATCTGCGTCCAGAAAATGCGACGGCCTTCGGGTGAGTACGGATCGTAGAAGGTGTTGGCATAGCCCGGGCCAACCCAGTCCTTGTTCCCCATCTCCAGATTGCCCTTGTACACCGCGTTGGCGGCTTCGAGCTCCTTGTAGGTATCCGTGGTCGGATAGAATTTCGGCCAGACCGAGATCATGAAGCGCGCATTGTCGGCGTGCACCGTGTCGATCATCTTCTTGGGATCGGGGAAGCGCGTCGGGTCGAAGCGGTGGCTGCCCCAATCGTCGTCACGCCAGTAGCGCCAGTCGAGCACGATGTTGTCGAGCGGGATCTTGAGTTCGCGATACTTGGCAACGACGCCGGTGACTTCGTCCTGCGTGTCGTAACGCTGGCGCGACTGCCAGAAGCCATAGGCCCATTTGGGCATCATTTCCGACTTGCCGGTCAGCTGGCGATAGCCGGCGATCGCGCCGTCGATGCTGCCGCTGCCGGGAATGAACCAGTAATTCTTGGCCTGGCCGACTTCGCTGGTGAACCAGATCGAATTCCGGTCCTGCTGCGGCAGCGGATCGCTGTGCAGCAGCGCGATATAGCCGGCGTTGGGCTCCCACTCGATGCGGATGTTGGCAGCCTTGCCCGCGGTCATCGGCACGTCGAAGTTGGCGTACCAAGGGTTCCAGTTCTGGCGCCAGCGGTTGAGCACTTCCTTGCCGTCGACGAAGACCTTGAAATAGCTCG
>JBELMF010000015.1:0-34408 GCA_042096015.1 Sphingomonas sp.
CACCTTGGGCACCGACACGATCGAGACGGTCGGCTACCACCACCTCCAGATCGGCCGGCGGCATTACACGATCGCCGTCGCCCCCCCTCGCTGCCCGCAGCCCCCCGGCCGCGGCTGGGGCGCCGCCATCCAGATCCCCAGCCTGCGTGACGATCACCCCACCGCCTACGGCACCTTCGGCACGCTCGCCAAAGCCGCCGCCGCCTTCGGACGCGCCGGTGCCACCGCGCTGGCGATCAGCCCCACCCACGCGCTTTTCCCCGGCGACCCGGCCCGCTTCAGCCCCTACGCCCCGTCCTCGCGGCTCTTCCACAATGTCATGCTCGCCGACCCCGCGCTGATCGGCATGCCCTTCCCCGACGAGCCCGCGCCCGACCTGATCGACTGGCGAACCTCGCACGACTTTCGTTTGAACCACCTGCGGCTTTCGTTTGCGAACGCCGGCCCTGAAATCCACGCCAAAGTCGCCGCCTATGTCGCCGAAAGCGCCGCCGCGCTCGCCGATCACGCCCTGTTCGACGCCGTAAATTCGCATTTTTCGGGTCAGGGTTGGCCGGCCTGGCCGGCCGAGCTTCGTGACCCTGCCAGCGCCGCGGTCCGGCGCTTCGCCGCCGACCATGCTGGCGACGTCGCCTTCTTCACATTCCTTCAATGGCTCGCCGATCAAGGCCTTGCGAACGCACAGCAATCTGCCCGCAATCACATGGCGATCGGCCTCATCGCTGACCTCGCCGTCGGCACCGATCGCGGCGGCAGCCACGGGTGGAGCGCCCCGCAGGATCTCCTCACCGGCGTCACCATCGGCGCGCCCCCCGATCCGCTCGGTCCCGACGGCCAGAACTGGGGCATCTCCGCCCTCGACCCCTTTTCCCTAGCGCGCAGCGGATTTTCCCCGATTATCAACACGATCCGCACCGCGCTTCGCCACGCCGGCGGCCTCCGCATCGACCATGCGATCGGCCTCGACCGCCTCTGGATCGTCCCCGATCACGCCAGCGCCGCCGACGGCGCCTACCTCACCATGCCCGGCGACACGCTCAAGAATATCGTGGCAATAGAGGCACATCGCGCCAATGCTATCGTCATTGCCGAGGATTTGGGCACCGTACCCCCTGGATTGCGCGACGACCTCTCCCGCCGCGGCATGCTTGGCATGCGCGTCCTCCCCTTCGAGCGCGACACGGAAGGCGAATTTGTGCCGCCCAGCCAGTGGGATAAGGACGCCGTCGCGATGACCGGCACCCACGACACCCCCACCGTGACCGGCTGGTGGAAGGGCCGCGACGTCGAGTGGCGCGCCACCATCAGCGGCAAGCCAGCCAAGCTGGAAGAACGGACATCGGAACGCAGGTCTCTTGTTCAAGCGCTTGAACTCACAGGAGATCAACCGCTCGACCAGATCCTTGAAGCAGTCGCCGACGCACCCGCCCCGCTCGCCATCTTCCCGCTGGAAGATCTGCTCGGCCTCGAAGAACAACCCAACCTCCCCGGGACGATCGACGAGCACCCCAATTGGCGCCGCCGCATGCCCGCGGAGGCCGACGCCCTGCTCGCCCGCCCGGACGTCGCGAGCCGCACCCACATGCTCACCACCAAGAGGCCTGGATGATCCCCCGCGCCACCTATCGTCTTCAATTCCATAAGGATTTCACCTTCGCCGACGCGGAGGCGATCGTCCCCTACCTCCACCGTCTCGGCATCAGCCACATCTACGCCTCCCCGATCACCACCGCCGCGCCCGGGTCCACCCACGGCTATGACGTGGTCGATCCGACCCGCATCAACCCCGAACTCGGCGGGGAGGAAGGTTTCCGTAGCCTGATCAAGGCCTTGCGTGCCCGCGACATGGGCATGATCATCGACATCGTCCCCAACCACATGGGCGTCGCCGGCGACACCAACGCCTGGTGGAACGACGTCCTGCGCCGCGGCCGGGCCAGCGACTACGCGCCTGTCTTCGACATCGACTGGTCCCGCCCTATCCTCCTCCCCGTCCTCGGCTCCTCCCTCCACGAAGCGGTCGCGGAGGGCGCCATCACGGTCACCCAGCACGCCGGCCGATGGTGCCTAACCGCTTATGGCGACAAGCATTTCCCCCTACGCGACGAAGACCAGCACGCCCCCGGCCAGGAAGCGCTTGAGGCGCTGCTGGACCGCCAGCACTATCGCCTTGCGCTCTGGCGTACCGCCAACGACGACCTCAACTGGCGGCGCTTCTTCGCCATCAACGAACTGGCCGGCGTCCGCATCGAAGACCCGCAAGTCTTTGAACAAACCCACGCCCTTTACTTCCGCCTACACGACGAGGGCCTGATCGACGGCGTCCGGGTCGACCATGTCGACGGCCTCACCGATCCGCTCGGCTATTGCCGCCGCCTGCGCGAGCGTCTCGGTCCGGACGCGTGGATTGTGATCGAAAAAATCCTCGGCCCCGACGAGGCGCTTTCTGAGGCTTGGCAGGTAGATGGCACAAGTGGCTACGACTTCATGGAAGAAGTCGCCGCGCTGCTGCACGACCCCGCCGGCGCCACGCCGCTCGGCGACCTGTGGCACGACATCAGCGGCCGCCCCGCTGACCTCGAGCCCGAGGAGCTGCTCGCCCGTCAGCAACTCCTCGCCTGGCAATTCACCGGCCAGCTGGAGGCCTGCACCGACGCCTTCGCCGCCGTCGCGCCCGACGGTGTCACCCGATCGATGCTCCGCCGCGCCGTCGAACGCCTGCTTTGGGTCTTTCCGGTCTATCGAACCTACGGCCCCGACGCACCAGCCACCGACGCAGCGGTCCGCGAGAACATACGCCAGCGCGTCGCGCCGCACGTGCCGCCCGGCGAGCGCCACGTCGTCGACTTGATCCTCGACTGGCTCGCCGGCAACGGCCCCGACGGCTCAGCCGAAGCGGTCCGCCGCTTTCAACAGCTCTCCGCACCGATTGCCGCCAAGTCCCTGGAAGACACGGCGTTCTACCGCTATGGCCGGCTCCTGTCGCGCAACGATGTCGGCTTCGATGCAGCACGAATGGCGCTCGACCCCGAGGCCTTCCACAAGCGCATGCAGCACCGCGCTGCCCACTGGCCGCACGCCATGCTCACCACCGCCACCCACGATCACAAGCGCGGAGAGGACACCCGCGCGCGCCTGGCCGTCCTCAGCGCCATCCCCGGTCGCTGGCGCGAAGTGGTGATGGAATGGGAGGAAATCGCTGCAACACACGGAAAACAAGTCGATCGCGGTGACCGCTACATGCTGTTCCAGACGTTGCTCGGCGCCTGGCCGGCGGCGCTGACCGGCGACTTCTCCGATCGTATCACGGCCTGGCAGACCAAGGCGCTGCGCGAAGCCAAGCGTCGCTCTTCATGGGAAGCGCCCGACGACGCCTATGAAGCGCGCTGCAACGATCTTGCCCGTCACCTCATTGCCGATCCGCGGTTCGTTGCATCTATGCGGGCCTTCGTCAGTGAGATTGCGGGCGCCGCAGAGCGTAACAGTCTCGTTCAGCTGGCGCTTCGCTGTACCGTGCCCGGCGTGCCCGATCTCTACCAGGGCTGCGAACTGGCCGATCTCAGCCTCGTCGATCCCGATAACCGGCGTCCGGTGGATTACTCAGCCCGGATCATTGCGCTCGACGCGCCGCCCCCGAAGATGCGGCTGCTCACCGCCCTGCTCCACCTGCGCCGCGAATATGAGGAGCTCTTCCGTCATGGAAGTTACGAGCCGGCCAAAATCGGCGGCGGGACGAGCGGTCGTATCCTGGCGTTCGAGCGCCGCCATGGCGATGCCGTGTTCCGCTGCGCGGTCGCATTGGACGCGGCGACGATAGGTGACGGAGCGGCGATCCGCTTCGCGTCGGGCGCCGTCCGCCCCGCAGTTGACTGCCTGGCGGATGCGCCCGTCTGGTTCGAGATTGAGGCATGACTCGGCGATGAGGACGCGTTAGGGCGCGGGCGTGCACGCTGTCCGCCGTCTAATCCAAACCCATCACGTGTTGGCGGGCACGTTACTGGCGCTTGCACTCGTCCTGCGGGTCATCATCCCCACCGGCTTCATGCCGATGGTCGACAACGGCCGCTTCGTCATCACCGTCTGCTCCGGCACCGGACCGATGGTGATGGCCGCACCTCCAGCGATGTCGCACGCCATGCCCCATGCCATGGCCGCGCACGACGAGCCGAAGCCTGAGACAGAACATCGCGGCGCAGACCAGCCCTGCGCCTTTGCCGGCCTGTCGATGGCCTCACTCGCCGCGGTGGACACCGTCCTGCTGGCGATTGCGCTGCTCTTTATGCTGGCACTCGGGCTGCGTGGCGCGGCACCGATCGCTACCGCTGCCGCCGCTTATCTGCGCCCACCCCTGAGGGGACCACCGACCACCGCCTGACTCCGCCCAATTCAGGCGCGTCCGGCTCACCGCCGCCGAAGACGCGCGCCTTTCGGATCAGGAAGACTTCACATGCCATATCAACTTGCCGACCGGCCTCATGGGGCTGGCGGCGACAGGCTGTTTGCCTTCAGCACGCCGCCTGCTCTCATCTTCGGGACCATCCTGCTCGCCTCGCCGGCGCACGCACAGAAATCGCCCGACCGGGACGACATCGTCGTGACCGGTGCGCTTGATGAGCGGCCAGAGGTCGGCAGCCGCCTCGGCCTCACGCAGCGCGAGACACCCGCAAGCGTCGACATCGTTACCCAAGAGGACTTCGAGACGCAGGGCGCGCGCACCGCCATAGAGGCGCTCAACAGCGCGCCCGGCGTTGTCGCCGGCAATCTGCCCGGCTCGATCGGATCGGTTTCGATGCGCGGCTTCCACCGTGCCGTGAACTACCTCTACGATGGCGTGCGCATGGCCAATTCGGACGCCTTCGTCCGCAATTGGGATAGCTGGGCGTTCTCACGCATCGAGGTGATCAAGGGCCCCGCCTCTGTCACCTCGGGCGAGGGGGCGCTGGCCGGTGCGATCAACTTCGTCCCCCGCCATCCCGAGCTGAACCGGCTCGGCGGCGAGGCCTTGGCGAGCTACGGCAGCTTTGCGACTGCACGGCTTGCTGGCGACCTCAACGTCCCGCTCGGCTCGGATGCCGCGATCCGCGGCGATCTGTCCTGGTCGCGTTCGGATGGCTGGGTCGACGACACCGGATCAAGGTCGCTGGCCGGCCTCCTCTCGCTGCTCGTTAAACCCACCGACCAGATCACCGTGGGGCTGTCTGCGGACTACAGCGAGGATGACTTCAGCACGGCTTATTACGGCACGCCCGTTGTCGCGCACGCGACCGCACGCGATCCGTCCTATGCCGTCGGAGGCAGCGCCGGGCTGGTACTCGACCGTGCGATGCGTCGGGTAAACTTCAACACGCGCGACGGCAGCAGCGGTTCGGACGCGATGTGGCTGCGCGGTCGCGTAAGTTGGGACGTCACGCCCGGTCTCTCGCTCATCAGCGACACCAGTTTTTATGATGCGGATCGGTCGTGGCGCGATGCGGATGAATATACGTTCGATCCCGCCAGCGGCACCATCAATCGTGGCCTGACGCAGATCACGCACGACCATCGCTTCTGGAACCAGCGGCTGCAGCTTGCCTGGGACGGATCGGTTGCCGGCCATCGCAATCGTCTGACCATCGGCGGGGAAACCGGCGACACCGATTTCTTCACCGTGCGTCGCTTCGGCGCATCAAACGACATAGATCCGTTCAATCCTGATCGCGGCTTCTTTCCGGGCGACGACACGCCCGCGGCATTTGGTACACGACAAAACATCCAGGCGGATGTTCGCATGTATGCGCTGTTCGCGGAGGATGCCTTCACCGTCACGCCCGAATGGCTGCTGGTCGGCGGGCTGCGGTGGGACCGGATCGAACTGGACCGGCAGATCACCAACGTCACCACCGGTGCGCTTCAGGGCTACGGGCAGGATTATGATCCCGTCACCTGGCGGCTCGGTACGGTGTACAGCATTCGCCCTGAAACCCAGATCTACGCTCAATATACCCGCGCGGTGACGCCGCTCAGCGGCCTGCTGTTCCTCAGCGCCGCCAACGCTGCGCTCGATCTCACAAAGGGTGAAGCGATCGAGGCGGGCGTGAAGACCGCCATTGCTGGGGGCCGGGCCGAACTCACCGCCGCGCTGTTTCACATCCGCCAGCGCGACATCCTGACGCGCGATCCGGCCGATCCGGCGATCGTCGTTCAGGGCGGCTCGCAGCAGTCGACCGGCGGCGAGATCTCATTCGATCTCCGGGCGACGGACGAGATCAGCGTAAAGTTTAGCGGCACCCTGCTCGACGCCCGCTTTGACGAACTGATCGAAGCCGGCGGCGCCGACCGCCGCGGCAACCGTCCGCAAAACGTCCCCGAGCGGCTCGCCGACCTGGTCGTCACATATGCGCCGAAGCAGGTGCCCATCACCGTCACCGGCATCCTGCGCCACAATGGCGACTTCTACACGGAGAACGCCAACACCGTCAGGGTCAACGCCTTCAGCACCATTGATGCGGCGATCGCTTGGAAGGCTCCGTTTGGCATCGTGACCTTGCGCGGACGCAACCTGACCGGCGAGTTCTATGCCGACTGGTCGGGCTATGCTTCCGGGCTCGTGTTCATCGGTGCGCCGCGCAGCGTTGAGCTGTCGCTGCTGACCAGCTTCTGAGGAGCCGGATGATGATTGATCACCGGCTCTATCGCACGATCTGGCGCTGGCACTTCTACGCCGGACTGATCGTCGCGCCCTTCCTGCTGATCCTCAGCGTGACCGGCGCGATCTACCTGTTCAACGATGAGATCAACGATCTCGCCATGCCGCGGATGATGCTCACGCCGCCGGTCCGGGATCCACTGCCCCCCTCCCGACTGATCCATGCCGCACTTGCCGCTCACCCCGGCAGCGCGACGCGGATCGACGTCCCGGTCGCGCCCGATCGGCCCGCCACCGTATACGTAACCGCAGCTGCCGACGAGCCGCTTCGGGTGATGGTTGATCGCGCGAGCGGCCGCGTGCTCGGCAGCTTCGTCTACACCCGTACGATCGTCGGCTTTGCGGACACCATGCACGGGTCGCTGACGCTTGGGCCATGGGGAGATGCTGTCGTGGAGCTTGCCGCCTGCTGGGCACTGGTGCTGATCGGCACCGGGTTGTTCTTGTGGTGGCCGCGCGGGCGGCGCTCGCTCGCGGGCGTGCTGTGGCCGCGGCTGCGCGCACGCGGCCGGCTGTTCTGGCGCGATCTCCATGCCGTCGCGGGCGTATGGACGTCGGGGCTGATCGTCTTCCTGGTGCTGACGGGGCTTCCCTGGGCCGTGATCGAGGGGCCGCTGGTGCGTGGTACGTTCACGGCGATTAACATCGGCAACACCGAGGACGGGTTTGGCCATGTTTCGCCACAAAGCAAGCCGGCCGGAGAAGCACTGGGGCGCATTCCATGGAGCCAACAGGCGCTTTCCATGCCGCGATCGAGCGCCCACGCCGGGCACGGCGACGTCAGCGCCGGACCGGCCGATGCAGCGGCGATCACCGGTGCCGACGCAGTCGTGGCGAAGGCCGCCGCACGCGGCATCAGCGACTATAGGCTGTATCTGCCCGCCGGACCCACCGGAACCTACACGATCCTCACCTATCCGGACCGCCCGGAAGGCCAGCGTACCCTGATCTTCGATCGCTGGTCCGGCCAAGTCATCGGCCAGAACGGCTGGCGTGACTATGGCGTGGGCGCCAAGGCGATCGAACTCGGCGTGCTCATCCACATGGGACGTTACTTCGGGCTTGCGAACCAGCTGCTGATGCTGGTGCCATGCCTCGCCATCATCTTGATGGTCGTCACCGGCGTCACGATGTGGTGGCGCAGACGTCCCCGTGGTGGCGGCATCGGCGCCCCCCCGGCGATCGGCGGCGCCCGGCTGCGAGCCGCGGCGGCGGTGCTTGGCGTTGCGTCGGTGGTGCTGCCGCTATTCGGCGCCTCGCTGTTGGCGCTCGTCCTGCTCGATCGTCTTGCCGTCGCGTCGCGCCGGCTTTTGCCTGCCTGAGGAGAAGGCTCTTGAAGATCAACCCGCTCGCCATCACGCTCGCGGCCGCTTTGGCACCCTCTGCCGCAGCACAGGATTTTCGTCAGGGCGCGCTGCACGTGTCCGGTGCCTGGTCCCGCGCGACCGCGCCGCGCGCCGAGATCGGGGCGGGCTATCTCACCATTCGCAATCAGGGCAAGACGTCCGACCGTCTGATTTCCGCCACCTCGCCACGCGCTGCCCGAGTGGAAGTCCATACCATGACCATGGCGGGTGGGGTGATGCGGATGCGGCCGGTCCGTGATGGACTACCGGTCCCGCCGCACGGAACGGTGCAGCTATCCCCCGGCGGCAATCACCTGATGCTCGTAGGCCTGAAGACTGCGCTGAAGACCGGCGAGCGCGTTCCTATCACCTTGCATTTCCAGAAGGCGGGCGACGTTCCGGTCAAGCTCTCCGTGGGTCCGATAACCGCTACAGGGCCGTCGGCGCGGCATGGAGGGCATCACTGATGGCTCGCTCCCACGCCGACGGTTTGATCCACGGCATTACGCTCTTCGTCTCACTACTGACCGTGACGATCGGCATTTCGGGCTGCTCGCGAGAGCCCGACGTAAGCCAGCAGGCCAGCACTGCCGCGCAGGCACAACGCGGCGGCCCCTTCACCCTTATCGATACATCCGGACGAACTGTCACGAACGAGACGCTGAAAGGAAAACCCTACGCGATCTTCTTCGGCTTCACCCGTTGCCCCGACGTGTGCCCCACGACGATGGCCCGAATGGCGCTGCTCCATCAACGGCTCGGCAGCAAGGCCAATCGTCTCAACATGGTGTTCGTCTCGGTCGATCCCGACCATGACAAGCCCGAGGACATCGGGAGCTTCCTGTCGATGTTTGATGCACCCGTCATGGGCCTCACCGGCACGCCACAGCAGTTGGCGGCGATGGAGAAGGCCTACAGGATCTACGTCGAAAAGGTGCCGCTGCCGAGCGGCGATTATACGATCGATCACAGCGCGCAGATCCTGCTCTTCGATCGGCATGGGAACTTCGCCGGGATGATGGACAGCCATGCCCCGCTTGATCAGGCGACCGCACAGCTTCGGCGGTTGATCGATGCGTAAGTGGCGGATCGCCCTGCTTACCTTCCTGCTCGAGGGATGCATCGAAAATGAGGTGCTCGATCGCGGCCGCGTGACGGAAGTGACGGAGGAGCATTTTGGCAGTGATTTGATGCCGATCGATGTCGGCCCCGTGGTGGTCAGCGGCAATCACGCGATAGCCGACTGGACACAGGGCCAATTCGGCGGGCGTGCGCTGTACGAACGCTACGGCGGCAGCTGGATGCTCCTCCTGTGCAGCGGCGACTCCGTCCGCCGCGCCGCCAATCTCGAGCGGGCCGGCGTCCCCGCCTTCAACGCGCGGCAGATGGCGGAGCAACTCGCCGCGGCGGAAGCCAGGCTGCCGCCCGAGCGCTTGTCGCGGCTGAAGCGCTTCGTCGGCACAGCGGAAGATCACCGGAAATATCTGGAGTCGCTACAATCGTCGGACGCTGCCTCGCCCCCGCCGTAAGCTGAGGTCCCCCGCCCGCGGAACGAGCGCTACGCCTGCTCGTCCACCCCGTAGAACAATTTCCCGATCTCGATCTCCGGCCGCCCCTGCGACACGCGGTGCGCATTGGTGTCGCGCAGCGAATAGACGCAGCCGCAATATTCCTGCTGATAGAATTGCTCGCGCTTGGAAATGTCGATCATCCGCGCCGCCCCGCCGCCCTTGCGCCAGTTGAACGTCCAATAGCTGAGGTCCGGGTAATGCGAGGCCGCGCGTTCGCCGCTGCCGTTGATCTGGTTCATGTCCTTCCAGCGCGAGATGCCCAGCGACGAGGTGATCACCGGAAAGCCGTTCTCGTGCGCGTACAGCGCCGTCCGTTCGAACCGCATGTCGAAGCACATGGTGCAACGGATGCCGCGCTCGGGCTCATGCTCCATCCCGCGGGCGCGCTTGAACCAGTTCACCGTGTCGTAATCGGCGTCGACGAACGGCACGTTGTGCGCCTCGGCAAAGCGGATGTTCTCCTCCTTGCGAAGGAGATACTCCTCCTTGGGGTGGATGTTCGGATTGTAGAAGAAGATCGTGTAGTCGATCCCGCTCGCGGTCATCGCCTCCATCACCTCGCCCGAGCACGGCGCGCAGCAGCTGTGGAGCAGCACCTTCTTGTGGCCGTCGGGCGGCGTCAGGATCGGGCGTTCGATGTCGGTGGTAACGGGCTTGGTCATGCCGCGCTCCATAGCCCAAAACGCCGGGCGATCACAGCCGCTTGGACGCACGACGTCCGCCACCCACGCCCCGTCATCCCGGACTTGATCCGGGATCCAAGGTTCCGCGTACACCGACGCACCTGAGTACGCCGCACGATGGATCCCGGATCAAGTCCGGGATGACGGATGGGTGTGCCGCGGCCGAACCTCGTATTCGCAAAGTTCGCAGCCCCGTGCGAAGCCGTCCGCCGATCTTCGCCCTTTAACCAGCCCCAACCGCTTGCACCAGTGCGGATAATGCACAAATGGTAACCCGTGATCGTACGAAGCGACGCGCACACCGCAGGAGAGTTTCGGTCCAGTGCGCGGCGCCAACCAAGAGTCCCAGCCATGAACCGCGCCCACCGCAAGCAGCTCCCCGGCACCCAGGTCGACTATTTCGACACCCGCGAGGCGATCGAGGCGATCCGCCCCGGCGCTTATGACGGCCTGCCCTATGTCTCGCGCGTGCTCGCCGAGCAGCTCGTCCGCCGCTGCGATCCGGCTTTGCTCACCGACGCGCTGACCCAGATCGTCGAGCGCAAGCGCGATCTCGACTTTCCCTGGTATCCCGCGCGCGTCGTCTGCCACGACATCCTCGGCCAGACCGCGCTGGTCGACCTTGCCGGGCTGCGCGACGCGATCGCCGACCAGGGCGGTGATCCCGCCAAGGTCAACCCCGTCGTCCCCACCCAGCTGATCGTCGATCACAGCCTCGCGGTGGAACACGGCGGCTTCGATCCCAATGCGTTCGAGAAGAACCGCGCGATCGAGGATCGCCGCAACGAGGACCGCTTCCACTTCATCGAATGGACCAAGGAGGCATTCCAGAACGTCGACGTGATCCCCGCCGGCAACGGCATCATGCACCAGATCAATCTGGAGAAGATGTCGCCCGTCATCCAGCTGCGCGACGGCGTGGCCTTCCCCGATACCTGCGTCGGCACCGACAGCCACACGCCGCACGTCGACGCGCTGGGCGTCATCGCGATCGGCGTCGGCGGGCTCGAGGCCGAGACCGTCATGCTCGGCCGCGCATCGATGATGCGCCTGCCCGACATCGTCGGCGTGAAACTGACCGGCAAGCGCCAGCCCGGCATCACCGCCACCGACATCGTCCTCGCGATCACCGAATTCCTCCGCAAGGAGCGCGTGGTCGGTGCGTGGATCGAGTTCTTCGGCGAGGGCGCGGACAGCCTGACGATCGGCGACCGCGCGACCATCTCCAACATGTGCCCCGAATATGGCGCGACGGCGTCGATGTTCTACATCGACCAGCAGACGATCGACTATCTCCTGCTCACCGGCCGCGAGGCCGATCAGGTCAAGCTGGTCGAGACCTATGCCAAGCACACCGGCCTGTGGGCCGACGCGCTCAAGACCGCCGAGTACGAGCGCATGCTCGAATTCGACCTCTCCACCGTCGTCCGCAACCTCGCCGGCCCGTCCAACCCGCACCGCCGCCTGCCGACCTCCGCGCTGGAGGAGACCGGCATCGCCGTCGATCTCGACAAGGCGCAGGCGCAGGAGCGCGAAGGTCTGCTACCCGACGGCGCGGTGATCATCGCCGCGATCACCAGCTGCACCAACACGTCGAACCCGCGCAACGTCGTCGCCGCCGGCCTCGTCGCGAAGAAGGCCAACGAACTCGGCCTCGTCCGCAAGCCGTGGGTCAAGTCCAGCTTCGCCCCCGGCTCGATCGTCGCGCGCCTCTATCTCGAGGAAGCCGGCCTGCTCCCTGAGCTCGAGAAGCTCGGCTTCGGCATCGTCGCCTTCGCCTGCACCACCTGCAACGGCATGTCGGGCGCGCTCGATCCGAAGATCCAGCAGGAGATCATCGACCGCGATCTCTACGCCACCGCCGTTCTCTCGGGTAACCGCAACTTCGACGGCCGCATCCACCCCTATGCCAAGCAGGCGTTCCTTGCGTCGCCGCCTTTGGTGGTGGCCTATGCGATCGCCGGCACCGTCCGCTTCGACATCGAGCGCGACGTGCTCGGCGTGGTCGACGGCAAGGAGATCCGCCTCAAGGATCTCTGGCCGACCGACGAGGAAATCGACGAAATCGTCGCCGCGCACGTCAAGCCGGAGCAATTCCGCAAGGTGTACGAGCCGATGTTCGGCGCCCGCGCCCGCTCGGCCGACAAGATCAGCCCGCTCTACGACTGGCGCCCCACGTCCACCTACATCCGCCGCCCTCCGTACTGGGACACCGAAGGCGTCGGCGCGCTCGCCGCGCATCCGCGCACGCTCAAGGCGATGCGCCCGCTCGCGATCCTGCCGGACAACATCACCACCGATCACCTCTCGCCGTCGAACGCGATCCTCGCCAGCTCCGCGGCCGGCGAATATCTGACGAAGATGGGCGTGCCCGAGGAGGACTATAACTCCTACGCCACGCACCGCGGCGATCACCTGACGGCGATGCGCGCCACCTTCGCCAATCCGCAGCTCGTCAACGAAATGGCGGTGGTCGACGGCCAGGTGAAGCGCGGCAGCCTCACCCGGGTCGAGCCGGACGGCACCGTTATGCGCATGTGGGAAGCGATGGAGACCTACGCTCAGCGCAAGCAGCCGCTGATCATCATCGCCGGCGCCGATTACGGCCAGGGCTCGTCGCGCGACTGGGCGGCCAAGGGCGTCCGCCTCGCCGGCGTCGAGGCAATCGTCGCGGAGGGCTTCGAGCGCATCCACCGCACCAACCTGATCGGCATGGGCGTGCTGCCGTGCGAGTTCAAGCCGGGCACCACCCGCCTGACGCTCGGCCTCGACGGCACCGAGACCTATGACGTGATCGGCGACCGCCGCCCCCGCGCGGACCTGACGCTTATCATCCACCGCAAGGACGGCTCGACGGAGGAAGTCTCCGTCACCTGCCGCCTCGACACGGCGGAGGAGTCGCTGATCTACGAAGCCGGCGGCGTCCTCCAGCGCTTCGCCCAGGACTTCCTGGCCTCCGAAGCGGCCGCCGCATAATGGCCGGCCAGACCCGCATCCCCGCCACCTACATGCGTGGCGGCACCAGCAAGGGCGTGTTCTTCCGCCTCGAAGACCTCCCCGAATCCGCCCGCACCCCCGGCCCCGTGCGGGACAAGCTGTTCCAGCGCGTGATCGGCAGCCCCGACCCCTATGCCGCGCAGATCGACGGCATGGGCGGCGCGACCTCCAGCACCAGCAAGTGCGTGATTGTCTCGCCGAGCAGCCAGCCCGATCACGACGTCGACTATCTCTATGGCCAGGTCTCGATCGACACCGATTTCGTCGACTGGTCGGGCAATTGCGGCAACCTCTCGACTGGCGCCGGCGCCTTCGCGATCCACGCCGGCTATGTCGATGCCGGCCCCGATGGCGTGCGCACCGTCCGCATCTGGCAGGCGAACATCGGCAAGACGATCATCGCCCACGTCCCCGTCGCCAATGGGGAAGTGCAGGAAACCGGCGACTTCGAACTCGACGGCGTCACCTTCCCGGCGGCGGAGATCGTGCTCGAATTCGTCGACCCCGCCGACGACGGCGAAGACGGCGGATCGATGTTCCCGACCGGCAATCTCGTCGACGAACTCGACGTGCCAGAGGAGATCGTCCCCGGCGGCAAGCTCAAGGCGACGATGATCACCGCCGGCATCCCGACGATCTTCGTCAACGCCGCCGACATCGGCTTCACCGGCACCGAGCTTCGCGAGACGATCAACACCAATCCCGATACGCTGCGCCGCTTCGAGACGCTGCGCACGATCGGCGCGATGAAGATGGGCCTGATCAAGTCGCCCGAGGAAGCCGCCAAGCGCCAGCACACCCCCAAGATTGCCTTCGTCGCCCTGCCGACCGACTATCCGTCATCCAGCGGCAAGATCGTGAAGGGCGAGGACATCGATCTGCTCGTCCGCGCTTTGTCGATGGGCAAGCTCCACCATGCGATGATGGGCACCGCCTCGGTCGCCATCGCCACCGCCGCGGCGGTGCCGGGCACGCTCGTCAACCAGGCGGCCGGCGGCGGCGAGCGCCAGTCGGTCCGCTTCGGCCACCCCTCGGGCACGCTGCGCGTCGGCGCGGAAGCCCGCCAAGTCGACGGCCAATGGACCGTCACCAAGGCGATCATGAGCCGAAGCGCCCGCATCCTGATGGAAGGCCACGTCCGCGTGCCCACCGACAGCTTCTAAGAACCGCCCTACCCCGTTCGTGCTGAGCCTGTCGAAGCACGTGCCCCAAGCGGTAGCGCTTGTAACACGCCCTGATCAGGGCGAACGGAAGAGAAGAAAGAGGACCGAAAGAGCATGACCGACACCGCCACCGCTCCCACCTTCAAGCCGAAGAAGTCCGTCGCTTTGTCGGGCGTCACCGCCGGCAACACTGCGCTGTGCACCGTCGGCCGCACCGGCAACGACCTGCACTATCGCGGCTACGACATCCTCGATTTCGCCGAAGGCGCGGAGTTCGAGGAGATCGCCCACCTCCTCGTCCACGGCTGGCTCCCCAACGCCGCCGAGCTCAAGGCCTACAAGGCCAAGCTCAAGGCGATGCGCGGCCTGCCGCTCGCGGTGAAGGAAGCGCTCGCCGCACTCCCCGCCGCCGCGCACCCGATGGACGTGATGCGCACGGGCGTCTCCGCGCTCGGCTGCGCGCTGCCGGAGAAGGACGACCACAACACCCCCGCCGCGCGCGACATCGCCGACCGGCTGATGGCCAGCCTCGGCTCGATGCTGCTCTATTGGTATCACCTGTCGAACAACGGCGTGGAGATCGAGGTCGAGACCGACGACGAGTCGATCGGCGGCCACTTCCTGCACCTGCTCCACGGCGAGAAGCCGAGCGACAGCTGGGTTCAGGCGATGCACACCTCGCTGATCCTCTATGCCGAGCATGAGTTCAACGCCTCGACCTTCACCGCGCGCGTCATCGCCGGCACCGGATCGGACATGCATTCGTGCATCACCGGCGCGATCGGCGCGCTGCGCGGCCCCAAGCACGGCGGCGCCAACGAAGTCGCCTTCGAGATCCAGAAGCGCTACCAGAACCCCGACGATGCCGAGGCCGACATCCGCCGCCGGATGGAAGCCAAGGAAGTCATCATCGGCTTCGGCCACCCGGTCTATACGATCAGCGACCCGCGCAACGTCGTCATCAAGCGCGTCGCCAAGAAGCTGTCGGACGAGGCCGGCTCGACCAAGATGTACGACATCGCCGACCGGCTCGAGGCGGTGATGATGGACGTCAAGAAGATGTTCCCGAACCTCGACTGGTTCTCGGCGGTCTCCTATCACATGATGGGCGTCCCCACCGCGATGTTCACGCCGCTGTTCGTGATCGCCCGCACCAGCGGCTGGGCCGCGCACGTCATCGAGCAGCGCGAAGACAACAAGATCATCCGCCCGTCGGCCAACTACACCGGACCGGAAGACCTCAAGTGGGTGCCGCTGGCGGAGCGGAAGTAAGCGATGGTGCAGTCTAGTGCGCGCGGCGCTGCTAGGCTGCGCATCGTCATAGCTGAGGTCATCGCCACAGAATACAAATCCTATCAATTGCCAGACCTAGGCGAGCGCCTTGGTTTGGCAGCTGGGAGCGATCAAGAAGCTTTCAACAGCAAACGCATGTACATAACTAAGCGCCTTCAGAAGCTAACTGAAGTCGATTTGATAAGCGTAGCTCGCGAGCTCGCCAAAGACGTATATAATCACGATCTTGATCAGATGTTGATTGATCACAGCCCGTCGGACGGTTCGATATCTGCCGCGCTAGACCAGTTCAACAAAGAGGTTGTACATAAACGCTGGTCGGCGGCGTTGGAGCGACGGGGCTCAGACCCCGAGGGCGCGATAACTCTTGCGCGAACACTGCTGGAGGACGTAATCAAATGGCTTCTTACGGCTAAGGACGTAAGCTACGACGAGAAAGCCGACCTACCAGTGCTTTACCGATTGTTGGCGGCTAGCCTCAATTTGGCGCCGGATCAGCACACCGAGGAGGTTTTTAAACGCATTCTCGGAAGCTGCCAATCTGTGGTGGAGTCATTGGGGACACTTCGTAATAAACTGAGTGACGCTCACAGCGCCGGCCCCCTCAAAGCGAAACCTCATGCGCGGCACGCTGAGCTAGCAGTGAACTTGGCCGGAGCAATGGCTACATTTCTTATTTCCACGTGGGACGCTCGCCAGACCAACTACAAGGACCACCAATGCCCTACCTCCTAGCCTCCGACCTCCCCACCGAATCCGCCGGCAAGCGCTTCCGCGCCGGCCTTGAGCGCCCCGGCATCTTCCAGCTTCCCGGCGCGCACAACGGCCAGGCCGCGATCCAGGCCCGCAACGCCGGCTTCGACGGCCTGTACCTGTCGGGCGCGGCGATGACCGCGTCGATGGGCCTGCCCGATCTCGGCATCATCACCGTCGATGAAGTCGCCTTCTTCATCCGCCAGATCGCGCGCTCGTCCGGCCTGCCGCTGCTCGTCGATGGCGACACCGGCTATGGCGAGGCGCTCAACGTGATGCACATGGTCCGCACCTTCGAGGATGCAGGCGCCGGCGCGGTCCATCTCGAGGACCAGATCCTGCCCAAGAAGTGCGGCCACCTCAACGGCAAGAACCTCGTCTCCGCGATCGACATGGCCACCAAGGTCGCCGCCGCCAAGAAGGCCGCACGCGACATCGTCATCGTCGCGCGCACCGACGCCGCCGGCGTCGAGGGCTTCGACGCCGCAGTCGACCGCGCCAAGATGTATGTCGAAGCCGGTGCCGACGCGATCTTCCCCGAAGCATTGAACACGCGCGAAATGTTCGAGAAGTTTGCCAAGGCCGTGCCGAACGTGCCGCTGCTCGCCAACATGACCGAATTCGGCAAGACGCCCTTCTACACCGCGACCGAGTTCGAGGAGATGGGCTACAAGATGGTGATCTGGCCGGTCTCCAGCTTGCGCGTCGCCAACAAGGCGCAGGCCGAGCTCTACGCGTCGATCAAGGAAAACGGCGGCACCCACAAATACGTCGACCGCATGCAGACCCGCCAGGAACTGTATGACACGATCGGCCTGCACGACTTCGAGGAACTTGATGCGAGCATCATCAAGACGATCGTCCCGGTGATGCCGCAGGAGGGCTGACGCCCGACCCACAGTCCACGTCACCCCGGCCCTGCGCCGGGGTCCAACGTTCCGCATACACCGAAGCCGACGCTCACGCGGCACCTTGGATCCCGGAGCGAGTCCGGGATGACTGGAGTGGAGAAGGAGCCCAACTGCCCCAACGTCATGCCGGGCTCGTCCCGGCATCCACCCCTCCGCCTACTCCACGAGCGTTGGAAGCGCGGCACAGTGGATGCCGGGACAAGCCCGGCATGACGAAGCTTTCCGCAACATCCGCAACCCGCTACGCACCCCAGCACACCGGGCACAAGCCCCGCTGAAGGAAGCGAAATGCGGAAGACCTTCATGGGCGTGCGCCTCCGCCGCCTCCGCGAGGAACGTCGCCTCAAGCAGGTCGAGCTCGCGCAAGCGCTCGGCATCTCCACCAGCTACCTCAACCAGATCGAGCAGAACCAGCGCCCGCTCACCGTCCCCGTCCTGCTCAAGATCAACCAGGTCTTCGGCATTGACGTCCAGCTCTTCTCGGAGGACGAGGAAGCCCGCCTCATCACCGACCTGCGCGACAGCCTGACCGAAGCCCCCGAGCCGATCGCGCTCGCCGAAATCCGCGAACTCGCCACCAACATGCCCGCGGTCGCGCGCACGCTGATCGCGCTCCACCGCCGCCAGCGCGACCTCACCGAGCGCACCGAGGCGATGGCGGCGCAACTCGGCGACCAGTGGATCGAAGGCGGCGGCGCCCGTATGCCGTTCGAGCAGGTCCGCGAACTCTTCTACGCCAACTACAACCACATAGAACCGCTCGATCAAGCGGCAGAACAGCTCTACCGCGAGGCCGGCTTCGCCCCCCGCCGGGTCCACGCCGGCCTGATCGCCCGCCTTAAGGAGCGCCACGACATCCAGGTCGTGCTCGCCGAACCCGGCGCCGTGCAGCGCCGCTACGATCCCGTCGCGCGCATCCTCTACGTCTCGCCCGATCTCCGCCCCGGCCAGCAAGCCTTCCAGATGGCGACCCAGCTCGCCTTCCTCGAGCTCGGCGACCTCATCGACCGCCTCGCCGACGATCCGATCCTCACCGGCCCCGAGGCGCGCCGCCTCGCCCGTATCGGCCTCGCCAATTACTTCGCCGGCGCGCTCCTCCTCCCCTATGCTGATTTCCTCGCCGAGGCGGAGGCGCAGGCGTACGACATCGAAAAGCTCGGCCGCCATTTCGGCGTCGGTTTCGAGACGATCTGCCACCGCCTCTCCACGCTCCAGCGCCCCGAGGCGCGCGGCGTGCCCTTCTTCTTCATCCGCGTCGACCGCGCCGGCAACATCTCCAAGCGCCAGTCGGCGACCGACTTCCACTTCTCGCGCGTCGGCGGCAGCTGCCCCTTGTGGAAGGTATACGAAGCCTTCGTCCAGCCCGGCCGCATCCTCCGCCAGGTGGCGCAGATGCCCGACGGCCGCACTTACCTGTGGGTCGCGCGCACCGTCCGCCGCACCGCCGGCGCGTTCGGCGAGCCGGGCAAGACCTTCGCCATCGCGCTCGGCTGCGACATCCGCCACGCGCACCGGCTGGTCTATTCGCGCGGCTTCGACCTCACCGATCCCCGCGCCGCGACGCCGATCGGCGTCGGCTGCAAGGTGTGCGAGCGAACCGCCTGCCCGCAGCGCGCCTTCCCGATGATCGGCCGTGCGGTCGCCGCCGACGAGAACCGCGCGACGCTTACGCCCTATCCGGTGGCCTGAGCGGTCAGCAGGAGCGATCGCGAACGGGCACGAAGTTCAGCAACAGGAATGCCGCCCCCGCTCCGGTCATCCATAGACCGAAAGCCACGACCGGACCGAAGATCCAGCCATGCGCCAGCACCGCCGCGATGAACGCGGCGCCCAGCAGCACCCACCCGCCACCACGCAGCACGCGCGCGGCCTCTCGCGACACGCGCTGCCCGCGATGCCGACGGTGATGCTCGTCCGTCGCCAACCCCAGCAGCAGAAACGCCGCAACAGCCATCACCAGTCCCAGCGCGGTCATGCCGCCACCATCGCGGCGGTCGCCGGGCGCACCCGCCGGCTTCGCGTCGCCGGCCGATACATGGCCACCCTTCGCGCCACCCACAGGAAGGCGGCGCCGAAGACGAGGATCGTCGCATCCACCCCTGCCAGCAGCGGGTCACCCGCCAACAAGCTCGCGATCACGCCGCGCTCGATCGCCATCAGATCATAGATCGGCAAGCCGACCAGCAGCATGCCCGTGATCCCCAGCAGCACCGACCAGCCCAGCCGGGGCCGGAGCACCAGCCCCGCGACAAAGGCGATCGCCCAGGCGATGAACAGCGCGTTGATCTCCGCATCGGCACGCCGCTCGGCCACGGCGGGGATCAGCCGATTGGCCCACAGCATCACGCCGATCCCCAGCGGAAAGCCGGCGATGACCCCGATATTCAAACGCTCGACCACGTGAAAACCGAAATGCGGCCGTGCCGGATCGGGCAGCTTCTCGCGCCGCTTCACTGTCCACATCACCAGCCCGCTCGCCACCATCAGCGATCCGGCGACACCGCACAGGAAGTAGATCCAGCGAAGCACATCATCGGCGAACCGCCCGGCATGCAGGCCGATCATCGCCCCTGCGGTCACCGCCGCCCCGCCGGGCGGCGGCGATGCCCAGAGCAATCGCCCGCTCACCCCGTCATAGGCCAGTGAGGGCGAGCGCGTGTTGAGCACCGTCGTCGGCGCCATCAGCACGGTGACCCGGGCGGCCGCGTCGCCCGGCTCCGTCACCTCAATATATCCCGCGTCGCCGCCCAGCCGTCGCTCCGCATCGCGCACGATGGCGGAAAGGTCGGTCACCGGCACCGGGCGCCCGGTTCGTTCCTCCACCTTCACGTGCGGGAACAGCGTGTCGGATATCTTGAACGGATCGGCATAATTGGCCATCGCCGCCCATGGCATCAGCATCGCCATCAGGGTCACCAGCCCCGTATAGGTGATCATCAGGTGGAACGGCAGCGCCAGCACCGCCGTCGCATTATGACCGTCCAGCCACGATCGTTGCCCCTTGTGGCGACGCAGGGTGAAGAAATCGCGGAAGATCTTCTTGTGCGTCACGATCCCGGTCAGGATTGCGACGAACATCATCATCGCCGCCACACCCACCAGCCAGCGGGCCCAGATCACCGGCATGTAATGAAGGTCGAAGTGGAAGCGGTAGAAGAACTCGCCGCCGCGCGTCTCGCCGCCCTTCACCGCCGCACCATCGGTGTCGATCAGGGCCTGATTGTCGCGCCGGCCACGCCGCCGTCCACCCGCGCCCTCCTTGGGCTGCGGTATCCAGAACAATTGCGCCCCGGGCACCCGCTCGCTGGGCATGTAAATGAACCAGCTTTTCGCATCGGGCGCCTGGCGCTCGAGGAAGCGCTGCGCACCCGCCACCGTGCGCAGCGGTTGCTCGACGCGCGGCAGTTCCGGGCGCATGTAGCGGTTCATCGCCTCGCGCCAGAATGCGATCGTTCCCGTCACAAAGACCAGGAACAGCACCCAGCCGAGCAGCAGGCCCGACCAGGTGTGGAGCGTGGATTGCGATTGCCGGAAGCCCTTGCTCATATCTTCCCCGTCGCGTCGATCGACATCCACGCCAGCCCGGCGGCCACCCCGCCCAGCAGCAGCAGGAGGGCGAGCGCCCGCCAGCCGCTACGCGCGGCATAAGCGTACATCACCGCCGCCGCGCAGATGACGAACGCCAGCAGCGTTGCCGTCACCGCCGCCTCAGACGGGCTCATCGGCAGGATTCGGGCCAGCGCCATCGCCCACAGGCTGGCCACGCCATAGCCGACCGGAACGGCGGCGAGCAGGCGGAGCGCGTTGTCCGCATGCCGCCGCCACCGGGTGGCGTTGCCGGTCGCCCTGGTGATCACGGATAGGTGAACCGGATGGTGCCGAACACCGTGCGCGGGCTGCCGAAATAATTGCCGCGACCGGTGGTCGAGATGCGGGCATAATAGTTTTCGTCGAGCACGTTGTTGACGTTGACCGAGAAGCTCAGCTGCTCGCTGATCTTATACCCGGCGCGCAGGTCGAACACCGCATAGCTGCCCTGCCGCACGATGCTGGATCGCGTGACCAGCGCGCCTGCCGCGTTGAACACCGCAGGATTGCCGCCATAGGTTTCGCTGAAGACGGTCAGGCCCGCACCGATGCTCGCCCCCCGCAGCGCGCCGCTCGGCGCCTCATAGTTGGTGAACAGCTTGCCCATGTGCTTGGGCACGATCGGCACCAAGGACAGGCCTTCGAATACCGGATTGGCATCCTCGAGATACTTGCTTTCGGTGTAGGTATAGCCGGCATTCACACGCCAGCCAGGCAGGATCTGCCCGTTCGCCTCGGCCTCGATCCCGCGGGCGCGCACCTTCCCGATCTGCAGCACGACGGTCGGCTCGTTGGGATCGTTGAACAGCCGGTTGGTCTGCGTGTTCTGATATCCGGCCAGAGACAGCAGCAGGCGATCGTTGAACAGGCCCAGCTTGGTGCCGATCTCCCACTGCGCACCGAGCAGCGGCTCGATGCCCTGCCCGTCCGGCCGCTGCCGCCCCGATGGCGCCGCCTGCGGCGTGAAGCTGTCGGCGTAGGAGCCGTACAGGTTCCACGTCGGCGTAATGTCCCAGACGATGCCGCCATACGGCGTGAATTGCCCGTCCACCATATAGCCGTTCGGGCCCGATCGCGTCGGCAACAGCGTCGTCGCGTCGGTGCTCCACCAGGTCGCGCGTCCGCCGCCGACCAGCGTCAGTCCTTCCACCGGACTGAGCCGGATCTGGCCGTACATGCCATATTGTTCGACCTTGGTGTTCGAACCGCCATAGGACTGGTTTACCGGCCCGTTCGGCCCCGGATAAGGCGCCGATGGCCCGTACGGGTTGAGCGGCGGCTCGGCCGGTGACACCGGATTGTACACGTCGATCCGCGCAAAATTGGACAGGCGCGTATAATAGGAATCGTAATCGCTGGCCTGATAATCGACACCCAGGATCAGCGTCTGGTCGCGCCCGAACGCCGGGAAGCTGCCGACGCCGTTGAAGTCGAACGAATAGGTGCGCGAGAAATTGTCGCCGCGATAGGCGATCTGGTTCGTCAGGCCGCTGGTCGGCGTCACCGGCTGGTTGCCGATATAGCTATACACGTCGATCCGGTTCGTGTCGGTCATCAGGCCGGTCGCCCGCAGCGCCCAGCGATCGCTGATCTGATGGGCCAGCTCGACGAAGCCGGTCCAGGTCTCCGCGTTGAAGCGGTTCCAGTCGGCCCCGAGATAGGTCGAGCGATCGATGTCGAGCAACTGCCCCTCGCTGCCGTCCAGGCCCCCGATGATGCCGGGCAGGCCCGATTGGATCGCCGGGCGGAACCGATCATAATAGGCGCCGGCGGTCAGCGTCGTGCGGTCGCCGATCTGGAGGTCACCGATCACGAAGGCGTCCAGGCGGTTGCGGTGCGCCACGTCGAAGAACTGGTCCTGGTCCTGCGCCATCACCCCGGCACGCAGACCGACATTGTCACCGAAGCGCGTCGACGCATCCAGCTCCAGCCGGATATTGTCATAACTGCCATAGCCGGCGGATGCCCGCATCGTGGGCGTGTCCAGCGGGCGCTTGCGCACCATGTTGATGCTGCCGGCCGGGTTGCCCGCACCGCTGAACAGGCCCGCAGGGCCGCGCAGCACTTCGACCCGCTCGAAGAAGAACAGGTCGGGCACGTTGCTCGGGAAACCGAACGCGAGCGACGGCACGCCGTCGATCAGGTAATTGTTGATCGTGAAGCCGCGCGAGACGAACGAGGCATCCTCGCTGCCGATGCCGGTGACGGTAATGCCGTTGGTCGCGGTCATCACGTCCTCGAGCATGAACAGGTTCTGCTGCTCGAACCGCTCGCGATCGATCACGGTTACGGTGTTCGGCACGTCCTTCAGCGGGGTCAGCGTCTTGCCGACCTCGTTGCCGAAGCTTTTGCCGAGCACCACGATGTCTGAGCCGCCGCGCCCCGGCCGCGAGTCGGCGTCCTCGGCGTCGCGCTGAGTGATCACCTGCGCCTGGGCGATATTCGTCTGAACCAGAAACACGGCCGCCCCCAAGAGCAGCCAGGACTTGTTGAACATGCAATTCCCCTTCACCGGCGCCCTCTACCGCTGACCCGTTTGAGAGTCACTATCGATATCAAATATTAGTGCGACTGGCTTGCAATAGCATCTAGATACGCCTACCCGGCCGCGCATCAAGTGGAGGGCAGAATGACGATTGTAAGCGCGCTGTTGGCATCGGCAGCGGCGATCACCGCACCTGACGCAGGCGCTGAGCCGCAGCGGACCGATGACATTGTCGTCACCGGGCAGCGTAGCGAAGGCACCGACGATTACGGTGTGACTGACCAGCGTACCGCGACGCGCATCCAGATGAGTCAGCGTGAAACGCCGCAGTCGATCAGCGTCGTCACCCGCGCGCAGATCGAGGATTTCCAGCTCAACGACGTCAACGCGCTACTCACCACCGTGCCGGGCGTCAGCGTCCTCACCTCCGACACCGACCGCATCTATTATTCGGCGCGCGGCTTCGACATCCAGACGTTCCAGATCGACGGCATCGGCCTGCCCTTTTCTTTCGGCATCCAGACCGGATCGATCGACACCGCCATCTACGACCGGATCGAGGTGGTGCGCGGCGCGCCCGGCCTCCTGTCACCCACCGGCAACCCGTCGGCCGTGGTCAACTTCATCCGCAAGCGCCCGTATCGCGAACTGAAAGCCTCGGCGAGCGCGCAATATGGCTCGTACGACAACCTCCGCTTCGACGCCGACATCAGCGTGCCGCTGACCAAGGACGGCTCAGTCCGCGCCCGCGCCGTCGGTGCGTTCCTCGACACGGACAGCCACCTCGACCGCTACGGCCTGCGCCGCTGGACCGGCTACGGCATCGTCGAGGCGGATCTCGGCCCCAATACCGTGATCAGCGCCGGCTACGGCCATCAGGACCATCGCAGCCGCGGCGCGATGTGGGGCGCGATTCCGCTCTACTACACCGATGGCACCCGCCTCGAATTTGATCGCACCGCCAATTACGCGCCGGAATGGTCGAGCTGGGGTGTCGTCGATCGCCAGATCTTCGGCGATCTCACGCATGATTTCGGCAACGGCTGGACCGGCAAGGTCTCGGTCCTGCGCCGCGCCACCAGCGAAGACGACACCTTGTTCTACGTTTACGGCAATCCCGTCCGCGGCGCCCCCGGCGGCATTGACTATGGCGATCCTGACGATCCGCTCGATACCAGGGCGATCTTCAGCTACCCCGGCGCCTTCCGCGGCCAGACCCGCAACCTGACGATCGACGCCTATCTCAGCGGCAAGCTGTCGGTCGGCGGGCGCGACCATGACGTGGTGCTCGGGCTTCAACGCGGCGCCGAGAAGTACCGGCAATATTCCAGCTACGATTACAGCCAGGTCGGCATCCCGCTGTCGCTCGACACTTTCTTCGACGGCAATTTCCCGCAGGTGAATTTCCCCGAGCCGTACGATCTCAGCCTCGATACGCATACCGTGCGCGAGACGATCTACGGCCTCGTCCGGCTCAACCCCGCCGATCCGCTCAAGATCATGCTCGGCGGCAACTACACCCACGCCACCAGCGAGGGCACGTCCTACGGCACGCCGCAGGCCTATGACCGCTCGCGCTTCTCGCCCTTCGTCGGCGCGACGTTCGACGTCTCGTCGAACATCAGCCTCTACGCCAGCTACGCCAAGATCTTCCGCCCGCAGGTCGAGGTGAGCGCCACCAACGAGATCCTGCCGCCGATCGTCGGCGACAACCTTGAGGGCGGCGTGAAGGGCGAATGGTTCGACGGCCGCCTGTACGCCAGCGCCGCACTGTTTCAGGCGCGCCAGAACAACACCGCCTTTGGCCAGTTCGATCCGACGCTCGGCCGCACCGTTTACACCCCGGTCGACGCCAAGTCGCAGGGCGTCGAGCTCGAATTCGGTGGCCAGCTCGCCCCCGGCCTCCAGGCGACCGGCGGCTTCACCTTCATGAAGATCCGCAACGAGGATGATCAGCCCGAGCGCACCTTCGTCCCCCGCAACATCGGCCGCCTCAATCTCACCTATTCGCCCCCGGCGCTGCCCAAGCTGAAGGTCGGTACCTCGATCCAGTATCAGAGCGACTTCTACTTCCAGCCCCCCGGCGGCTTCACCCCCGCGGGCGACCCGATCCGGCTGGATCAGGGCGATTACGTGCTCGCCGACCTGATGGGCCGCTACGAGCTGACGCCCAACGTCGCGCTCAGCGTCAACGTCCGCAACGTCACCAACAAACGCTATCTGAGCGCGCTGACCTTCGACCAGAGCTACTACGGCGCCCCGCGCACCGTGCTGGGAACGATCAGCTTCCGCTACTGATCGTCTCCGCCGTCACCCCGGCCTTGGGCCGGGGTCCCGCTTTCCTGTTCGTGAAGAAGGCATGGGGACCCCGGATCAAGTCCGGGGTGACGAAGCATTCTGGGTTAGGTCAGCCATTGCCGCCCCCAAGTTTCCGCCGTGCACCGCCAGCAACGCCGCCGCCTCCTCCACGCTCGCGCCGAGCGCCACCAGCACCGCCTGGCGGATCTCCTCGCCCGCCACGTCCAGCGCCCGCGCCGCCGCGCCGGTATCCACGCCGGCGATCTGCGCCACCATCCGCTCCGCCCGCGCGCGCAGCTTGCGGTTGGACACGCGCATGTTGACCATCAACCCGCGGTGGACCAGTCCCAGCCGCAGCATGATGGTGGTGGACAACAGGTTCAGCACCGCCTTCTGCGCCGTGCCCGCCTTCATCCGCGTCGATCCCGCCACCACCTCGCTGCCCGTCTCGGCGAGCACCGCATGCGCCGCCGCCGTCAGCAGCGCGGCACCGGGATTGTTGGCGACCCCGATCGTCAGCGCCCCGGCCGCGCGCGCCGCCTCGATCACCGCCAGCGTGTACGGCGTGCGCCCGCTCGCCGCGACGCCGATCACCACGTCGCTCGGCCCGATTGCGGCCGCCGACACCGCCGCACGCCCCGCCGCCGGATCGTCCTCTGCGCCCTCCACGCTCTCGATGAGCGCCGCCGTGCCGCCCGCCATCAGGAACGCAAGCCGATCGCGCGGCCAGTTGTAGGTCGGGAACAGCTCCACCCCATCCTGCACCGCGACGCGGCCCGACGTGCCGGCGCCGGCATAGACCAGCCGCCCGGTCGCCCCCAGCCGCGTCGCCGCAGCCTCGGCCGCAGCGGCGATCGCGTTCACTTGGCTCCGGATCGCGGCAATGGCGGCAAGCTGCCCCTCCAGCATCGCCTCGATCGCGGTCGCGGTCGGCCAGTCGGCGAGATCGAGGTATCGTGGATCGACCGTTTCGGTGCTCATTGCTGAAATACCTTGCCCGGGTTCATCAGCCCCGCAGGGTCCACCGCCGCCTTGATCCGCCGCATCAGCGCCACCGCGTCTTCTCCATGTTCGCGCACCAGCGCCGCGCGCTTGCCGATTCCGATGCCATGCTCGCCGGTGCAGGTGCCGCCGACGGACAGCGCATAATCGATCAGCCCTTCGTTCACCGCCCGCGCCTTCGCCCAGCCATCGGCATCGTCACGCTTCAGCACGAAGAATACGTGATAGTTGCCGTCCCCCACATGGCCCAGAATGGGCGCCAGCAGCCCCGCCGCGTCGATCGCCGCGCGCGCACGGCCGATCGCCTCGGCCAGTCTGGAGATCGGCACGCAGATATCGGTGGACCAGGTCACCGCATCCGGCACCATTGCGCGCGCGGCAGGCAGTGCGGCGTGGCGGGCGCGCCACAATCGCCGTTGTTCGTCGCGATCCCCCGACATCACGAGCTCGTCCGCGCCGAAGGCCGCCCCGGTCGACGCCAGCTGGCCACGCTGCTCGGCGACCGAGCGCGGCGACCCGTGCAGTTCTACGAACAGCGTCGGCCGTTCCGGAAGGGCCAGCCCCGCAAAGGCATTGCACGCGCGGATCGCGACGGGATCCAGCAGCTCGATACGTGCCACCGGAATACCCGACTGGACGGTCGCGATCACCGTATCCACCGCGCCCTCCAGGTCGGGAAAGCGCCAGCTGCCGGCCAGCACCGCCTCGGGAATGCCGTGCAGGCGCACCATCGCCTCCACCACCAGTCCCAGCGTCCCTTCCGATCCGGTGAACAGGTGCGTCAGATCATATCCCGCGGCCGACTTGCGCGCCCGGCTCCCCGTCGAAATCAGCGTGCCGTCCGGCAGCACCACCTTCAGCCCGAGCACATTCTCGCGCATCGTGCCGTAACGCACCGCATTGGTACCTGACGCGCGGGTCGAGATCATGCCGCCGATCGTCGCATTCGCCCCGGGATCGATCGGGAAGAACAGGCCGGTGGCGCGCAGGTCCTCGTTCAGCGCCTCGCGCGTAACGCCGGGCTCCACCACGCACAGAAGATCCTCGGGCGCAACTTCCAGCACGCGGTTCATGCCGGAAAGATCGACCGACACCGCCCCTGCGACCGCACCGGCATTGCCCTCCAGCGATGTGCCGACGCCGATCGGCACCACCGGCACGCCCGCGCCGCTCGCCGCGGCCATCAGCGCCTGTACCTCGGCCACCGTGCGCGGCTGCACCACCACGTCGGGGAGCATGGCTGGGTGATGCCCTTCCGCCGCCATGAATTGCGCGCGTCCGGCCTCCTGGGTGATCCAGCGGGGGCCGAAAACGGCGGCAAGCTGCTCGCCCAGGCGGGCGATCGCGCTCATGCCCGCTCTGCCAGCGCGAAGCCGGCCAGCAGCAGTGCGCCGTCCAGGGCATCGCCCAGCGGCTCACGCAATTGCGCGACGGTCCGCGCCCGCAACCACGGCCGCAGATGCGGTGCCAGCCCGCCAAGCAGCGCACAGGCCGGCGCCCCGCGTTCGAAGATCGTCTCGATGAAGCGCTCGACATGCCCCGCCGCATCCTCGACGATCGATCGTGCGATCGGGTCGTCGGCCCGGGCGTGCTGGATCACGATCGGCGCCAGCGCGGCATAGTCGCCGGGTGCGGCGCGATCCATCCAGGCGATCGCCTGCGGAATGGCGTGCCCGAAGCGCGCGGCGATCGCCAATGCCAGCGGCGTACGCGTGGTGCGACCGTCCAGCGCGCGCAACGCATGTCGCATCGCAGACAGGCCCAGCGCCGCGCCGCTGCCTTCGTCCGAAATCGGAAAACCATAGCCGCCGATCGCGAAATCTGTTCCGCCGACGCGAAGCTGCGCGATGCTGCCCGTCCCCAGGATCAGCGTCGCGCCATCCTGCCCGCGGTGTGCGCCCAGGTTGGCGATCGCCGCATCCGTGGCATAAGCGATCCGCGCAAAGCCGAGGTCGAGTGCCTCAAGTGCCTCCGCGCTGCCCGGCCGCGACAGGCCGGCAATCCCAAGGCCCGCGGCGATATCGCCACGCGCCTCGCGGGGAAGACGCGCCGACTGGAGCGCCTGCTCGACAACATCGTCCAGCACGATCCGCAGCGCCTCGACGCCGATGCGCGTGTTGGCCGGCCCGGCATGGCCGGTGCCGATTACCAGGCCGGTCTGATCCACCAGCCGCGCGCGGCAGTGGCTGCCGCCCGCATCTACGCCGAGATACCAGGTCACCATCGTGTGTACCTCTCTGGCCCGCCCGGTCGACCGGGGCCCATATCGCTTCGTCCGCCGGGTATAACCGGCAGTGATGACGGGACGGGTTCCCCGCGACAACAGGATTGACGGCGGCGAGCGGGCGTTGAACGATCCGCACCCATGACCGATTTCGCCGCCGGCGCGGCGCCCACCGTTCCCCCGCCCGCCCCCGCCCGTATCGATCGGCGCGGCATGCTGCTGTACGGCCTGCTCGGCTTCGCAGCGGGCCTGCCGTTCTACATGTTCTCGACGGTGCTGGCACTGCGGTTGCAGGCGCATGGGGTGGCGCTGGCGGTGATCGGCTTCTTCGCTTGGGTTCAGTTGCTGCCGACGCTGAAGTTCGTCTGGGCACCGTTGCTCGATCGCTACACGATCCCCGGCTTTTCCCGCTTCTACGGCAAGCGGCGCGGATGGATGATGCTCGCGCAGCTTGGCATCTTCACCTCGATGGTCGCGATGGCGCTCACCGCGGGCGACGACAGCCTCGGGCTCACCGCGCTGTTCGCGGTGCTGCTGGCCTTCTGGACGACCACGCTGGAAGTCGCAGCGGACGCTTGGCGTATCGAGCTTTATCCCAGTCAGGATGAACAGGGCCCCATCGTCGCCGCGAACCTCTGGGGATATCGCACTGCGATGGTCGCGGCCGGCAGCGGCGCGTTGCTGCTGGCCGATTGGGGCAGCTGGACGGCCGCCTATCTCGCCATCGCCGCCGCCGCCTTCCTGCCCTTTCCGATCCTTGCCGCCATGCGCGGTCATACCGGTCGCAGCGCCGCGCGCTGGCCGGCGCTCGCCACCGGGACGCTGGCCAGCATCGCCATCCTGCTCGCCGCCGCCGCCGGAACGGCAGCGATTGGCTGGGTGGTCCTGACGCTGGCCGCCGGCGCCGGGATCGATGCCGGTACCAACGTCACGCCCTGGGTACTGGTCATCTGCATGTTGCCGTTCCTTGCCATGGCAGCCGCCCTTCCGCGGATCCGCCGCGCGCCCGCCGATGCGCCGCTTCGGCGCTCGGCCGCGATCGGCCCCTATGTTGATTTCTTCTGGCGCTACGGCTTTGCAGCCTTGCTGCTGATGGCATTCGTCTCGCTCTATCGCATGGGCGACGTGCTCGCGCTCAACCTGTCCAAGCCGATGATCAAGGATCTCGGCTATTCGCTGTCGCAGATCGGCCGGGCCGACAGCTTCGTGGCGCTGGTCGCCAGCATGGTGGGTGTCGGCCTGGGCGGCTGGCTCGTCACGCGCTGGGCGATGTCCTGGACGCTGGCATTGGGTGCGCTGGTTGCGGCGATCGGCAATTTCGGTTTCGTCTGGCTGGCGCATCAGCCGGTCAGCGAAGGGCTGCTGTATGTCGCCACCGGGGCGGACCAGTTCGGTAACGGCTTCGCGGGGGCGGTCTTCGTCGTCTATCTCTCCATGCTGGTGAACCCGCGTTACCCCGGCGCACAATACGCCTTTCTCACCGGCTTCGCCTTTCTCCTGCCGCGCCTGCTGTCGGGCGCCGGCGGCACGATCGTGGGCGCGATCGGCTATGACAATTTCTTCCTCCTGTCGGGCGCGCTCAGCCTGGTCACGATCGTGTTCCTGCCCGCGCTCGCCCGCATCCGCCCCCGAATTGAAGAGAACGAATGATTGAAGATATCGTTGAGCGTGCGTTCGCGCCCGCTGCCGCGTCCGTGGGCGCTGGGCGCATCCCCGGGGCGGCCCTGGGCGCCGTCAGCATCAGCGGGGAACGCGCGGTCCGGTTGACCGGTCTGGCGCAGAAGGTTCCCGCGGAGGAGCGTCTCACGCGCGATCACTGGTTCGATCTCGCATCCGTCAACAAGGTCATCGCCACCACCAGCTTCGTGCTCCGGCTGGCGGACGAGGGCGTGTTGGATCTCGATCGCCCGCTCACCGATGCGATCCCCGATCTGCGCCAATATGACGTCGCCAACGCCCGCGAACGCCGCCTCACGTTCCGGGATTGCCTGGTCCACCGCACTTTCCTGCCGGCTGTTGAGCCGGTCTACACCTATGGTGACGATCCGGCCCGCCTGCGCGCGTTTGTGCTGCAGCGTGAGTGGCGTCACGGGCCACCCGTCTATTCCGATATCAACTTCATCCTGCTGGGCATCGCGATCGAACGCCTCACCGGTGCCGGTCTCGACGCGCAACCGCTCGGTACGGGGCTCAGCTGGGGCCCGCCGCCCGGCCCGGCGGTCGCCACCGAAAGGTGCCAATGGCGCGGGCGCGTCCTGAAGGGGGAGGTGCACGACGAAAACTGCGCCGCAATGGGCGGCCGCATCGGCCATGCCGGGCTGTTTGGCACGATCGACGGCGTGCTCGATTTCGCCAGGGGCCTGCTCGACGGCACCGGCGCCTCTCCCGCGATGCTGGAGGCGATCCGCACGCCGGTGGAGGGTCACCGCACGGCCGGATGGGAAATTCGCCACGCCGGCTGGTCGGGGGGCCAGGCCTGCTCGCTCGGAACGATCGGCCATACCGGCTTCACCGGGACCGGCCTGTGGATCGATTTCGATCGCGGCCTCGCCTGGACGCTGCTCACCAATCGCGTTCATCCCACCCGCCACTTCGACAGCGGCATCTTCCAGCTGCGCCCAGCAACCGGCGACGCGCTGGTCGCGGCCTTCGACACGCGCTGATCCGGAACGTTTCGGCTGCCCACCCCTTTTCCTGCACAGATCAGGGAGGACAGCATGAACAGGGTCACGCAGCTGGAGACATTCGCCCGCGCCGGATATCTGGCGCGTGGCATCGTTTACATGATGCTGGGCTATCTGACGTTGGCCACCGGCCGGTCGGAGGGCACGTCCTCGGTCCTTGACGATCTCCAGGCGCTGCCGGCGGGCGATCTGATCCTGGCGCTCACGGCGATCGGCCTTTTCGGCTATGCCGTCTTCCGTCTGTACGGAGCGGCGGTGGACTTGCAGGGCGACGGCACCGATGCGAAGGGCATCGGCAAGCGGATCGGCCATGCCGCCAGTGGCATCGCGCATCTCGTGCTGTGCTATCTCGCCGTCCGGATCGCGCTGGGTGACGGTGGGGGCAGCGGCGGGAGCGACCCCGCCGATACGGCACGCTCGGCGCCCGGCGGCTTTCTGCTCCTTACGGTGGTCGGCATCGGCTTTGCGCTGGCCGCGATCGAACAGGCGATCCAGGCCGTCACCGGCAAGTTCATGGCCCTGCTCGCCGCCGATACCCCCGCCTATGCCGAAGCGATCGGCCGTATCGGCTATGCCGCCCGTGCGGTCGTCTTTGCGGTTCTCGCCTGGCAGATCATCCGCGCCGGGTTGGGCGACAACCAGGGGGAGCTCAGCTTCGAGGCGGCGCTTGGGGCGTTGCGCGATACCGGCTGGGGCTTCACCGCCGTGGCGGCGGGGCTGCTGGTGTTCGGCGTCTTCAGCCTGATCATGGCGCGCTACCGCCAGATCCGTAATGAAGACGTGCTGCAGCGCGCAAAGTCGGGCGCGATGCGCCTGCTCTAACCCTCAGTTTGCCGCCGCTATCGCCACCAATGCCGCGTCAATCGCCGCTGTGGCGCTGACATCGCCAGGCATGTCGTTGGCATAAGCGGCAAAGGTGAACGTGCGCCCGCTTGCCGCCGTGAAATAGCCCGCAAGGGCATTGGCGGCATTCAGGCTGCCCGTCTTGGCGAACAGCTTCCCCTCCAGCGGCGTGCCCTTGAAGCGATTGCGCAACGTGCCGTCCACGCCCGCGATCGGGAAGGTTGCGCGCCATGCCGCGCCCCAGGGCTGCTCCGCGCCCCAGCGCAACAAGGTGACCGTCCCGCGCGGCGTCACGCGATTGTAGTTCGACATGCCCGATCCGTCGGCAAAGTCATATTGCCACCGCTGCAGCCCGGCGCGATCGAGCACTGCGCGAACCGCCGCCTGCCCATCCGCTACCGATCCGCTGCCCGTCACCGCTCCCAGGCGTCGGAGCAGCAGTTCGGTGTGCAAATTCTGGCTCACCTTGTTGGTGTGGATCAGATCGTCGCCCAGCGGCGGCGGTGTCAGCCGCGCCAGCACCGGCACTGCCGGAGGACGGGCTGCGGGCGCGGTCCCGCGCACCTCGGGATCATCGCCCGGCATCACCGGCCGATGGCGTACGCCCACCCCGCCGGTCACTCGAACGCCCGCCGCCCGCAGCAGCGCGGCCAGGCGCCACGCGGCACGATGCGCCGGATCGTCGATCCCGACATTCAGCTCATAAGGCGCAGAGTCGGTAGGGATCGTCCCGGTCAGCCGCAGCACATCGCTGTTCGGCGCGCGCGCATAGCCGATCGACCTTTTTTCTCCGGCGGGAACGGTCACGATGCGGTTGTCGACGCGGAAATAGCCGTCGCTCGTCACCGTCGGAGCCGCGCCGACGCCGGCTGGCCGTACCGTCAGCGCCACCTCATTGTCGTCGATGGTTAGCGCCGAGATCGCCGTTCCGTACTTCCCGACCATGTTGTTCCAGCTCATGCCCGCGGGCCAGCGCTCGTCCGGAAAGGCCGTATCGTCGCCGATCACATCGCCGACCACGCTGGTCTCGCGCGCCACCGCTGCGGCAAGCTCCGCCAGGCAGTCACTGGTGCAGTCGGCCCTGCTCGACAGCCGGGCATCGCCCGCGCCGGTCAGCACGACGTTCCGCCCTTCCATGCGGACGCTTGCCCCGCCGGTCGCATCCGGCGCTTCGGTTTCGAGCAACGAAAAAGCTGTAGCCGTCGTATAAAGCTTGGTGTTCGATGCCGGTACAAACCGCTCATCGGGCCGGATCGCCGCGACCTCACGGCCGCCCTCGTCCACCACGAGCAGCCCGATCCGCGTGCCCTGCGCCGCCCCGGCGACCGCCGCTGCTACCTGCGCCGAAACGGGCGGCGGCGGGATAGGGGACGTCGCCTCAGCGACGACGGCAAGCAGCGGCAGCAGGACCAACATCATTCGGCTTCGATCTCCTCTCGCAACACCGTCAGGAACTCGCTCGCCAGCGCCGACGGCGGTCGATCGAGCAAGTGGATGGCGTGCAGGTCAAAGGTCAGCGACGGGCGCAACGGCCGCATCGCCAGTCCCGGCGCCAGCCAGGCCTCCGCGGTGAAGCTGTCGACCACGGTCACGCCCACTCCGGCGCGCACCAGGGCGGCGGCGATATAGAAGGTCCGCGCGGCCACGGTTTCATCCAGCGCAATGCCCAACCGGTCGAGCTCGTCCGCCAGAAGCGTGCCGATCGGTCCGCTCCCGGCCAGCGAGATGAAGCGGCGGTTCACCAGCTCCGCAAGCTCCACCCGCCCCGGCGCGTTCGGCATCTCCGCCTCGCGGTACAACACCACCAGCTCGCCCTCACCGAGCCAGGTATTGCTCAGCGCAGCGCCGCGCGGCGGCTCGCTGGCGATCGCGACATCCGTCT
>JBELMF010000016.1:0-33031 GCA_042096015.1 Sphingomonas sp.
CCCACCAATTTCGTCACCATTGCGCTGACGGCGGCGGTGATGGCGCGAATGTACGGCTTCGGACCCACGCTGTCGCCGCGCCAGACGATGTTTCAATCGGTGGCGATCATCACCACTTTCGCCCTTCTGGCGGTGCCGCTCGGCTTTTCGCTGCGGCGCCTCGCGTGGGAAGGGATCGCCAGCGCATCGGCGCGCTCTGCGATCGGCGACGTCTTCGGTGATCGCGCGCGCATCAGCCAGCTGGACATCGATTACAACAGCGAGCCGCTGCGCGTCTCGGCCACCGTCTTGACGCCCCGCTATCGGGCGGATGCCAACAAGGCAGCGACGGCGGCGCTGGAAACGTCGCTGGATATGCCGGTGCGCGTGCTGGTGGAGCAATATCGGGTCGGAACCGGACCGGGCGATGCGGATGCCGCCGCGGTGCAGGCGGCCGCGAACGGCGCCGTCAACCGCGTCAATGCCGAGATTGCCGGAGTGACGGAGCGGCTCGCGCTGGTCGCTGGTGTGGATCGCGGGCAGGTGTTCCTGGATCGCGACGCACATCGCGCGCGGGTCGTTGCCGCCGTCCTGCCCGGCGCATCGCTTGGCGCCTATCACTTGCTCGAAATGCGGGTCGCACAGTCGGCGCCGGGCTGGCAGGTCGAACTGGTGCCGCCCGCGGTCGCTCTCCAGCCGGTAAGCTTTGAGGGTGAGGAGCCCGACGCCGCCGGGCGTGCCGCGATGGTGGAGGCGATCTGGGGCGCCCGCCGCCTCGGGCTCGCGATCGACGTCCGCGGGCCGGTCGCTGCGGCGGAGACGGTGATCGACCTGCTCGCCCGAGGCGGGGTCACCGCCACACGGGTCGGCGATGGAGACGGCGACGCCGTCGCGCTTGGCTGGGCAGTGCCGCGCCCGGTGGTCGCACCAGTTGCGGCGGCGACCCCCTGAAGGGGGACCCTAGGCCTGAAGCGCCAGCGCCTCGGCGATGAGGCGCCGGGTGTTCGCCACGCCGTACAGCTTGATGAAGCTGCCCATGCGCGGGCCCTGGCTCGATCCCAGCAGGGTTTCGTACAACGCCCTGAACCAGTCCCGCAGTTCGTCGAAGCCGCCGGTCTTGCCGATCTCGTACACGGCGTTCTGGATGTCCTCGGCCGTGGCATCCTCACCCAGCGCCGCGAGATCCGCATCCAGCCGCTGCAAGGCCGCAACCTCCACCCCCGCCGGCGCACGGCGCTTCAGCGTCGGGGCGATGAAGTCGCGGTGATAGGCGAGGGCATAGCCGATCATCCGGTCGAGCTCGGGATGGGCGGCGGCATCCGCATCGGGCAGGTAATTGGCAAGATAGCCCCACACCTGCTGGTTGGTCGCGCCTTCGCCCATTACGCCGACCAGGTTGAGCAACAGGCCGAACGTCACCGGCAGCGTCGCCGTCGGCACGTCACCGCCGTGCAGGTGGTGCACCGGATTGCCCAGCCGCTCCTTCCAGCCCTGTGCCGGATAATTCGCCCGGAACTGCCAGTAATCGTCCACCGCGCGCGGGATCAGCCCCAGGTGCAGCGACTTGGCCTTCTTGGGCTCGCGATAGATGTAAAAGGCGAGGCTCTCGTCGGGGCCGTAGGTCAGCCATTCCTCTATCGACAGGCCGTTGCCCTTGGACTTGGAGATCTTCTCGCCCTTGGCGTCGAGGAACAATTCGTAGATCAGCCCCTCCGGCTTACGGCCGCCAAGGATCTGCGCGATCTTGCCGCCGAGCACGCCTGAATCGATCAGATCCTTGCCGTACATCTCGTAATCGACGCCCAGCGCCGCCCAGCGCATGCCCCAGTCGGGCT
Source organism: Sphingomonas sp. (assembly GCA_042096015.1). Taxonomy (GTDB): domain Bacteria; phylum Pseudomonadota; class Alphaproteobacteria; order Sphingomonadales; family Sphingomonadaceae; genus Sphingomonas. Next base: position 1,815 of record JBELMF010000016.1, read on the forward strand.
TCCATTGCAGCTTGGCCTTGCCGCCGAGGATCGACTGCTCGACCGTCTCACCCTCATCCTCGAAGCGGATGATCCCCGCCTCGGCATCGATGACCTCGACGGGCACCTGCAGGACGATGCCGCTCTTCGCGCTGATCGGCAGGACGGGCGAATAGGTCGCCTGCCGCTCGGCGCGCAGCGTCGGCAACATGACGGCCATGATCTTGTCGTAGTTGCGCAGGACGCTCCGCAGCTGCTCGTCGAAGCGCCCGGAGGTGTAATAGTCGGTCGACGAAGCGAACTCATAGTCGAAGCCGAAGCGGTCGAGGAAGTCGCGCAGCATCGCATTGTTGTGCGCGGCGAAGCTGTCGAACTTGCCGAACGGATCTGGGATGCGCGACAGGGGCTTGCCGAGGTGCGTGGCCAGCATGTCCTTGTTCGGCACGTTGTCGGGCACCTTGCGCAGCCCGTCCATGTCGTCGCTGAAGGCGACCAGGCGGGTCGGCAGACCGGTCATCTCCTCATAGGCGCGGCGGACCATCGTGGTGCGCAGCACTTCCTGGAAGGTGCCGATGTGCGGCAGGCCCGACGGGCCATAGCCGGTCTCGAACAGCATCGGCGCGCCGTCCGGCTTGCCTTCGGGCCAGCGCTTGAGGAGCTTGCGGGCCTCCTCATAGGGCCAGGCCTTGGACTCGAGGGCTGCGGTGCGTCGTTCTTCCGTCATGATGCGGTGCGACGTAGCGATGCAGGGCCGCGATGGCTATATCGGCCGCATGTCGATCTGGGCCGGCCTTCTCCTGTTGCTTCTCACCGTCGCGCTGATGGAAGGGTTCGCCTATGTCATGCACCGCTGGGTGATGCACGGGCCGGGCTGGTTCCTGCACGAAAGCCACCATCGCCCGCGTACCGGCCGGTTCGAGCTCAACGACCTGTACGGCGTGATCTTCGCCATCCCGTCGATCGTGCTGATCTGGGGCGGGGTGCAGGGCGGTTGGTGGCCCGGTTACGCGTGGCTCGGCGCAGGGATCGCAGCCTATGGCGCGATCTACTTCGGCTTCCACGACGTGATCGTGCACGAACGCGTGCGCACCCGCTACCTGCCCAGGTCCAGCTACATGAAGCGCATCGTTCAGGCCCACCGGCTGCATCACGTGGTGAGCACCAAGGAAGGTACGGTCAGCTTCGGCTTCCTCGTCGCGCCCCGGCCCGAGGACTTGAAGACCGAGCTGAAGCGCCGCGGGCGGGCCGGGGTGCGCGCTCCTGCCGCTTCGGACAGGATGTTTGCCGAAAAGTAACCCTTGCGGCGGATAGTGCCGGTCCATGGATCACGCAATTCCGCTGCCCGGCCCGGAGGAGGGCGACGAAAACCGCCGCGCGCTGCGTAAGGCAGTGAAGATGCGTGCGCACCTGCGCGATCGCGGCACGACGCGATTCGAGATCGAGGTCGTCGACCTCTCCACCACCGGCTTCCGCGCGCAGACCAGCTTCACGCTTTGGCCGGGCACGACGGTATGGCTGACGCTGCCGGGGCTCGCGGGGCTGGAGGCGGTGGTCGCCTGGCGCGACAAATATCGCTACGGCTGCGCCTTCACGAAGCCGCTGCATCCCGCGGTGTTCGATCATATCGTTGCGCTGGGGAACAGCTGACTGCTCGCGGCTGCCGTTGAATCGCCCGGTTTTGCCGTTTTCCTGCCCGCTGTTCACCCGGGCGCCGCCTAGTCGAACAGCGACGAAACGCTCGTCTCGTCGGCGATACGGCGGATCGCTTCGGCCAGCAGCGGTGCGATGGTCAGGTGGCGGATCCGCTGCGACCCGGCGATCGCCTCCTGATTGCCGATCGAATCGGTGATTACCAGCTCGCGCAGTGCTGATCCCTCGACCCGCGCCACCGCACCGCCCGACAACACGCCATGCGTGACATAGGCGACCACGTCCTCCGCGCCCGCCTCGCGCAGCGCCGCCGCAGCGTTGCAGAGCGTCCCGGCCGAATCGACGATGTCGTCGATCAGGATGCAGAATCGGCCCTCGACGTCGCCGATGATGTTCATCACCTCCGATTCGCCGGCGCGCTCGCGGCGCTTGTCGACGATCGCCAGCGGCGCATTGTCGAGGCGCTTGGCAAGCGCGCGCGCGCGCACCACGCCACCGACGTCGGGAGAGACGACCATCAGGTTCTTTGATCCGAAGCGGGCATGGATGTCGGCAGACATAACCGGCGCAGCGAAGAGATTATCCGTCGGGATATCAAAGAATCCCTGGATCTGACCGGCATGGAGATCGACGGAAAGGACGCGATCGGCGCCCGCGGTGGTGATCAGATTGGCAACCAGCTTGGCGGAGATGGGGGTTCGCGGACCGGGCTTCCGATCCTGGCGGGCATAGCCGAAATACGGCAGAACCGCGGTGATCCGCTTCGCCGACGCCCGTTTCAGCGCGTCGATGCAGATCAGCAGTTCCATCAGATTGTCATTGACCGGGAAGCTGGTCGACTGGATCAGGAACACGTCCTCGCCGCGCACATTCTCCATGATCTCGACGAAGATCTCTTCATCGGCAAAGCGGCGGACAAGCGCCTCCGTGAGCGGGAGCTCGAGATAGGACGCGATATCGCGCGCCAATGGCAGGTTCGAGTTGCCGGTCATCAATTTCATGTCGTCGCGCCCTTTCTGCGCCGCCCCCTTAGCGGGCCTGCCTCATGTTGCAATCGCGCGACAGCGATGAACCGGATGGTTTGCGGAACCGGATCGCCCGGCCTAACGGCCGCGCATGACCTTAAATGCTGCTGTCGTAACTCGTTTTGCCCCGTCACCGACCGGGCGTCTGCACGTCGGCAATATTCGTACGGCGCTCCATAACTGGATGTTCGCCCGCCAGCAGGGGGGGCGGTTCCTGCTCCGTATTGACGATACGGACGCGGAGCGCAGCGAGGAACGGTTCGTCACGGCGATTCGCGAGGATCTCGGGTGGCTGGGCCTGCTTCCGGATCAGGAAGTGCGTCAGTCAGAGCGACGTGCTCTCTACGAGATGCGATTCGGTGAATTGCTGGCGGCCGGGCGGATCTATCCTGCCTATGAGACCGCCCAGGAGCTGGACCTGAAGCGCAAGATCCTGCTCGGCCGCGGATTGCCGCCGGTGTATGATCGTGCCGCGCTGAGCCTGAGCGAGGCGGATCGTGCCCGGCTGGAGCAGGACGGGGTGCGGCCGCACTGGCGGTTCCGGCTCGATCACGACACGCCCGTCGAATGGATCGACCTCGTTCGCGGCACCCAAAAGTTCGAGCCGTCGACGATGAGCGATCCCGTGGTGCGGCGCGCCGACGGCTCGTGGTTGTACATGCTTCCCTCAGCCATCGACGATATTGATCTGGGGATTACCCACGTTGTCCGCGGCGAGGATCATGTCGCCAATACGGCGCTTCAGATCCAGATGTTTGCCGCACTCGGCAGCCCGGCTCCGACATTTGCCCATGCGGCGTTGCTGACGGGCAGCGAAGGGAAGCTGTCGAAGCGCCTCGGAAGTCTGGGTGTCGATGAGTTGCGGGACTCGGGGATCGAGCCACAGGCGATCCGGTCGCTTCTGGCGCGTCTCGGCACAAGTGATCCGGTCGAGCCGGTGTTCAACATGGCGCCGTTGTTGGAAAGCTTCGACTTCGCCCGCTTCGGCCGTGCGCCCGCGCGCTTCGATGAGGCCGAGTTGGCGCAGCTTAATGCGCGGATCGTCCACCAACTTCCTTATGACGTGGTCAAGGACCGCTTACCGGCTGAAATGACGCCTGCCGCTTGGGAAGCAGTCCGCCCCAACGTGTCGACGATCGCCGAGGCGGGCGACTGGTGGCAGGTCATTGATGGGCCGGTCGCTGTTATCACCGCCGGTGAGGACGCGGATTATCTGGCCATGGCGGCGGAAGCTGCCGCGTCGATCGACTGGTCAGCCGATCCCTGGCATCAGCTGACAGCGCAGCTGAAGGAATGCACTGGCCGCAAGGGCAAGGCACTGTTCCTGCCGCTGCGCCGGGCGCTTACCGGCCGCGATCATGGCCCGGACATGGCGGCGCTGCTGCCGTTGATCGGGCGCGAGCGCGCCGTGGCGCGTTTGAGCCAGGCATGATCCGCAGGCGTGCGGAAATGCTTGCCCCTCAGTAGTAATGTTGTAACATCCATTTACGGGCGCAAGGCTCGGAAGGAGGCTGACCAAACAGATAAGGAGAGGATTATGTACGCGGATGGATATTCCCGGCCGACGGGCATCAGAGCCGGCAGTCTAGCCGTTGCGATTGCGATCAATGTCGGGGTGTTGAGCGCTTTACTTTTTTCAGCGCCGCTCATCACTGCGATCGCCCGCGACGAGTCGCTCGTTGTGACCAATATACCACTCGAGCCGCCGCCCCCGCCTGAGTCGGCTTTTCCCAAACCGAAGCCGGACGCAGGCCGCGTCGCGCCGCCCGAGCAAATGAGCCGCTCGACACCGATTTTGTCCACTGCGACGAGCGACTTCACGCTGCCGCCGATCATGCCCGTGCCGCCACTTCCTTCCTTGCCGCCGATTCCGATCGGCGAGATAGTGAGAGTCGATCCGCCCGCCCAGCCTCAACTGGTCGAAGCAGCCATCGATCCGCGCTACGCCGGCAGTCTTCAACCGACATACCCGCCTGGAGAGCGCCGTGCCGGCCTTGAGGGGATCGCAACAGTGCGCGTGTCGATCGCAGCAGACGGGCGCGTCACGGCGGCGGAGTGCCTCTCTGCCACCAGCGAGGCATTTTGCCGGGTCACGGTGTCACAGGCCGTATCCAAATGGCGCTTCAGGCCGGCGACCCGTGATGGAAGGCCGGTCGACGCAAGCAAGGTGATGACCGTACGGTTCGAACTCGAGTCATAGGGTTAAAAATGAACTCTCCTCCCGTCCTGCGGGAGGGGAGTGTGCTGGATGGGGTGGCCTCGACCGCATCGCGCTCCTATGTCGGTGGCATGCAATTTTTCGCCCGCATGAGCCCGTTCCGCGCGGTGCGCGACCTGCGCCTGTTCCTGCATCAACGGCAGAAGCATGAACTGATCTTCTTGTTCATATCGGTATTGATGACCGGCCTGCTGCTGATCGGCTTTGCCAAGGATTCCAAGGTGGAGAAGGTCTACAAGCCCGACATCATCTACGTGCAGCAGTGGCGGCTCGATCGCACGGACGCGGAAATACGCGCGCAGCAGGCGATCGATGGGCCCATCAAGCAGAAACAAATCGACGCGCGGGAAAAGGCGCTCGCCGAGCGCCAGGCCGCGTTCAAGCGACTCGACGACAAGATGAAGAAGTGGGGCCTGTAAGCGGCGATGATCGCCGTTGGATGGGGGCGGCGCTAGCGCTTGCGTCCCGTGGACGCGGCCAGACACGCGCAAATCCGTCGGTCGGTTGTGTCATCGTGCGAGATAATCGGGTGGTCGGGCGCGGCTGGACACAGCCGGGCGGACGCCCCCATGCCGAAGCCATGGCGCTGGACGAGGCGGGTCATAGCGCGACAGGCGCAACTGCCTATGTGACCCTGGAACCGTGTGCGCACCGATCGGCACGCGGTCCCGCCTGTGCGGACCTTCTCGTAGGTGCCGGCGTTGCGCGGGTCGTCGCCGCGAGAAGCGATCCCGATCCGCGGACCAATGGTTCGGGGTTGGCGCGACTCGCTGATGCGCATGTTGCCACCTGCGTCGGCATTCGCGCGGACGAGGCATCCCGCATGATGGCCGGCTTTCTTACTCGGCTAGGTCGCGGTCGGCCGAACGTGACGTTGAAGCTGGCCACCTCACTCGATGGCTGCATCGCTCGCGCGGATGGCGAGAGCCGCTGGATCACCGGTCCCGAGGCGCGCGCCCATGCGCATCTCGAGCGGAGCCGTCACGAGGCCATTCTTGTCGGACGAGGTACATGGGAGATGGATCGGCCGGCGCTCGACGTGCGTCTGCCAGGTCTGGAATCTCGTGCGCCGCGGAGGATCGTGCTTTCGCGCCGGGCGGTGGAGGGCGTCACGTGCATCGCTTCGCCGGACGCAATCGCGGAGCTCTCCGGAAACCATTTGTTCGTGGAAGGAGGAGCGAGCGCCGCCTCCGCCTTTCTGGCGGCCGACCTTGTCGATCGCCTTCTCCTTTACCGCGCGCCGATTCTGATCGGCGGCGGTCAGCCGGCGCTGGGCGATATCGGGCTTCGCCGTCTCGCGGAGGCTCACGGCCGATGGGCACTCATCGACTCGCGGCAGCTTGGCAGCGATCGACTCGAAGTCTACGAGCGGGTGCAATGTTCACCGGGATCATAACCGACGTAGGGGAGATCACGCGCGTTGAGACGCGCGGGGATACGCGCGTCGTCGTCACCACTGATTACGAGACGAGCGACATCGATCTCGGCGCGTCGGTGGCCTGTTCGGGCGTGTGCCTCACCGTCGTAGACAAAGGACCGGCCTGGCTCGCCTTCGACGTCTCGGGCGAGACGATCGGCCGCACCGCCCAGGGGCAATGGACGCAAGGACGCCGGCTCAATCTTGAGCGCGCGATGAAGCTGGGCGACGAGCTGGGCGGACATATCGTGACCGGTCACGTCGATGGCGTTGCCGAAGTGCTCGGCATCTGCCCGGAAGGCGATTCGAAGCGCATCGGCTTTCGAGTCTCCAGCGAGCTCGCGCCGTTCCTTGCTCCGAAGGGCTCGATCACCGTCGATGGGGTGTCGCTGACCGTCAATGACGTAACGGACGCCGAGGACGGCTCCACCCATTTCGCTGTGAACGTCATCCCGCACACGCAGGCGGTGACAACCCTGTCGGATCTGATCCAAGGCAGCGCGGTCAATATCGAGATCGATGTGCTGGCCCGGTACCTTCAACGAATGGAACATTATCGTGCAAAAGCCCGCTGAGCTCGCGCGCCTGCGCCACGCCTTTCTGTCCACTCCGGAAGAGATCATCGACGAGGCCAAGAACGGCCGGATGTTCATCCTGGTCGACGACGAAGACCGTGAGAACGAGGGCGATCTCGTCATCCCCGCACAGATGGCGACGCCCGAAAAGATCAACTTCATGGCTCGTCACGGCCGTGGGCTGATCTGTCTGGCGATGACGAAGGCGCGGGTAGACGCGCTGGGGCTCGATCTGATGAGCCGCCACAACGGCACGCGGCACGAAACCGCGTTCACCGTCTCGATCGAGGCACGCGACGGGGTGACCACCGGCATTTCCGCCGCCGATCGGGCGCGCACGATTGCTGTGGCGATCGATGCGTCGAAGGGCCGCGAGGAGATCGTGACGCCTGGCCACGTCTTCCCGCTCGTGGCGCGCAACGGCGGCGTGCTGGTGCGCGCGGGCCATACCGAGGCGGCCGTCGACGTGTCGCGGCTGGCCGGCCTCAATCCGTCGGGCGTGATCTGCGAGATCATGAACGAGGATGGGACCATGTCGCGCATGGACGATCTCGTCGCCTTCGCGCAGCTCCACAATCTCAAGATCGGCACCATACGCGATCTCATCGCCTACCGCCGTCGCCATGATCACTTGGTCGAGAAGAAGGCCGAAACGGCATTCGAATCGCGTTGGGGCGGTCAATGGAAGGCGATGACCTTTCACAACAAGGCGACCGGTGACGAGACGATCGCTTTGGTGAAGGGGCGGATTGATCCCGACAAGCCGACCTTGGTGCGGATGCACACCGCCAGCTACTTCTCCGACATGTTTGGGGAGCTTTCCGATCGAGCGGGTTTGCTGCCGCGATCGATGGAGTTGATCGCGAAGGAGGGGTCCGGGGTGATCGTCGTCATCAATCGGCCGATGAAGGGCGCACTGACCCGGTCGCTGCAGCTGCGTGCCGAGGGCAAGGGCGCCGGCGCTCCTGAGGTCGAGGAGTTGCGCGACTATGGCGTCGGTGCGCAGATTCTCGCCGAACTCGGCGTCGAGGAAATGGTGCTGCTCACCAACACGCATCATACGTTGGTGGGACTGGACGGCTATGGCCTGTCGATCGTCGGCGAGCGTCCGATCCCGGGCTCAGGGAACGAGTGAGCGTATCCGGCTGAACCTATTGCGTTGATGTCAGGGTCGCTTGCCTGCGACCTGACGTGGCCAGCACTCAACATGATCCGGCCATTGGAGATTTGCATTGGCAACCATCCTTATCGTTGAAGCACGGTTCTACGATCACCTGAACGACATGCTGATCGCAGGCGCGCGCGCGGCGATCGAGGCGGCCGGGCATGATGCCGAGGTCGTTACCGTGCCGGGCGCGCTTGAGGTGCCGGGTGCGATTGCCATGGCGGCCGAGTCGGGCAGATACGATGCCTATGTCGCGCTTGGGGTCGTGATCCGTGGCGAGACGTACCACTTCGAGATCGTCTCCAATGAGAGTGCGCGCGGCATCATGGCGTTGACGATGGATGGCATCCCGATCGGAAATGGCATCCTCACCACGGAAAACGAGGAACAGGCAATCCGCCGCGCGGATCCGGCGCAACTCGACAAGGGCGGCGGGGCGGCGCAGGCGGCAATGGCGATGCTGGACCTGCGGCAGCGAATCGGTTGAGGCTCGTCGCTACTCGGCCGACAATATTTCGTCACGGACCCGAAGCAGGGGTCGCGCGTATGGCGGGTGCATCATGACCGTCTACGAGTGACCACCCTTATATGATCATTTCGTCCACGCCGCGTTTCGGCATCCTTATCCGCGAAGTGTGGCGCCCGCTGACCGCCCTGTTCGTCTGGGATTGCATCGTCACCGGTGTCTATCTGTACTCCCCGTTTCGCGCGCCGTCATTGCCGCTGACGATCTTTGGCTCGGCGCTGGCACTGTTCCTCGGGTTCCGGACCAATTCCGCCTACCAGCGCTGGTGGGAAAGCCGTGGCCTGTGGGGATTGATGATCAATGCATCCCGGAGCTTATCGCGAACGGCGCGCAACCTGCTGCCCGACGATGAAGCCCGCGATCTGAAGCGAACGATCGTGCTGCGTCATGTCGCCTATGTGAACGCACTACGCTGCCAGTTGCGCAAGCAGCCGGTTGATGCAGAGGTGTTGCGCTTCCTTTCACGCGGAGAGGCTGAGCCCGCATTGCAGCGGACCAACACGGCAAACGGCATCCTCGATGGTTCTTCTCGCCGCATCGACGATGCGCGACGCAACGGTTGGATCGACACCATCCAGCAGACGCATTTCGAAAGCCTGTTCGTCGATATCTCCAATGCGCAAGGGGGGATGGAGCGGATCAAGAACACGCCACTCCCCAATCAATACCGGTTCTTTCCGACGTTTTTCACGCGCCTGTTCTGCGTGCTGCTGCCGATCGGGCTGGTCGAGACGCTGGGGATTGCAACGCCGATCGGGTCAACGGTCGCAGGCCTGATGTTTTTGGCCGCACTTCAGATCGGCGACGACCTCGTCGATCCATTTGCCAATACCGTACACGATGTCCCGCTGACCGGCATGTGCCGCACCATCGAAATCGACCTGCTGCAATCCATCGGAGATGAGGCGCCGCCGCCGCTGCAGCCCGTCGACGGCGTACTGTGGTAAGGGCTGGTATCGCCCCTTCCGCTTATTTATACTGATGTAAATAAGCGGAAGAGGAAGCGAATCGATGGCCTACGCCCACACGCTTGCCGGCAATCCCCACTGGTTGCCCGCGAACCCGCCATCGGTGTTGAAGGACATCCCCGGCGAACGCGGCTGGCCGTTCGTCGGTAATACCTTTGCGGTGCTCCGCGATCCGATCGGCTTCACCAACAGGATGGTGGCCAAACATGGCCCTGTCTATCGCAACCGCACCTTCGGAGGCGACGGGGTGATCCTGCTGGGCCCCGAGGCGAACGAGCTGGTCCTGTTTGACAAGGATAAGAATTTCTCGTCGGAACAGGGCTGGGGGCCGATCCTCAATCTCGTGTTTCCGCGTGGCCTGATGTTGATGGACTTCGACAAGCATCGCGCCGACCGCAAGGCGCTTTCGGTCGCGTTCAAGCCAGAGCCCATGCGCCATTACGCCGCGGAGCTGAACGCCGGTATCGCGGAGCAGGTCGGTGGCTGGGCGGGCCGGCGCCTGCCATTCTATGGCGCGATCAAGTCGCTGAGCCTTGATCTGGCGGCGACCAGCTTCCTTGGCGTGCCGTTGGGGCCGGAGGCATCACGCATCAATCAGGCCTTCGTCAACGAGGTGCAGGCGTCCGTTTCGCCGGTCCGCCCCCCCTTGCCCGGCACGTCCATGCGTCGCGGGGTGAAAGCGCGTGCGTATCTGGTCGATTACTTTACCCGCGAGATCCCGCGCCGACGTGCAGGCAGCGGGCAGGATTTCTTTTCCCAATTCTGTCGCACCACCGACGAAGCGGGGCAGCCGCTGAGCGACGAAGCCATCGTCGACCACATGAACTTTCTGATGATGGCGGCGCACGATACGATCACGTCATCGGCGACAAGCCTCGTCATGCTGCTGGGACGTCACGTGGAGTGGCAGGAACGGCTGAGGGAAGAGGTGCTGGCGCTAGGCAGCAATGATGGCGGTGTACCCTATGAACAGCTCGATCGTCTCGTACTGACCGAATGGGCGTTCAAGGAGGCACTTCGCCTGATGCCGCCTGTGCCGTCGATCCCGCGGCGCGCGTTGCGGGACTTCGACTTCGGCGGATATCACATACCGGGTGGCACATTCGTGGGCGTGAACACGGCCTATACCCACATGATGCCGGAGCATTGGCCCGAGCCCGAGGTGTTCGATCCCACCCGCTTTTCTCCCGAAGCAGCGAAGGGACGGCACCGCTTCGCCTGGGTGCCGTTCGGCGGCGGTGCGCACATGTGCATCGGGCTGCACTTCGCGACCATGCAGATCCGTATCCTGATGGCGCATCTGCTCAGCCGCTACCGGATCGAACTGGCGCCGGGTGCCGGGGACGACTGGCAGATCTTCCCGATCCCGCGGCCGAAGGACGGACTGCCGGTGACATTCCGGCCGCTGTAGGCGGCACTTGGAGCATCGCTTCGGCTGCCGTCATGCGGCGGCGTATTCACAGGGTGTTCAATCCCTTGGCCCTATGCAACGGGGGATGAGGATGACGTGCGCCTTGCCCCTGCTGATCCTGGCCGCGCCGGTGACGGCGCAGCCGGCCGACCAGCATGACGGCGTCGCCGCGTGGAAGGCGCTCCGAGAGGGGCGGATCTTGTCGATCAAGGAGATCGAACGTCGGGTCATCCCGACGATGAAGGACGCCCAGTACATTGGGTTCGACTTCGAGATGCCCAGCGCCGTCTATACGCTGAAGTTCCTGCGCGACGGCACGGTGATCTGGGTCGACGTCGATGGCCGCACCGGCCAGGTCATCGGACGCACCGGCAAGTGACGGCATCGTTGACGCGCGGTGCTGCGATGCTAACCAGCCCCGTTAGGTGAGAAGAGGTACCGTATGCGCGTCCTGATCGTTGAGGATGAGCCCAATTTGGGCCAGCAGCTGAAGAGCACGCTGGAGGGTGCGGGTTACGCCATCGATCTCGCCACAGACGGTGAAGAGGGGCACTTCCTCGGCTCCACCGAAAATTACGATGCGGTCGTTCTGGACCTCGGATTGCCGGAGATCGATGGGCTGACGGTGCTCGACCGCTGGCGCAAGGAAGGCAAGGTGATGCCGGTGCTCGTGCTCACCGCACGGGACAGTTGGTCTGACAAGGTTGCGGGCCTTGATGCGGGCGCCGACGATTATGTCGCTAAGCCCTTTCAGTCCGAGGAGCTTATCGCGCGCCTGCGTGCGCTGATCCGGCGGGCCTCAGGCAATGCGTCCTCGGAACTCACCGCCGGTGATGTGCGGCTCGATACGCGGAGCGGAAAGGTCACCAAGGCTGGCGAGCCGGTGAAGCTGACGGCGCAGGAATACAAGCTCCTGTCATATCTGCTGCACCACAAGGGCAAGGTGGTCAGCCGGACCGAGCTGATCGAGCACATCTACGATCAGGATTTCGACCGCGATTCCAATACCATTGAGGTGTTTGTAACGCGCATTCGGAAGAAATTGGGCCAGGATGTGATCACCACTATCCGCGGACTGGGCTACAGCCTTGAGGATCCGACGGCGTAAGGATCGGCGACGCGCGGCTGCTCCCACAGGCCAATGCGTTCGTACCCCGCCTCGCGCCAGCCGTCGGTTACGATACGCGGCGGGTCAGACTGGGCGAGAGTGGGCGGGACGGCGTGGGCCGGGATGATGCCGGCGATCGTCCACGACGCCAGGAAGAAGCCGCTCAGCAGGCTGAAGAACACGCCGCTCAGGCAGGCGAAGGCAATCATAGGAAAGGTACGCGACACATCCGGTCTCCTCTCGTTCTGGATGAACAGCATGGCGCCAGCATGGTTCCGAAACGCGACGAACTGAGCGCGCTGGGCGAGCGGATCGGCCACACCGGGTCGCTTACGCGGCGCATGATCGTGATTGCCGCGGTTTGGATCTCGGTGCTGCTGGCTGGCGGCGGCTTTGCGCTGGATCGCGTTCTGACCTCTGCCGTCACGCAGAATTTCGACGACCAGCTCGAATATGTCCTGCGGTCGCTGCTCGTCTCGGCGGAAATCGGCCCTGAAGGCGAGGTGATCTTCAATCGGGAGCCTGCCGACCAGCGCTTCCTTGAGCCTTATTCCGGCCTGTACTGGCAAGTTTCGGCAAAGGGGCGCGAGGCGTTTCCGTCGCGGTCGTTGTGGGATCGCCAGCTTGCCCACGGCAATCCGCACGATGACCGCGGTGTCCACACATACAACAGCAATCAATTCGGCACGGAGAAGCTGCGCATTGTCGAGCGCGATGTTAAACTGCCGGGATCAGACGTGCGCTGGCGATTCCAGGTTGCGCAGAGCCGCGAAGGGCTTGATGCGCAGATCGGCGCACTGCGGCGAACGCTGGTGCGCAGCTTTCTTCTGCTGGGCCTGGGACTGGTGGTGCTCGCCGCCCTGCAGACCTTCTATGGCCTTCTGCCACTCCGCAAGTTGCGGCTGGAGATCGCGCGGATGCGGGGTGGACGCACGAACCGCATCGCCGGGCCGCTGCCGGTGGAGGTGGCGCCGCTGGTCGAGGAATTGAACGCGCTGGTGGCACACAATGAGACGCAGGCGGAGGAGGCGAGGCGTCATGCGGGCAATCTCGCGCACGCGCTGAAGACGCCGCTCACCGTGATCATGAATGCCGCGACGGCGCAGTCGGACGACCTGGCGGACACTGTCGTGCGGGAGGCGCGCACGATGCGCCGCCAGGTCGATCATCATCTCGCCCGCGCCCGCGCGGTCGGCCGGCGCGGCTCGGCGCACAGCCGGGCGGAGGTGTGGCCCAGCGTCGAATCCGTGGAGCGCGCCGTACAGCGCCTTTACCCGCACGTCCGCATCGACATGGATGGGCCCAGGGATCTGATCGCCCATATCGAGCGGCAGGACCTCGACGAAATCATGGGCAATCTTGTTGAAAACGCTGCCAAATATGGCGGGGGCAGCGTGTTCGTGACGGTCAGCGCGCAGGCCGGATTCGTCGAGATCATGGTCGAGGACGATGGCATGGGCATCCCCGAGGCGGATCGAATCCGTATCTTCGACCGGGGGGTGCGGCTGGACACGGGCAAGCCGGGCACGGGCCTGGGGCTGGCGATCGTGCGCGACGTCGCGGAGATCTATGAGGGGACGGTCAGCCTGGAGGAAAGCGAGGATCTGGGCGGGCTGCTGGTGCGGTTGCGGCTGCCGATGGCGACCTGAGGAGCGCCATCGGCGTTGGGCGTCGTGGCATGATTGCCCTGTGCCGAGCGGGTGTTCAGCCGGTGCCGGGGAGCGGGTTGGCCCGGAGCAGGCCGGCGATATGCGCGGCGTTGCCGGCGACCATGGCGGCAGTGCCGGCGACTTTCTGGGGTGTCTTTGCAAGATCCTTGAAATCGGTAGAGCCCATCGCCTCGCCGACCCAATAGCAGGCGGCGACCGGCGGGATCGTCCAGCCCACGTCGTTCAATGCCTGGAACAGCTGCGCCGACGAACCGTGCGCGCCATCCTCATTGCCGACGATCGCTACGACGGCGACCTTGCCGTAGCTTGGCATGCGGCCCTGATCATCGGTTTCGCTCAGAAAGGCATCCATGCGCTCCAGCACCCGCTTCGCGACGCTGCCGACTTGCCCGAGCCAGATCGGGCCACCGAAGATCAGCACATCATGCGCCAGGATCTTCTCGCGCAGCGCGGGCCAGGCGTCGCCTTCGCCCTCGTCACTGGTCACCCCCGGCTTGATGTCGAGCGCGGCCACGCGCACCGTTTCGGTGACGGTGATGTCGTGCTTGGCAAAGGCGTCAGCCAGCACCTTGATCATCGCATCGGTCGAGGAATCGCCGTCTGCCTTCAACGAGCAATTCAGCGCAATCGCGCGCACAGCATCAGACATGGAGGGCCTTTCCGTGAAGACAGGCCACGACCCGATGAGGCGGCCTTGCCCCTGCTAACGAGCCGTGCGGCGCAACGTTGCGGGTACCGCCGATTTCCGACGCTGCCCCGACACGGTGGCCGGACGGCTACTTCGCCCGCCGTTCCGCCGTCAGTCGCGAGATCAGCACCGCGCTGCGCAGCGCCTGGCGCGGCAGACTGGTGAGGTCGACCCATTCGCCGACCGCATGCGCGCCCCCGCCGGCCACGCCCATGCCGCCGAGCGTCACGGCATCGGCCGCGACGAAGCTCGAGTCGGCGGCCCCGCGCTTCGCCGGATCCATTTCCAGCATTTCGGGCAAGCCCAGATCGCGATTGACCGCGTTGAGCCTGCCCATCAGCGCGCGATTGGCCGGCGTGGGCGGCATGGAAGGATAGCCTTCGAAGAAGCGGATCGAACCGCCGGTGCCCGGCAGATGGCGGGCGACGATCGCCTCCATCGCCGCCTTGATCCGGCCATCCTGCTCCGGCGTCAGGCTGCGCAGATCGCCGCGGGCGACGGCGCGCGCGGGGATGACATTGGTCTTGCCCTCTGCAGTGCCCTTCACCCCGGCCTCGTCGAGCGTCGCGGGCGTGCCGCCCACCACGACGCTGGCGTTGAAGGTCAGGTTCTTCTCGGGCAGGGTGCGGCGGAATTCATCAAGGATCCGCGCCAGTTCGTACACCGCGCCATAACCCATGGAGTCGTTGAAGATGCCGCTGGAATGGCCCGTGCGACCAGACGTGACGATTTCCCAGTTGGTCGAACTGCGGCGCGCGGTGGTGGCGTAATCCTGCGTACCGTCGCTGGCGACGTTCTCATACTCCAGCGCAACGTCCGCCCATTTCCCCGCAGCGACCAGATCGCGCCGGGCGACATCGAGCGGCGCCCCGGTCTTTTCCTCGTCGCCGGTCAGCACGACCTTGATGTCCGCATTCCGCAGCGTTCCCGCCGCGTGCATGGCGCGCAGCGTGGCGACGATCACGACGAGGCCGCCCTTGTCATCGCCGACGCCGGGCCCGGTCACGCGATTGCCGTCGCGCGACCAGCCGGTAAAGGCGCTGTCCGGTTCGAACACCGTGTCGAGATGGCCGATCAGCAACACGCGCTGCCCGCGCCCGTTTCCCTTGTGCGTGGCGACGATGTGACCCGCGCGCCCCGTCTCGGCCATGTCGATCCATTCGACAGCGAAGCCGAGCGGCTCGAGTTCGCCGCGCATCATCTCTCCCACCGCCTTCACCCCAGCGATGTTGAGGCTGCCCGAATTCTGACGAACGAGCTTTTCGAGCAGCGCTTCATGGCGGGGGGCCTCGGCTGCGATCGCCTGCTGCATGCGCTGTTCAGGCGCGCTGGCGGCGGCAGTGGCAAGCAGGGCGAGGGTGGCGAGAGCAAGGCGCGCAATCATCGCCAACGGCTAACAAAGCGCCGGCACGCTGAACAGGGCCGCTGTGTCAAATCATTGCACGGGATGCAGCTGCATTGATTGCATTCGTTACCTTCGCCATCTGGCAAAGGCCGCGCAGGTCGGCGCGGTCCCGCGAACGGGCAACATAGCCCGGCGCAAAGGCAGGAGACCGAACATGAACCTTATCGTAGCCGCCGGGCTGTTGCTCGGTTCGCCCGTTGTGAACGATCACCGGATCGAGATCGATCACCGTGGCCATCGCGTCGACGTTACGTACCGAAGTGACATGGACGTGACCTACAAGCAGGTCGGCGCCGTCGGCGCGCCCGGCCGCGCCAGCACGTTGCGCTGCACGTGGAAGGCGAATGTCAGCGTCCACCGTGAGGCGCGAAGCGCGGCCGGCCACGTGCTGACGCGTACCATCTCAAGCGACGCCCCGATCGCCGGGAACCGCCCTGGCTGGTGCAGCGGCCAGCGAGAGGCGATCGCGCGGGAAGTGGCGGCGCGCAGCGAGGCGGTGCGCGACCACCTTCTCGCCGTGGCCGAGCGTGACCGCGAGGCCCTGGCGCTCGAGCTGGACAATGCCATGTCGCCGGCGCGAAGCTGACGTGACGGTAGGCAAGGCAATTGCGGCCGCCGCTTTGTGTGCGGCGGCCATTCCGGCCTCGGCGCAGGTGTCGATCGGCGCCAGTATCGAGGTGGTGACCGACGAGCGGCGCCGCGGGATCAGCTGGAGCGACGGTGATCTGGCGCCGGCGGCCAGCGTGATTGCGCAGGTGCCGGCGGGCTTCGACCTGGGCGTCCGCGTCACCGGCACGCGCGGCGATCCGCGGCATGGCGGCGCGGACGCGGTGGTCGATGTCACCGGCGGCTTCACGCGGGATATCGGGAGCGGCCTGCGGCTGGACGGCTTCGTCAGCGGTCACCTCTTCGCCGGGGCCGCGGGGAGCCTGGACTATGTCGAGGGCGGCGTGGGCGCGAGCTATGCGCTGGGCCCGGCGGAGATCGGGGTCGATGCACGTTATGCGCCCGACCAGTCGGCGATCGGCGGCGACAATCTGTGGCTGGGCGCGCGTGCGCGCGTCGGCGTCCCGGCGACGCCGTTCACCGTCAGGGGCACGATCGGCCGATCCTCCGGCTCGGTCGACGATCCCGAACGCGCCGCCCGGCTGCGTCCCGGGGGCAATTACACCGATTGGTCGCTGGGCGTGGACCATATCACCGGGCCGATCAGCGTGGGTGTGCTCTATACGGGCACCGACATCGACGATCGCGTGCTCGCCTCGCGCTACGCCAATCCCAGCCACATCGGCGACAAGGTGACGGCGCGGCTGGCGGTGAGTTTCTGACGTCTTCTCCCTCTCCCCGCGCGCGCAGAGAGGGCCGGGGAGAGGACGGCGGAGAGGGGCAGTCGAAGGCGTCGCCCCCCGACACTTCCCCTCTCCCCACCTCGCTTCGCTCGGCCACCCTCTCCCGCATGCGGGGAGAGGCGGACAGGTCTTCCCTTTCGGCTCCCGACCGGCGACAATCCCCGCAAAACAAGCCGGGAGAGGATCATGAAGTCACCGATCTGCGCCATGCTGGGCGTCGATTTTCCGCTGCTCGCCTTCAGCCACTGTCGCGACGTCGTCGCCGCGGTGAGCCGCGCGGGCGGGTTCGGCGTTCTTGGCGCGACCGGCCACACGCTGGAAAGCCTGGAGACCGAGCTTGCCTGGATCGATGCGCATGTCGACGGCAAGCCTTACGGGCTGGATGTGCTGATCCCCGAGAATCTCGCCACCGGCGGGGCGAAGGGGCTGACCCGTGCATCGATCCTCGACAAGGTGCCCGCCGCGCACCGCGCCTTCGTCGGTGACCTTGCCGAAAAGCATCATTTCACCATGCCGCCCGAACGGCCGGATTCCGATGCCCCGGCCCCGTTCGATCCCAATCTGGCGCTCGCGATGCTGGACGTCGCCTTCCGCCACCCGATCAAGCTGATCGCCAATGCGCTGGGCGTGCCGCCGCAGGCGATGATCGACATGGGGCGGGAGCGCGGCGTGCCGGTGGCCGCGCTGGTCGGGGCTAAGGAGCATGCCTTGCGCCAGGTGGACGCAGGCGTTGACATACTGGTCGTGCAGGGCGGCGAGGCGGGCGGCCATTGCGGCGAGGTGTCGACCATGGTGCTGGTGCCCGAGGTGATCCGCGCGCTGGAGGCGCAGGGCAAGCGCGTCCCCGTGCTTGCGGCCGGCGGGATCATGACGGGCGGGCAGATGGCCGCCGCGATGGCGATGGGCGCGGATGGAGTCTGGACCGGTTCGGTGTGGCTGGCGACGCCCGAAAGCGAATGTTCGGACGTGTTCCGCGACAAGATGGTGGCGGCCACCTCACGCGATACGGTGCGTTCCAGGAGCCGCACCGGCAAGCCGTCGCGCCAGCTGCGCTCCGCGTGGACCGATGCCTGGGAGGGGCCGCAATCGCCGGGCGCGCTGCCCATGCCCTATCAGAGCCTGATCAGCGAGCCGGCGATCCGCGCCTGCGATCTTGCGGCCCAGAAGGGCGATCCCGCCGCCCGCGAGATGGTGACCTATTTCGTCGGCCAGGGCGTCGGGCTGGTCGACCAGGTGCGGCCCGCCGGCCAGGTGGTGCAGGATTTCAAGCTGGAGTTCGCCGAGGCGGTCGAGCGGATGACGGAGTTGTTGGGCGACTGACGCAACCCGTCGCCTTTTCGTCCGGGTTGGGCGCATCGCTAACCTTTACGTAACCCTCTTCTTATCAGGTCGCGGTGGGCCCGCGCGTGGTGGGGGGTCACATCGACGGGAAGGGACCGGCATGCGCTTGTATCTCGCAAGCTCATTCATCTTTCCGCGCAGCCTGCAATTGCGGCTGTTCGCGGTTTGCTTCGTGGGGACGCACCTGCCGCTGCTGGCCTTCATCGCCTGGGCGGTGACGACCGGGAAGCTGGACATGTCCGGCGCGATGGTGGTGACGCTGGCGACGCTGGTGGGAACGGTGATCGCGGTCGGCGGCATCTATGCCCTGCTGGCGCCGATCCATCTCGCGGCAAAGGCCCTCAACGATGCCGAGGACGGCCAGATCGCGCCCGTGCCGCGGATCGGCGGCAACGATCTGGCGGCGCGCCTGCTGGCCGGCGTTAATCGCGCGGCCGAGGCGACCGCCGAGCGGATGCGCAAGCTGAGCCGCGACGCGAGCATCGACCCGCTTACCGGGATGCTCAACCGGCGCGGGCTGCGCGATCAGCTGGAGGCGATGGACCCGGCGGCGACCGTCGGAGCCATCGCGCTTGTCGACCTCGATCACTTCAAGCTCATCAACGACGTGCTCGGCCATCCGGCGGGGGACCGCGTGCTGCACGATTTCGCCAAGGGCATCACCGGGACGGTGCGGCGCACCGATCTCGTGGCGCGCTGGGGTGGCGAGGAGTTCCTGATCTACTTCCCCGGCGCCACCGAGGCGCAGGCGCGCATGGTGCTCGTGCGGCTGGGCGAGCGGCTGCGCAACGAGCCGCTGGCGCATGTGGGGGACCGGCCGCTGACCTTTTCCGCAGGGACGACCGCAGTGTCGCGCGACACGTTCGAGGAGGCCGTCCGCCGCGCCGATCTGGCGCTGTACGAGGCGAAGCGGCGGGGCCGGGCGCGCATCATGAGCAATGCGGAAATCGCTGGCTGAGCCGTCAGATCCCGTCCGGGAAGACGTGGTAACCGGCCGCCTCCAGCGCGGCGGTGAGGTCCGCGATGCAGACGTCGACCGCGGCACCATCCGGTGAGCGGACGACGAAGTTGGCGCCGGTGCGCCCCTCGCGAAAGAAGGGGTAGCTGCCGATCGCGACGCCCGAATGCGTGCGTTCCGCCTCGCGCAGCAGATCGGCGATCTCGCTTTCGGCCACCCAGCAGCCGATCTGACGGCTGACCACCGGACGGCCGCCTTCCAGCGTGCCCGTCAGCGCGTCCAGCATGCCGGCGGTGATGTGCGGCACGCCGGCCATGATGAAGACGTTGCCGATGCGGATGCCCGGCGCGCCCGACATGCGGTTCTCGATCAGGTCGGCGCCCTGCGGCACGCGCGCCATGCGCAGCCGCGCCTCTGTCGCCCCGCCGCGCGTGGCATAGTAACGCTCCAGCACCGCCACCGCCTGCGGGTGGTGCACCACATTCACGCCGAGCGCAGCGGCGATCGCATCCACCGTGATGTCGTCATGCGTCGGCCCGATCCCCCCGGTAGTGAAAAGATAATCGTTGCGCGCCCTGAGCGTGTTCACCGCCTCGACGATCGCCGCCTCGCGATCCGCCACCACGCGCACCTCGACGAGCCGGATGCCCTGGACGTTGAGCCATTGCGCGATCTGCGCAACGTTCTTGTCCTGCGTGCGGCCCGAGAGGATTTCGTCGCCGATGACGACGAGCGCGGCGGTCCAGATGCGTTCGCTCTCCATGCAAGAGCCGGCATAGCCTCGCAAAAGTGCCCTCGTCACGCTATATCGGCGGCCATGACCGAATATGTGACCGTCACCAGCGACGCGCCGCTGGGCCGCAACGGCGCCATCAAGCTGCATGGCCCGGACGCTTTCGCCGGCATGCATGCGGCGGGGAAGCTCGCCGCCGAAACGCTCGACATGATCGTGCCCCACATGGTGCCCGGCGTGACCACCGCCGAGATCGACGCGCTCGTCTATGCCTTCATCAAGAGCCGCGGCGGCGTGCCCGCGACCCTGGGGTACCGCGGCTATACGCACAGCTGCTGCATCTCGATCAACCATGTCGTCTGTCACGGCATCCCGGGCGAGAAGACGCTGAAATCGGGCGACATCGTCAACGTTGACGTGACCCCGATCCTCGACGGCTGGCATGGCGATTCGTCGCGCATGTACCTGATCGGCGACGTGCCTTTGAAGGCACGCCGGCTGGTGGACGTCACCTACGAATGCCTGATGCTCGGCATCGAGCAGGCCAAGCCGGGCAACACGATGGGCGACGTGGCGCATGTGATCCAGCGCTATGCGGAGTCGCATCGCTATGGCGTGGTGCGCGATTTCTGCGGCCATGGGCTCGGCCGGCTGTTCCACGACGCGCCCGAAGTGGTGCACGTCGGCCGACCGGGTACCGGGCCGGAGCTGAAGCCGGGAATGATCTTCACGATCGAGCCGATGATCAACATCGGCCGCCCCGACGTGAAGCTGCTCGACGACGGCTGGACCGCGGTGACGCGCGACCGCTCGCTCTCCGCGCAATTCGAGCATTCGATCGGGATCACGGAGACGGGCTGCGAGATCTTCACCGTCTCGCCGGCGGGGCTGCACAAGCCGCCGTACGCCTGACACCCGTTCGTGCCGAGCGGGAGAACCTGACACCTTCGTCAGGCTAATCCACCCGACTTAGCCACTTCCCTTCGCCACCAACCTGGGTCAGTCTCCCGCCAAAGCTCGAAACAGGGGCGGGGAGAGGATGATGCGGTTCGGATATGCGCTGATCGCGGCGCTGGCGCTTACGTCGTGCAACTCGAACAGCGGCGGCAATGACACCGCGGCCGCGGATCGCTCCGCCACCACCGGCGTCGGCAAGGTCGACGCCGCGCTGCTCACCACCGGCGGCGACGGGCGCGACTGGGCGATGACCGGCTTCAACTATGCCGAGCAGCGCTTTTCCCCGCTCACCCAGATCAACGCGGAGAACGTCGGCCAGCTCGGCCTCGCCTGGTATGCGGACATGCCCGATGCGCGCGGGCAGGAGGCGACGCCGATCGTCATCGACGGCAAGCTTTTCGTCACCGGCCCCTGGTCGAAGGTCTTCGCCTATGACGCGGGCACGGGCCAGAAGCTGTGGGAGTTCGATCCCGGCGTCAGCAAGGAGAAGGGCGTCGAGGCGTGCTGCGACGTCGTCAACCGCGGCGTCGCGGCGTGGAAAGGGCGGCTCTACCTCGGTACGATCGACGGACGGCTGATCGCGCTCGACGCGGCGACGGGCAAGCAGGACTGGTCGGTCCAGACCACCGACAACAGCAAGCCCTACACCATCACCGGCGCGCCGCGCGTGGTGAAGGATATGGTGGTGATCGGCAACGGCGGCGCCGAATTCGGCGTGCGCGGCTATGTCACCGCTTATGATGGGGCCACCGGCGCGAAGAAGTGGCGCTTCTACACCGTCCCCAACCCGACCGGCGCTAAGGACGGCGAGGCGAGCGACGCGGCGATGGCCAAGGTGTCGCCGACCTGGTCAAAGAACGGCCAGTGGAAGCAGTCGGGCGGTGGCGGCACGGTGTGGGATTCGATCGTCTATGACGCCGAGCTCGACCAGCTGTACCTCGGCGTCGGTAACGGCTCGCCCTGGAACCACGGGCTGCGCAGCGAGGGGCAGGGCGACAATCTGTTCCTCTCCTCGATCGTCGCGCTGAAGCCTGATACCGGGCAATACGTCTGGCATTATCAGGAGACGCCGGGCGAGACGTGGGACTTCACCGCTACCCAGCCGATCAATCTCGCCACGCTCACCATCGGCGGCCAGCAGCGCCGCGTGCTGATGCAGGCGCCCAAGAACGGCTTCTTCTACGTCATCGACCGCACGAACGGTAAGCTGATCAACGCCGGCCAGTTCATTCCCGGCGTCAACTGGGCGAGCGGTTACGACATGAAGACCGGCCGCCCGATCGAGAACCCCGAGGCGCGCTACTACAAGACCGGCAAGCCCTTCCTGGCGGTTCCCAGCGCGATCGCCGCGCATAACTGGCAGCCGATGAGCTTCAACCCGCAGGCCGGGCTCGCCTATATTCCCGCGCAGATCGTCGGTTCGGCCTATCTCAATCCGTCCTCGCCGCTCGATCAGGCCAAGCCGCTCGGCTTCAACGTCGGCCAGGATCTCGGCAACGCCATGTACCCGCGTGATGCGGCGGCGGTGAAAGCGGCGATCGCCGGCGCTACCGGGCGGCTGGTCGCCTGGGATCCGGTCGCCAACCGGCCACGCTGGACGGTGGATTACCCCACGCCGTGGAACGGCGGCACGATGACCACGGCGGGCAATCTCGTCTTTCAGGGCACGGCGCTGGGCGAGTTCCGCGCCTATGCGGCGGACACGGGCAAGCAGCTCTTCACCTATCCGGTCGGCACCGGGATCATGGCCGGTGCCTCGACCTTCATGATCGGCAACGAGCAATATGTCGCGGTGCTGGCGGGCCGGGGCGGTGCGCTGCCGCTGTCGATCGGCTATGCGATCGGCAAGGCGCGCGACGTGCCCAATGTGCCGCGGCTGCTAGTCTTTAAGCTTGGCGGCAAGGTCCAGCTGCCCGGCCTGCAGCCGCAGGATTCGACCCCTGTGAACCTGCCCGAGAACACCGCTACGCCCCAGCAGGTGGCGCAGGGCCAGGCATTGTTCGGCCGTTATTGCCAGGTATGCCACGGCGCCAGCGCCGGCGGTGGCGGCGTGCTGCCGAACCTGCAGCGCTCGCCGACGCTGGCCGACGCCGACACGTGGAAGGCGATCCTGATCGACGGCATGCTCAAGGATCGCGGCATGGTGAGCTTCGCCCGCGTCCTGACGCCCGAGCAGGCACAACTGATCCGCCTCTACGTGATCGACGAGGCGCATTGGGCGCAGAAGAACCTGGGTACCACGACCAAGGCGGTGGCACCGGCACCGGCCGCGCAGAAATCGCCCGTCCCGACCGGCGTGCGTTGACTCACTGACTTGTACCCCGGCGAGGGCCGGGGTCCAGTATCGGACCGCTCGCAACTGGACCCCGGCCTTCGCCGGGGAACATGCGAGGACAAGCGCTGCTTTTCAAACAAGCACATGAGTGTCGCGTGCCCGCTTTTGAGGCACATACAAACCCGCACGCCGCACGAGTCTCCACCTTGCCCTTCGCGCCACCGGCTGGCACGTTCGATGCAAGCACCGACGCCGGGGCGAGGGTTCTATTCAGGGGTGGGCGTTTTCGCGTGAAGAAGATCGAAGCGATCATCAAGCCGTTCAAGCTGGATGAGGTAAAGGAGGCGCTCCACGAAGTCGGCGTGTCCGGCATCACCGTTACCGAGGCCAAGGGCTTCGGCCGCCAGAAGGGCCATACCGAGCTCTATCGCGGCGCCGAATATGTCGTCGACTTTCTGCCCAAGGTGAAGCTCGAGGTGGTCGTCGAGGACGGCCTGGTCGAGCGCGTGGTCGAGGCGATCGCCCAGGCGGCGCAGACCGGGCGGATCGGCGACGGGAAGATCTTCGTCATCCCCGTGGAGACCGCCTTGCGCATCCGCACCGGCGAGCGCAACGACGACGCGATCTGACACCTAATCTCCCCTCCCGCCTGCGGGAGGGGCCGGGGGAGGGCCTGTCCAAGGTCGTTCCGCCATCCATGACACGCCCTCCCCTAGCCCCTCCCGCAAGCGGAAGGGGGATAAGGTAGCAAGAAGGAACACGAGAAAATGGCAACGACCGCCGCAGACGTCATCAAGCGCATCAAGGACGAAGAGATCGAGTGGATCGATCTTCGCTTCACCGATCCCAAGGGCAAGTGGCAGCACCTGACGATGGTCGCCAGCGTGATGGGCGAGGACGAGTGGACCGACGGCCTGATGTTCGACGGCTCGTCGATCGAGGGCTGGAAGGCGATCAACGAATCCGACATGATCCTGAAGCCGGATCTCGAGGCGGTCTATAACGATCCCTTCTCGGCCACGCCGATGCTGATCGTGTTCTGCGACATTCTCGAGCCGTCGACGGGCGAAGGCTATTCGCGCGATCCGCGCACCACGGCGAAGCGCGCCGAGGCCTATGTCGCCTCCACCGGCATCGGCGACACGGTGTACGTCGGCCCGGAAGCCGAGTTCTTCATGTTCGACAACGTGCAGTTCGACACGAACTACGCCGAATCCTACTTCAAGATCGACGACATCGAGCTGCCGACCAACACCGGTCGTGAGTATGAGGGCGGCAACCTTGCGCACCGTCCGCGCGCCAAGGGCGGCTATTTTCCCGTCGCGCCGGTCGACAGCGCGGTCGACATCCGTGGCGAGATGGTCTCGACGATGATCGAGATGGGCCTGCCGTGCGACAAGCACCACCATGAGGTGGCCGCCGCGCAGCACGAGCTGGGCCTCACCTTCGGCACACTGACCACCACCGCCGATCGCATGCAGATCTACAAGTACGTCGTGCACCAGGTCGCGCATGCCTATGGCAAGTCGGCGACCTTCATGCCCAAGCCGATCAAGGAAGATAACGGCTCGGGCATGCACACCCACTTCTCGATTTGGGAAGGGAAGACCCCGCTGTTTGCCGGCAACGGCTATGCCGGGCTCAGCGACACCTGCCTGTATTTCATCGGCGGCGTGATTAAGCATGCCAAGGCGATCAACGCCTTCACGAACCCGACCACCAACAGCTACAAGCGGCTGGTGCCGGGTTACGAGGCGCCGGTGCTGCTGGCCTATTCCAGCCGCAACCGTTCGGCCTCGTGCCGCATCCCGTACGGCACGGGCGCGAAGTCGAAGCGCGTCGAGGTGCGCTTCCCCGATGCGATGGCGAACCCCTATCTCGCTTATGCCGCGCTGCTGATGGCGGGCCTCGACGGCATCCAGAACAAGATCCATCCGGGCGATGCGATGGACAAGAACCTGTACGATCTGCCCCCGGCCGAGCTTGCCGAAGTGCCGACCGTCGCGGGGTCGCTGCGCGAGGCGCTCGACAGCCTGCTGGCCGATCACGACTTCCTGCTGAAGGGCGACGTGTTCACCAAGGACCAGATCGAGGCCTATGTCGAACTGAAGTGGAGCGAGGTCGCCCGTTGGGAGATGACCCCGAGCCCGGTCGAGTTCGACATGTACTACAGCGCCTGAGCGTGCCGGCCGGCACGCGCTGCGGCGGCCGGAGGCTCGCCGCACAGGCGCTGTCGGCCGGCCTCACCCAAGTGAGGACCGACGAAGCCGGTCCTGAGCGCCTGCCCTGGCAGGTAGTCGAAGGGCGGCTTTGCCGCGGCGGGTTGATGAAGGGGCGTCCGGTCCGATCCGGGCGCCCTTTTCTTATCGTCATGCCGGGCTCGTCCCGGCATCCACCCATCCGCACATCCCACAGGGGGTGAATACGCGGCACCCTGGATGCCGGGACCAGCCCGGCATGACGAGTGGACGTGGCCCACACCCACAATCGTCACCCCGGGCTTGACCCGGGGTTCCGCTGCCTTTGCCGCCGCCCCGAGAAGAAGCGGGATCCCGGATCAAGTCCGGGATGACGTGGTGGTCGGGGCTGCGGCGTGGCTCGCGCCAGCCGCCCCATCACCGCCCGCGGAACAACCCGCCCAGCACCCCGCGCAGCACCGTCCCCATCAGCCCGCCCGACGCCTTGCCGCGCCCGGAGCCGAACACCTGCTTGCCGATCTCGTTCGCCACCTGCCGCCCGATCGAAGACCCAGCCGCGCGCGTTGCCGACGCCACCGCCCGATTCCACGGCGAGTTCGCCGCTTCACGTTCCGCGGCACGCTCCTGCGCGATCCGCTCGCGATCCGCCTTGGCCGCCTCCTTGGCGCTTGCCGCGGCCGCCTTCTCCGCCGCGTCCTGCGCGCGCTTCTCCGCGGCGGCCGCCGCTGCCTCTGCCGACTTCGCGGCCAGCAATTCCTCCGCCGACTCGCGATCGACCACCGCGTTGTATTTTGCCCCGACCGCGTCGGCGTCGACGATCACCCGCCGCTCCTGCGCGCTCAGCGGGCCGACGCGGCTCGCCGGCGGGCGGATCAGCGTGCGCGTGACGGGGGAGGGGGCGCCATCGGCCTGGAGCAGCGAGACCAGCGCCTCGCCGATCTTCAGCTCGGTAATCACCGCGGCAACATCCACGTCCGGATTGGCGCGGAACGTCTCCGCCGCCGCGCGCACCGCCTTCTGGTCGCGCGGGGTGAAGGCGTTTAGCTTGTGCTGGATGCGGTTGCCGAGCTGCCCGGCGATCGCGTCGGGGATGTCGATCGGATTCTGCGTGATGAAATAGACGCCGACGCCCTTGGAGCGGATCAGCCGCACCACCTGCTCGATCTTGTCCACCAAGGCCTCTGGCGCGTCATCGAACAGCAGGTGGGCCTCGTCGAAGAAGAAGCATAGCACCGGCCGCTCGGGATCGCCGATCTCGGGCATAGTCTCGAACAGTTCGGACAGCAGCCACAGCAGGAAGGTGGCGTAGAGCTTGGGCGCCGCCATGAGCCTGTCGGCGGCGAGCACGTTGACGATCCCGCGTCCGGTGTCGTCCGTGCGGAGGAAGTCGGCGAGATCCAGCGCCGGCTCGCCGAAGAAGCCGTCCCCACCCTGGGCGCGCAGCTGGAGCAATGCCCGTTGGATCGCGCCGACCGATTGCTTAGACACGTTGCCGTAGCGCGTCGTCAACTCGCTTGCGCGCTCGGCACAATGCGCCAGCATCGCCTGAAGGTCATCGAGGTCGATCAGCAGCAGCCCGTCCGCGTCGGCGACGTGGAAGGCGATCGTCAGCACGCCTTCCTGCACCGCGTTCAGCCCCAGCAGCCGCGCGAGCATCAGCGGGCCCATTTCGGACACGGTGGTTCGGACCGGATGGCCCTGCTCGCCGTAAAGATCCCACAATTGCACCGGCCTCGCGTCATAGGCCCAGTCGGCGTTGCCGATCGTTGCCGCGCGCGTCGCGAAGGCGGCATGGGTTTTCGCCTGCGGGGAGCCGGGCATGGCGAGCCCGGCGAGATCGCCTTTCACGTCGGCGACGAAGCAGGGAACGCCCGCGGCCGAAAACCCCTCGATGATGCCCTGGACGGTCACTGTCTTGCCGGTGCCGGTCGCGCCCGCGATCAGCCCGTGGCGGTTGGCGCGTTTCAGATCGAGGAACTGCGGGTCCGCGCCGCCGTCGCTGGCGCCGATGAAGAGGGTGTCGGTCATCGAGGGAGACGTTACGCCGATCGCGCCGGCGGCGTCACCACCCTGCGTGCCGGCGCACAAAAAAGGGCCCCGCGCATGTCGCGCGAGGCCCCTTTCTCGGGCCGGGCGGGCCGGGGTTACTTCACCTTCACGGCGATGAACACGGCCGGGTTACGCCCGCGGACGACCGACAGCAGCACCTGCGGTCGCCCGGCGGCCTTGGCCGCCTGGACGCCGCGCGCCACATCGGCGGCGGTGCGCGTCGGCACCGAGTTAACCGAGACGATCACGTCGCCGCGGCGCAGCTTCTGCCCCGCATCGCTGGACGGATCGACCGCGCTGATCACGACGCCCTGGACGGTCGAATCGACGCCGACCTGGCGGGCGATCGCCGGGGTGAGCGGCTGCACCGTCACGCCGATGCCGTTGGAGCCGGGCGCTGCATCTTCACCGCCGTCATCGTCGGAGAAGCTGTCATCATTGCCGAGCTGCTGCGCGAGTTGCTCTTCCGCCGGGCGCACCGCGGCGGTGACGGTGACGGTGGCGGGCTTGCCGTCGCGGATGATGTCGAGGCGCGCCTGCTCGCCCGGGTTCACGTTCGCGACGAGGTACGACAGCGTCGTATCCGGCGTCACCTGCTGACCGTTCACGCGGGTCACCACATCACCGGCGCGCAGGCCCGCCTTGGCGGCCGGGCCGCCCGGCTCCGCCCGTGCGATGATCTCGCCCGAGTTCTTCGGCAGACCGACGGCGGCGGCCAGATCGTCACTCAGCGTCTGGATGGTGACGCCGATATAGCCGCGCTGGACCGGCTTGCCCTTCATCAGCGTGTCGATGATCGGCTTGGCGTCCTCCGCCGGGATGGCGAAGCCGATGCCGATGTTGCCGCCCGATTGCGAGAAGATCTGGCTGTTGATGCCGATCACTTCACCGTTGAGGTTGAACATCGGGCCGCCCGAATTGCCCTGGTTGATCGACGCATCGGTCTGGATGAAGCGATCGTTGGCGCCGCCCTGGCCGGTGACGCGATGCACCGCGGAGACGATACCGGCCGTAACGGTGCCGCCTAGCCCGAACGGATTGCCGATCGCCACTACCCAGTCACCGACCCGCGCGCGCGCCGAATCGCCGAACTTCACGTACGGCAGCGGGCTTGGCGCATCGATCTTGAGCAAAGCGAGATCCGACGCCGCGTCGCGGCCGATCAGCTTCGCCACATATTCCTTGCGATCGGGCAGGGTGACGCGGATCGCCTCCACGGTCGCGCGGCTGTTGCCGGGCGCGACGACATGGTTGTTGGTCACGACATAGCCGTCGGGCGAAATGATGAAGCCCGAGCCGAGCGACTGCGCCTCACGCGTGATCGGGGCGCCGTTCTGGCCACCGCGGCCACCGAACTGACCGAAGAATTCGGCGAAGGGCGTGCCCTGGAACGGATTGGCGGGCTGCGCCACCGTCACCTTCTGATCGGTGGAGATGTTGACCACCGCCGGCTGCAGCTTCGCCACCATATCGGCGAAGCTGGACGGTGCGCCCGGGCGCGGCGCGGAGGCCTGGATCGTCCCGGGTTCGTTCTGCGCGTTCTGCGCAGTGGCCGGATTTTGCAGGGCGAGCGAGGCGGCGGTGCCGCCGAGTAGCAGGGCGCCGGTGAGGGCGTAGGCGTAACGCACGATCGTCATGTTCCTCTCGTTTGGCCGGTGTCAGCCGAACCGGGGCATAATGCCGTCCGGACGATGAACGGCGTTTGAATGTTCAACGATCCGGCCGGATTGGCGTTGCGACGTTATTGGCGGTTGAATTCCTTCAGATAGGCATTGTCGCGACCCATGATGATGCTGGTCGATCCTTCCGGTCGCGGCCCGCCGTCCGCCCCGAAGGTGTGGCGGTACGACTGCATCGCCCGGTAGAAATCGTAGAAGCTCGCGTCCTTGCTGAACGCCTCGGCATAGATCCGCGCAGCGGTGGCGTCGGCCTCAGCGCGCACGATCTGCGCCTGCTTCTGTCCTTGCGCGCGGATCGTATTCGCCTCCTGCTGGCGGGCGGTACGCATGCGCTGCAACGCGCTGTCGAGCGGGCTGCCGTCGGGAAGATCGGCATGCTTGATGCGCACATCGACGATCTCCGCGCCATATTGCCGCGCGTCGCGCTGCAGCGAGGCCTGGATCGCATCCATCACCCGGCCCCGTTCGGGGCTGAGCAGGGTCGCGAACGGCACCTTGCCGAGTTCGTTGCGCAGCGCAGTGCCGAGCAGCGGGCGCAGCTGGTCCGCCACCCGCTCCTCGGTGTTCGAGGTGCTGCCGGTGGAGGTTACCGCGCGCAGCGGATCGACGATGCGGAAACGGGCGAAAGCGTCGACGTTCAGGCGCAGCTGATCGGTCGACAGCACCAAAGTGTTGTCGAGATCGGCGTCGAGCACGCGCTTGTCGACCCAGACGATCTTGTCGACGAACGGAATGCGCGCGATCAGGCCCGCACCCGTGCGTCCGATCACCTGGCCGGGCTGATATTGGTTGACCGGCTGGCCGACTGGATTGTTGAGGCGCAGCACCACCGCCTGCTTGGTTTCCGGAACGATGGCGAAGGTGGCCGCCGCGACGATCGCGGCACCCAGCGCGGCGAAGCCGACCGCCACCGGGTTGCGCAGCACCGCGCTCATCGTGCGCCTCCCTGCGGCTGCGCGGGATCGACCTGCGGCTCCTCCAGTCGCCGGGCGCGGTCGAGCGGCAGCAGCGGGGCGACGCCCGGCGTTTCCACGATCGTCTTGTCGGTCTTGGCCAGCACGGCCTCCATGGTCTCGTAATACATGCGGCGGCGGGTCACTTCGGGCGCCAGGCGATACTGTTCATACACCTTGTCGAAGGCTGCGGCCTCACCCTGCGCGCGGGCGATCACCTGCTGCGAATAGCTGCGGGCGTTGTTGAGGTTCGCCACCGCTTCCTGCTGCGCGGCGGTGACGGCGTTGAAATCATCAATCAGGCTGGCCGGTGCCGCCGCCTGCTTGATCGACACGCCCTGTACGCGGACGCCCGCCTGATAATCGTTGAGGATCTGCTGCATCATCTGCGCGACGCGCGCCTCGATGGTGGTGCGGCCGGCGCCGATCGCCTCATTCAGGGTGGTGGTCGCCAGCACCGCGCGCATCGCGCTTTCGGCCGTCGCCCGCACCGTCTCGACCGGATCCTTGATCTCGAACACGAAATCGCGCGGGTTATCGACGCGCCAGCGCACCGTATAGGCGAGGTCCAGAATGTTCTGATCGCCGGTCAGCACGTTCTCGCTGCCGTCGCGCGGGAATTCGTCCACCCGCACCTGCTCCACGTCGACCTTCTGCACGGCCACCAGCGGCGCGGGCAGCGTCAGGCGGATGCCCGGTTCCAGCTGGCCCGAATAGCGGCCCAGGAAGGTCACCACGCCGCGCTGCTGTGGGCCGATCTGGTGGAAGGAGGTGAAGATGATCCACACCGCCAGGATCAGCGCGACGCCGATCAGCCACAGGTTGCGCGGATTGGCACCCATCGGCAGCTGCGGGCCACCGCCGCCGCCCGATCCGCCGCCGCGCGCGCGCTTCAGGAATTCGTCCAGATCGGAAGAGCA